>CAYOIP010000008.1:0-29194 GCA_964404065.1 uncultured Candidatus Peribacteria bacterium
TAATAATATATCTAAAAAAGATTTTGAAATTTTAATAAATAAATTATATCCAAAAGAATTATATATAAGAACTTTACTTAATTGAGAAAAAATTAATATTAAAGAGTTATGTTGAATGCTTGATATAGAAAAAGTAAGAAATGATTTAGTATTAAAAATAAAATCAATTTTTAAAGAAGAATTATCTAAAGAGTTAATTGATAAATTGTGATTGCAGTTTGATAATTTTAACATAAAAAGAATTCAACTATTAATTAATATATGAAAAAGACTTTCTGAAAACTTTAAAGAAGAGCTTGTTATTTTATATTTAAGTGAATTATCAAATGAAAAACTAGAATATTTAGAGATATTATTTGGTTTATTTAAATTTGCAAATATTAGTATTGAAGGTTATAGTGAAGATTTTTGAGATTTTTTAAAAATAAGTCGTGAAAAAATTAATAGATTAAAAGAATTGATAACAAAAGATGTTATAGATAAGGTTTGATTATTAGTATGAGAATTAGAAAAAGTTGTATTTCCTTTTTTAAAGTGATGATATGAAGAAGATTTAATAAATTTTATTAATCAGATAAATTGAAACGATTTAGATATAGTTCCAGAAAATAAAATTGATGCAAAAATACTTGAAATTTATAGAAAATGAACTGAAGAAGAAAAAGAAAATTTAGTAAGAAAAATAACGGATTTTTTAAACTGAATTATTAATAATTTTCATCCAGATAATACTTCTAGTACAAATCATTCTTGATTTTGAAGATGAAGTTGAAATTATACAAGAAAAATATTAAATTATATAATTAGAAGATTATTAAAAAATGAAAATGAAAGTATTTATGAATATTTAGATAGAATATTTAAATTAAATTTTCAAAAAGTAATTTGATTAATTAATGAAAAAAATTCTGACCTAAAACAGTTAAAAAATTTATTAAAAGCTTGTTTGTGATTTGATTGAAATTACCTTTTAATAGACTTATTAGTTAAGATTGCATATATAATATTAAATCTTTCTAATACAGAAGATAATATTGATTTAAAATCTTTAAGTCAATATTATCAAGAAGTTCTAAATCAAGAACTAGAAAAACTAAAAAGAAGTTTAGGTATCTAAACTTCTTTTTATTAAGCAAAATAAGCATCAAATTCTTCTCTATTTATTTCTTCTTTTACAAGCAAATCCTCAGCAATCTTTTCATGTAATTTTTTATTTTTAGTAATTAAATCACGAGCTGTTTTATAAGCATTTGCAAGTATTTGTTTTACTTTTGTGTCAATTAAATCTTGTGTTTTATCAGAAAATGGTTTTGTAGCTCCTTCAACATCCAGATAATTTCATTTCACACTATCAGTCGCGAAATTCTCCGCTCAAATTTCTTCATCCATTCAAAATCTTGTTACCATATCACGAGCAATTTTTGTAGCTCTTTCTATATCATTTGACGCTCAAGTGGTAATATTATCTTTTCCAAAAAATACTTCTTCAGCAACTCTTCATCAATAAAGTGTAGCTAGTTCATCAAGATATTTAGTTTTTGAAACTAAAAGTCTATCTCTTTCAGGTAAAAACCAAGTTACTCATAAAGCTCATCATCTAGAGATAATTGAAACTTTATGAACAGGATCAGTATTTGGAAGTAATTTTCAAACTAAAGCGTGTCAAACTTCATGATAAGCTGTAATTTTTTTCTCTTCTTCATTCATAACTTGAGATTTTTTAGTTAATCCCATAACTATTTTTTCAAATGCTTCAGTTATGATTTCTCAAGTTATTTCTTTCAAGTTTTTTCTAGCTGTAATTATAGCAGATTCGTTTATCAAATTTCATAAATCAGCTCAACTAAATCAAACAGTTTTTGAAGCTAATGCTTTGAAATCTATATCTTTTGCAATAGGTTTTCACTTTGAATGAACTTGCAGGATCTTTTCTCTATCTTCTAAATTTGGTAAATTTATAGTAACTTTTCTATCAAATCTTCCTGGTCTTAAAAGCGCTTTATCTAATACATCAGCTCTATTTGTAGCTCACATAATTATTACATTTGTATCTTGATCAAATCAGTCCATTTCAGTTAAAATTTGGTTCAGAGTTTGTTCTCTTTCATCATGTCATCCTCAAAGTCCAGGTCATCTTTTTTTACCAATTGCATCTATTTCATCTATAAAAATTATACTTGGAGCTAATTTTTTAGCTTGTTCAAAAAGATCTCTTACACGACTTGCTCAAACTCAAACAAACATTTCCACAAATTCACTTCAGGAAATACTCAGGAAAGGAACTCAACTTTCCCCTGCTACAGCTCTTGCTATAAGAGTTTTTCCGGTTCCTGGAGGTCAAACAAGTAAAACTCATTTTGGAATTTTAGCTCAAATATCTTTGTATTTCTTAGGATTTTTTAAAAAATCTACTATTTCCATAAGCTCAACTTTTTCTTCTTCAGCTCAAGCGACATCAGTAAATAAAACTTTATCTTTATTTTTATCATAAATTCTTGCTCTTGATTTTCAAAAACTCATTGCATTTGATGCTACTCATCACATTCTTCAAATGATAAAAAAAGCAATTATTGCAAAAAGTATGAATAATATAATTGTTGGAAGCATTTCTTCCCAAAATTTTTCGCTCGTTAAATCTTTTACTTCAACTTTTGTATTTATCTGACTTCAAGAAAATGTAGTATCTAAAAGTCATAAATCTTTTAAACTATCATTTTGAGGAAGTATAACTATATCTCTTGGAATTTTTTTAATTCACTCTTCTACTAATTCTCAACTCAAAGTCGCAATTGCTTTATTTCAATCAATCAAAACTTCTCTATAAATTCAAGAATTATAACTTTTTGTAAAAGTATCTAGAGAAACATTTTGATCAATATATAATTCTCATTTATAAAAATTTGGAACTAAATAAGCTATTAAAAGTGAAATAATAATTAGCCAAATTATAGATTTTGTTCAATTAGATGTTGGATTTATTTTTTTTGGATTTTTTTCTTTTTTATTTGTCATTTTTAAGTTTTTCTAAAATATAAAATACTAAATGATTTTATGAATTAGAATTTAATTTGCAAATTTATTTTCAACAAAAAAAGGAAGTTATACTTCCCTATTTTGCAACTATATCATGAGTAATAATTCTTGCTTCTCTTCTGGCGTAAAGTAAGCTATATATCTGAGAAAATTATCTTTTTCATTCTCAGATAATATTTCAGAATAGACTATTTTTTGTTTAACTCATGGTTCGATAATTATTTTATTTTTTCACATTTTAATAAAATTAATAATAATATGAAAAAACAAAAATAACTAAAAAGGTAATACGATTATAATATACTTTTTTCAAAAAGTCCAAAAAAAGACCAATAAAATTTTGTAAAAATCATAATTAAGTTATAATTGTGGATAATTTTATTATGTAATTTTAAAAAAATGGCTAGAACACCAAAGAAAAACGAGGAAATTATTTTAGAATACGAAGACTCTTTAGAAATAAAAGTTAATAAATCAAGTAAAAAATCAACTTGAAAAACTATATCTACAGCAAAAGATTCATCAGTAAAACTAAAATAACTCAAAATGAAAAACTTTTTAAAACTTTATTTTCTTTGATTAATTACTGTATTACCAATAATATTTTTTTGCTTGTTTGAAAATATTTGAAATTATTTTTATGATTTCTTTATGATAAACAATTTAAAAACCCAAAAAGTATCTGAAAATATAGTTATTATTTGAGTTGATAGCGAAACTGTTAAATATTTTTGAGAATCATGAAACTGGACTAGATCAAGATATGAATGACTTTTACAAGAGCTTATTTCTCAAAAACCAAAAGTTATACTTTTTGACTATTTTTTTTCTACAAAAACTATTCCAGAAAATTTTGATTGGGATTTATATCAAAAAATTACTAATTCTTCAACAGAAAAAGTTGATGAAATTTATGAAAAATATGAAAATACTATTTATGAGAAAAATTATTTATCAACAATAGATAGCGATTTTTGAAATTTAATAAAATCATCAAAAAACGTAGTTCTTCCCTATTCTTACAGAGTTGATATAAATTGAAAATTTTCAAAAGATTATGACGTTTATCCTATTGAGACTATTTCAGAAAATGCAAAACTTTGATATGCAAATATAGATTTTTCAAATGATTGAGTTATAAGATCTAGAACCCAAAATATAAATAATTCAAAATCTATTTCCCAAGTTATTTCTGAAATATATTTACAAAAAAATGTTAGATTAAATAATAATTTATTTATAAATTATTTTTCATTGCCATATGATAAATACACTGCGATTCAGTTTCATAATGCTTATAATTGAGTATTTTATGATTATAATTGAAATAAAATTGATTTAAAAGATAAAATAATTTTAGTTTGAGATTATCACGAAAGTCTTTGAGATACATATAAAACTCCTGTTTCAAAAGATGCTTTATCACCTTGAGTTGAAATAATTGCAAATGAAGTTCAATCAATTATTGAAAATAAATGGATTGTAAAAATAGATATTTTTTATCAAATAATTATATTATTTTTTGTTTATACTATTATTTTTTCTCTACTTTTTATTACAAAAAATATTTATTTAATGGTTTTTTATTCTATATTTAATCTAATTATTTGATATCTTGTTACTTGGGAATTATTTAAAAAATATATTTATTTTGATTTTAAAAACCTACTTTTTACTATTTTTATAGCTTACGTAGTAGTTTTTTCATATAAAATACTAAAAAATTATTTTGAAAAATTGAAAATAAAAAAAGAGTTTTCTCGTTATATGGATAAAAAACTTGTTGAAAATATTTTAAATAATGAAGATGTTATTTCTAAACAAAAAAATGTAAGTATTTTGTTTCTAGATATTGAGTGATTTACTGATATGTCAGAAAAACTTGATAATAAGGAACTTGTAAAAATTACAAATAAAATATTCTGAGTTTTTAATGATATAATTTTAAAAAATAATTGAATAATTGATAAATATATTTGAGATAGTATAATGGTTTTTTGGGAAGAAAATAGTGTTTCAAACCATGCTTTTCTAGCTTGTAAAACAGCATTAGAAATTTATAAATCGTTAGGTGAAATAAATAATTCTTTAGAAAAAAAGATAAATATAAGAATTTGAGTAAATTCTTGAGAAGTAATTATTTGAAATATTTGAGATGAAAATTTTTCTGATTACACTATTATTTGAGATAATGTAAATCTTGCTTCAAGGCTTGAATGAATAAATAAGTACTACGCGACAAGAATAATTATTTCAGAGAATACTTTTTCTTTGTTAAAAGATGAGTTTATAATAAGAGAATTAGATAATATAAAAGTAAAATGAAAAAATAATTGAGTAAGAATTTATGAGCTTATTTGAGATAAAAATACTGATATAAATAAAGATTTTTTATCAAATCATCAAATAGCCCTTGAATCATACTATAAAAAAGATTTTGAAAAATCTTTGACATTTTTTGAAAAAAACTTATCTTTGGCCAGTAATGATGAAACTACAAATATATTTATAAAAAGAATTAAAGAGTATCAAAAAAAATCCAAATCTTTATAATAATGATATGATTTATGAGTTTCATAGTAAATAAATTTGTTTTTTAATATTTAGCTATATAATACTCCTACATTTTTTAAGGAGTTAGCTTAATTAGAAGAGTGCTTGGTTTCCGAAACCAAGAGACATAGGTGCAATTCCTATCCTCCTTGCCATATGGGAATTGAAAAAACCAGTAAATTAATTTACTGGTTTTTAATTTTGTCTATCAATATTAATTATTTAGATAAATTTTTTCAATTTCATTTCTCCAATTTTTATTAAATCACATTTTTTCTTTGTTTATAGATTTATATTCTTCTTCATTAAATAACTTTTCTATTTTATCTAAAAAATGTGAATCAATTCAAATTTCTTTCAAAAAGATA
The DNA here is from genome assembly GCA_964404065.1 of uncultured Candidatus Peribacteria bacterium. GTDB lineage: Bacteria > Patescibacteriota > Gracilibacteria > BD1-5 > UBA6164 > UBA7396. The sequence continues at coordinate 5,955 of CAYOIP010000008.1, forward strand.
TGCATAATTAACACATAAGCAAATATAGAGTTTGTTTCAATATTTATATTTTTTATTTTTGGATGTTTAAATGACAAATATCTAGTCATTTTTATTCACCAAAATTTATCATAATGAGCACAAATATTTCTTAAATCTGTAAGTCACAAGATCCAGGAAAGCAAAGTCATGTTTGTTAAATTATAAGTATCTGCAATCAATTTTTGATTTTGTGTGTTTAATGAACTATAAAAAAATGTTGTGCTTCATAAAGTTAATCATTGAAATAATTTCCAAGATGTAATATTTTTTAAATCAATGTTTTTAAAAGATTTATTTTTATTTTTTTCGATTTCTAAACTATTTAAAGCTAAGGTATATTTTTCTTGGTCTAAATAAATTTCTTCATTTATAAAAAATATTGCATCATTGTATTTTAAAGATAACAAATTAATAATATTAGCTTTAAGTGAAACTTCAATTCTTTCAATAATATCAGATAAAATCAACTTTAGTTTTCTATCAAAGATATAATATTTCAAAATATTTTCAAAACTAAATTCTTCTCAATTATGATTTTCAATAAAATAAGTGAAATAATGTGAAAATCTATAAAATCAAATATGTTTTAAATAATTTATTGCTTTTTCCTCGTCATTTATAATAAATCAAAGATTTTTTAATATTTCCATTTGTTCTTCAAATGTTGCTGGAATTTTCATTTTTAATAGTTTTTGTTATCAAAATAAGCTTTTTATTATCAAAAATTTGACTTTTCTTGTAATCTGAATAGAATTACGCACGTAAATACCTCCTACACCTCTTCAAGAATGTGGCCCAAAGGAGGTTTTTTGTTGGTTTATTTATTATTTTCTTCAAAATATAATTTAGCAAAATACTCTCATTTTTCTGTAAATAAATGATAATCACTTCTTTGAGTACTTTTACTAATTATTTTATTTGCTAGTAAATAAGAAACTATATCTTTAGAAATTTTATAATTTCAATATTGATCTTGAAAGTCTCAACTATGAAAATTAATTATTTCAATTACTTGATTAAACATACTATATGCTTGAGATTTCTTAAACTCCTCATACTCTTTTTTCCACTCATCAAATTGATTAACTTCTAGAGTTTTCTTTTCTTTTGTAGCTTTTGTTTTCTTTACTTCTTCCTTTACCACTTTCACTTCCTCTTTCTTTTCTTCAACTTCTAATTTTTTTAGTTCAATATCTTCATTTTTAATAAACTTCTTGTAATCATATTTTAGTTTATCTTCTTCTCTTGTTGATTTATCATATTCTTTGAAAAAATACATATTTATAATTGGAAAAACAAAAATCATAAACCAAGTTGATAAAAGTGGAGCAATTAAAAAAAATGCTATATTACAATACCAAGTTTCATAGAAAAAAGGATTATTCATTAAATAATCAAATTTTGTAATTTCATGAACTTTAAAAAATACTTCTTGATTTTGAAAAAATATAAAATAAACAAATTTATAATTCCATAAAATCCAAGAAATAGTGAAATATCTAAAAAATGGACTAGATATTTTTTCTTTGAAAAATGCATAGATTTCTGTAAGTAGTTTTTCCATAATTTATAATAAAGCAATAATACTAGTAATTAAGCTTCAAATTCAAGAAATACTTGCCATATTTGTTAAAACTTTTTCAAGCTTAGTTTTATCTTGAGTTTGCTTAAAATCTTCTAAAAGACTTTTTAATTCATCTTTATTTGAAAAGTTTTTATTTTCTAATAATTCTATAATTTTATCTACTTCGTTATTTATATTTTGAATACTCTGAACTCAATAGTTTTCAAAGGCTAGATTTCAATTATTATTTAATGTTTCTATTTTTACTTGATGATATTTATTTTTTTCTTGAAAATAAATATCAAAAATATTTGAAGTCAAATCAGTTAGTTCATTAATTTTAAATAGTCAATAATTTATAAAATCAGTTTTATTTTCAAAAAAACTTTTACAGTTTATTATATTTTCCATATATAAAAAAAAAGAATTTAGTTTTTTATGAAAAATATTATCTAGATAAGCTTCTTTAGAGTGAAAAATTGAGTTTATTCTAATAAGTTTCTTTTCTAATAATTTAATATTGATATCATTAGTTAAATTAAACTTATATTTAGGAAATTTTCAGCTCAAATCAATTTTACTTGTTCTAATAAAAATAAAATAATCTTCTTTTATATCATGTTCAAAAATAATAAAAAGTTTTTTAAGTTCTTCTAATTCTTTTAATATATTCATACTTTTCTCAAATAAATAAATTATCTTTGATTATTTCATAATTTTGCAAACTCCATTAAACTATCTAATCAATTTGGATTTTGCAATAAAGCTGGTAATATAGCATTCATTAATTGATTTTGATCTATTTCTTTTCAAGATTTCAATAATTCTTTGAAATTTTCATCATTTTTATCTATCATTTTTGAAACTTGATCTTTTACATCTTTTCTTGTTTCATCTGAAATTGCTTCAATTCTTACAATTTTTTGCTTAATTTCATCTAACAATTTTTCTGTTTCTCATTTTGTTTTTTTAGCTTCTTCTAATTGTTGTTTAGAAAGAAATCATTGCCAAAAAGCAACTCACAATGCAATTATTGCAATAAATAAACTTAAGTTTTCCATAATTTTGTTTTAAAAAAATAAATATTATCTTATCTTATTATAAATTAATCACATATTTTCGGCTAAATATTTAAAATACTTTTCATCTAACTCAATAATAAAATTATAGTGATTACTATAATTTTCATAATCATAAAAGTTAATTTTATAAAAATCTCATTTTAATCTTTTATCAGCATTATTTGAAGAATGTTTTGATAGTAATTTCTTTAATTTTCTTCATTTTTCTGGTTTAATCAAAATACTTTCTTTATAAATTGATGGTTTTGAATGTGTAATTCAATTTCTAAGAAAAAATACTGTTTCTAACTTAGTTAACCATAATCAAGTTGGGTTAAAAGTATCTATAAATTCATTAAAAATATCTCAAAAATATTTCTCCCAATATATCTTTCTATATTTTCATAAAGTTATCGATTTTGAAGTTTTATTAAAATTTTTAATAGCCTTTTTATGTGCATTAAAAATTAACAAATCAATCATTATTTTTTCAAACCATAAAGTAAGCATAAAGATATGTCATGCATTAACAAATACAATATTACAATCTTTTCATTTAGTATAATCTTCCATATTCTAAACTTACTAATCTAAAATCATCTCCTCAACCTCACTTTTCGCTTTCTCATAAACTTCTTTAGCTTCACTCTCCAAAACTTTCGCTTTTTCAATTCTACTTTTCACTCCCAAAGCAATTTTTTCCTGAATTTCTAAAGGTGGCAAAGGTAAGTTTAAACTTTCAAATGCCTCTAAATCAAGATGTCTTATAATAGCTCAAATTGATCTTTGTTCTAAAAGCTTATTTATAATTTTTCTAGATAATATTATTTGCAAAAATTCTGGTAAAACTTTATTATTTACCTTTAATCTCAAAATTCATCAACTAATTACATAATCTTTTTCTACACTTACTAAACAAGTAAATCAGATTGTTCAATCTTTTGAAAATAAAACTTCTCAATTTTCAGGTTTATATTGTTTTAATTCCTCAAACTTTTCTTTTGATATGTATTTATTACAACTTGGAAAATGAATTCAAAAATTATCTATATCTGAAACTCTGACAAATGGTATTTCTCAGTTTTCAACATATTCATTACTTCAAACCTCAATTCATTTTTTATAGTATTCAACTAAATTCATAATTTTTTCTACTCAATACTTACCATTTTTAAGCATTTTTTCAAGCTCCAAAAACTTTGGACTATTATAAAAACTATCAAGTCTTTTTGTTTCTCCTAGCTCACTCAAACTTAATCCAAAAACTTTCTTTTCTTCAATTTCTTTATACTCAATTCAAAGCTCACTCAAAACAAAATCATCAATACTTTCAAACAAACTTTTTGCTTGCATTTCTTTCTCTTTTTTCTCTTTCAAAGCTAAATCCATTTTTTCAACAATTTTATTTTGGATTTCTAAAGGTGGTAAAATTATTTTAATTGACTTCAAAGCTGGTTGATTTATTTCAGGAATTATTCATCAATTATTTTTTCTTTTAAATTGCTTTTGTCATAATTCGCTTCTCAAATAAATTTCCAAATATATAGGATTTACTTTTTCTATATCAAGAGTTATTTTAAAAATATGAGAACTTAAAATACTATCAATAATTTTATCTGTAACAATAGAAACTAATCATAAACTTCAAGACCTTGAAATTAAAATATCATCAAATGATAATTTTAAATTTTCAGGAACTTCAGAATCTACAAATCTTAAATTGTTATCTAAAATTCAATATTCTCACAAATCAGAAACTCTTAAATATCTTTTTCATCAAATTTCTATATAGTTTCTAATTTCAGCTCAATTTTGAAGTTGTTTTATTATTTTATCGAAACTAACAACATTATATTTTGAAGAATTTATGATTTCTTCATTTTTAATATAGTCAAGATTAAAATACTCCACATCAAACCTTTCCAACTGCCCCTGACTAACAATAAAAATCTTATTTAGAAAGTCAGGGGCTACTAAAAATTTGCAGGATTTTTTAAAAACTCTCTAAATTGTTTTACTATTTCAGGCAATTCATTTTCACATTTTCTTCCTGTTGAATTTATTCATATTTTTTCAGCTGTTGCCATAAATATTTTGTAATCAACTTCTTTTTTATTTCACCATTTTTGCAATACTAAAATACTTGATTTTACTCAAGCTCAATAATACCTAAATGCATCTTGTGGTAAAGAAATAACTCATAAAACTTTGAATTTATTTAAAATCCACTCTCTAATTGGTTTTAATGAAGAATTTGTTAAAATTCAATCCGGTAAAACAACAACCATTTTTCACTCAGTTTTTAAAAATTGCCAACATCTTTCTATAAAAAGTATTTCAGTTTTTTGAGAAGGTTTTAACTTGTTTCAAGTTTTTGCTAATTCATAATCTCATAAATAATCTTTTAATATAGCTTTTACATCAGCTCAAAAAGGAGGATTTGTAAAAATATAATCAAATCATTCTTTTTTAAATCATAAATTCAATACTTGCATTTTTTCTATTTTATCTAAGGCATCATGTCAAATAACATTTGTATGTCAATCCTCGTGTAAAATCATATTCATTTTCGCAATTCTTGCAGTATCTTCACTTATTTCTATTCAAAATAAATTATTAACAGCAAAATCATGCCGATATCTATAATGTTCCGGAGAATCTTTTTTATAATATTCATCAGCTTTTTGTCTTACTAGATCAAGGGTTTTTAATAAAAATCATCAACTTCAACAAGCAGGATCTAAAACCTTATCATGATTTTGTATATCTTCTCAAAACAAATCTATACAAAATTTTGAAACTAAAGAAGGTGTAAAATAAGATCAAAAATCTCATTTAAAAAAACTTCATAAAAATTTTTGAAATGCTTCACCTTTTACATCTAATTCGGTTTTAGTTAAACTAAGTCTTTGTAAATGTTCTACAACAACTGCTAATTCTTTATCATTTAACTTAATATCTTCAGCAAAAACATGTTTATCTCTCTCTTTAGCTTCATTATAAATTGCATGTATTCTTGAAGCAAGTTTTTCAATAGATTCATTTCTTTTTCTTTGGAATTCATAAGCTTCTCAATTTTTTCTTGCCTTGTGTTCATCCCACATTTTTATAAAAATTATTTTTGCAACTTCTCAAAAAGCCCTAGATTTATCTCTTCTTCATCAATCCCAAATAGTTTGATGAGCCTTAGCTAAAACAGTTTCTAAACTTTCACTAGTTACAGGTTCTAAATCAACTACACCTCATTTTGTAAAAGTCCATTCTTCAGGTTTTCCGTATTTTACAGGAATAGAGTAAAATGCATCATCAAGAGTTTCGTCTTTTCCTTCTTCAAAAAATCTCACTGTTTCTCATGCAATAGTTCCATAATATTTTGATTTTAAAACTCTTCCGTTTCAAATACCTTGTTTCACTGCTTGCTCAAATTCATTATCTGTAATATCTGCTTTTTTAAACTCTATTACAAAATATTTATTATCAACTCCATCTTCATAAATAACTGCATCAGCTAATTGATTTGGTACCCTTTTTGGCATTTCCACTTCTAAATCTATATTTTGAGGTTCGTATTGGTATTTTGTTACTAAATCCAAAAACCATTCAAGTCTCACTTGTTCTTCTGGATCTGAAAATTTATATTTTTTCTCTCAGTTTCTTAAATTTTTATAAACGACTTTATCTTTTTCTTGGTCTATTTCTATAAATCATTTTTCAATTCATAAAAGATGTTGCTTTGTAAGTTCCATAAATATAGTTTTAATAAATATTTCAAATAAATATAATGATTTTAAATATTTTGCAAATAAATATACACAAAAAATATATTTTTATTACCAACTATATTTATTTAAAATTATCTATTTAATAAATATTTTGTTTTTAAAAGATATATAGTATCTGAGTTATTTATAATTTCATCATTTACTGTTAAAATATATTTATGATTAAAAAATTTAACTTCATGACAATCCTTTTTATAATTATTTAAATCATTTGTTCATGAATTATCTAATTTAAAGCTTCATTCTTTAAGACAAATGGAATAATCTAAATTTAATGCATCATAATAATATCATTTCATATTTGGAATAAAAATAAATATTCCAATTATAATAATATAAACAAATATAAGTGGGGTATTAACTTTTTGTAAATTATTCTGAAATTTTACATATAAAAATGAAAGAGAAAGTATTGAAACAATAAATAAAATTATTAAAACCCATAAATTACTAATTGTAAGTATTGTAAGCACAAGAATCATTATAATATTTATAAAATAATTATAACCAAAAGCTTTTTTTATTGATAACAAAAATGGTAAAAATAATACAAAGAAAATTATTCATGTATTTACAAGTTCATTTATATCAAAAAAATATAAAGGAATATCAAATTTCTTAAATAATAATATCTGAAAAAAACCAGATATTCATATAGAAATAAAAAACATATATACTAAAGATTTAGCATATATTTCTGAATCTCAAGATTCTTTATAAAACTCACCTTTTAATAGGTTTGATAAGCTTTTTCACATATTATAATAATTAAAAAATAAAAAGCTCACAGATTCTACTAATCAAACCTTAATTTTATATTAATTTTTTCATTTTTATCTATTGACTTAATTTGAAATATTATTATAAATACATCTTACTTTTTTAAAATTTTAAAATATGAACTTAACTCTAACCGTATGATGACTTGCTAATTATTGTAGCTGATGGTTAAATAATATGCGCGAATTATATTGAAGTGATATCCATCCTGATTTTGAAAAAATTGTGTATATAGTTTCAGGGATAGTAGATGAAATAATTTCAGATCAAGAATGATATAGTAATTACCCCGATTCTACAATTATTCAAACTAAATCAAAAAAAGAAATTTCAGAAAAACTCAAAGAAGCAGAAAATGAAGATATGCTTTATGAAAATTTTTCTAGATTATTGACTCCAGAAGAAAATAAAATTTTAGAATGAATTAATAAAGCTTGGGAGAAATGATTAAAAGTATGAAGAAGTTTATGAACTAAAAAAGTACAAGAATATGTAACTAGAAACCAAAGAAAAATAAATAAATTACCTGAAAATAGTAAAATTCTTGAATTAATTAAATTATTATATGATTGAAATAATATGACAATTGCTGTGGAATTTTTACTAAAAAAACACCAAATTGAGTTAAAAAATCTTAGAAATCCTAAAATTCAGGAATTTATAGATAATTTTAGAATATTTGTATTAAAACATATTTGGGTTTCAGACACTCAAACAACTTCTCAATATTTAAACTAAAAATCCCTAACTGGTTCTTCTATAATACTTTCCTCAATAACTTCTTTTTTCTTCTCTTCATCATGAGTAAGATTTGATTTTGACCAATCAACTTTTATCATCACAAAAAACATTACAATACAAATTATTATACTAGTAATTGGTTCTGACCACCAAATTCCATTCATTCAAAGATAAGTATATTTTGCTAAAAAATAAGCAATTGGAATTTTTAAAATCCATTGACCTAAAATAGTTATATACATAGGAATTTTTGTTTTTCAAATAGCTCTTAAAACTCAATTTAAAGACATCTGAATTCAAATTAATCCAAAAAAGAAAGCTGAAATTCTGATAATTTCACTTCAAAGTTCTATTACTTCTCTATCTTTTGGAACAAAAAATTGTATTAAATATGGAGCGAAAATAAATGCAACTGTTCATAATAAAGTCAGAAATACAAAAGAAATAATTGCTGAGATATTATTTATTTTTTTAGCTTTTTCTATCATTCCAGCTCAAACATTTTGTCCAACTAAAACTGAAGTTGCCATAGAAAGTCACATAGCAAATATTACAACTAATTGAATAATATTTCCTGCAACTCAAAAACTAGCTAAAGCCAGTGTTCAAAATATTGCAACAATTCATGTCAAGATAGCATAAGAACCACTTCTTGCTGTCATCTCAATTGACGAAGGAAGTCATAATAAAAAACTTCTTTTTATAGTTTTTAAATTTGGAATATAATCAATAAATCTTGTATGAATATGATATTTTCAACTAAAAAGTATCATAAATCAAACTAAACAAGCAATTGATTGAGTTCAAACTGTAGCAATTGCAGCTCATAAAACTCACATTTCAGGAATAACTCAATATCCATAAATAAATAATGGATCAAGTAAAAAGTTCAGTAAAACTGTTCATCAAACTATGTAAATTGGTATATTTGCTTTTCAAATTCATCTCATAATTGCTTGAAACATAAAAAATGAAAAGTTAAATATAAGTCATACAAAAGATATTTTTAGAAAATTTACTGTTTGAGGAATTATTTTATCATCAGCTCAGATAAGCTTTACTATTTCTGGTGAAAAAATATATCAAAGTCATCATAAAACAATTGAAGAAAATAGTATCATAAGCAAACTTTGCGCTGCAATATGATTTACTTGTTTTTCATTTTTTGCTCAAAAATATTGTGCTATAAGTATAGATCAAGCAATAGAAAAACCACTTCAAATAGATATAGTTAAAAATATTATAGTTCCGGCTAAAGTTGTCGTAGCAACTGCTTCTGCTCCAAGTCTTCATACCCAAAAGCTATCAGTAAATTGGTAAGCAACTTGCAACATATTTGTTATAATAATTGGAATAGCAAGCATCAAAAGTGCTTTTCACATCGGCATTTCTAATAGAGATATTTTTTTGTTTTGCATAAATTTTTATTAATTTTAAGATATAGGATTATATAAATACTTTTAAAAACTCAAAACAAAAAATAAAAATCACCAAATGGTGATTTTTTCTAATATCAACTTATTTTATCAGTATCACAATTAGCTGGATCATCAAAACATTTTTCTATTGCAGTACTTCTTTCAGCTCTTTTTTTTGCAAGTTCTATTACAGTTCAAAATGTCTCTTTTGAGATAGTTGAAATAGTACTTCAAAATACCGGCACATATTCAGTTGCATACTCAAGTCATTTATCTAAAAGTACAGCTCACTTTAAAACTTTTGCTTTTCACTGATCTATTTTTCATTCAGCAACCATTTTATTTACTTCATCTATTCTATTATAAACTCACATAACTTCATCATAAGCTCATTTTAATTTATCATATTTTCATTTTGCATCTTCATACATTTTAGATCATTTTTCATACTTTCACATTGCCCACTCTAAATCTCATAAAGCTCTTTTTAAATCTTTTCAACCATTTTCTTCTATCCGCTCTTTTGCTTTATCTCACATTTGCTCAATAATTTCATCTTGTTTATCATTAACAAGTCATTCTAATTGCTCTTTTATTTGATCAGTTAACTGGTTTGCTTTTTCATCAGCAGATTTTATAAGCTCTTGTTTTTTTGTGATTTCTTGTAATTTATCAAGCATATTATTTATGTTTGATTCATTTGCTCTGTAATTAGTATATTCTTTTGAAATAGCAGATTTAACATCTTCATCTTCAATTCAAGCCATTATTTCTTCTCTTTTTTCCTTAAAATATACTTGTTTTTGTCAGTCAGACATCATATTATAAGTAATTTCTTTTTGTTTTTTTAATTCATCTAATTGTTTCTTAAGATTCTTATCTCAAGGATTAGATTTTAATTGCTCAATTAAATCATTTATTTTTGTATCCTTGTTATCAAGTTTTTCTTTTGTAGCTAATTGTCAAACACAATCATTATAAATAGCTCATAAATTTGGTATTTTTTTAATTTTTGAACAACCATTTATATCATCTTTTGCAATACTTTCTGATAGTAGTTTCTGTCAAACTCCAGACTCACATTCACTTTTTGTATATGACATAGGTCATCATTTTATTTTTGAACAAATCGTATAATCTTGCTTATTTTCAGCGATAGTTAGATAACATTTATCACGAGGAGGATTTGAACCAGTATCTTTAAATTTTGTTCATTTTATTCTCTCACAAGCTGCAGGAGAACCAGACTGAACAGCAGTAAATTGATAACAATGATCAGTATCTGGAGCCCAGGTACACATCAAATTTCAAATTCATGATAATATTGAATCACATGAACTAAGAAAAAAAGTTAAAAATATTAAAATAAAAAATTTATTAATTGATTTCATATTTTGATAGTTAAAAATTAAACTTTTTTTGTAATAAAAATTGAAATAAAAATAAAAACTATGCTTCAAAAACTAGCATACATAATAGACTTTGCATAAGTATCAATTATAAAAATAGCGACATCTGTATATCTAGGTTCAAAATATACAAGTTGAATTCATAAAAATAAATTAAATCAAAAAACAACTAGTAAAAGTATCAAATTAACAATCCAAAAATTCAGTCTAATAATCCATTTAATTAAATATAAAACATATAAAACTAAAATAGTTAAAATTCAGTAAACTAAAGGAATAAAAACTCAGTATTTTTTTGCAAAATCTCATACTGCATAACTAGTTATTTCTAAAGGTTTAGTATTTCAAAAAACAAAATAATTTATATAAAAAATGATTAAAAATATTATTCAAGCCAAAAATGGCATCCAATTTGATCAAACAAATCTGATTTTTAGAGTATTTTCCATAAGCTAATAGTTAAGTTATAAATACTTATATAATAGCTTTTTTAGAAAAAATACAATAGAAATAAAATAAAATTTGATTTTTAAAAATTTTGCATAATATACAAACTTAAAAAATAATTAATATTATATGATTTTAAGTTGAATTTTATTATCTCGTGCTTGAGTTCTAGCAAATAAAGTACAAGAAAATAACCCAAATTTTGATCCAACGATACAAATATCAAGATTTGAAAAAGCTGTTGATGAAGTATTACATTATCAACTAGAAAATAAGGCTGTAATTGAAGAATGGTGATTAGATTTATTAGCAAAATGAATTAATGAAACTTTAAAAAGAGATTTATCAATAAGCATGCTTGAATCTACTTTAACAGAAGAATGAAGAAAATTTCTTCAAGAATTGTTGTGTTATTATCAAGATGATTATCCTGAAAGCTATTTAACATGAATGATACATGATTATATTGAAAAAAAATGTAGTGATGATAATGAAGCTAAAAATTTGTTTAGATTTATGGATATTTTAAATCAAGAAAGAGATTTTTATATTGCACTATATAAAACATTAGATGAATTATGATTAAGTGTTAATGTAAATGATTTTAATTCTGAAGAAAATTATCCTGTTGTATATTTTCAACTTCAATTAAAGGAACTTATTTTATCAAAACTTCCAAAAGCTAGTCCTAAAAGTATTTTTATACAAAACCCTTTCCCTAACACTAAACACTAAAATAAACTTGAAAATTCAAGTTTATTTTTTTATTTGAATAAAGTAAATATTTTATATAATTCAGAAAATAATTACTAAATAAAAATATGCCAAAAAAACTTATAAAAATAGAAGAAATAAATTTTACATTGGATGAAGATGAAAATTTACTTCAAAATAAAACTGCAAAAATTCTTTGAGTAAAAGTTGAAAATATAATTTCTTTTGAAAAAGTAAAAAGAAGTTATGATTCTAGAAATAAAAATAATATTTTAATAGTTTGGAGTGTTTTAGTGGATGTTTGAGATAATGAAAAAATTATTTGAAAGATTCCTGAAAAGGTAGTAAAAAAACATAAAATCAGGTTACAAGAACCTTTTATTTATGAAATAAAAAATATCAATAAATCTCCAAAAAATAGACCAATTATAGTTTGAAGCTGACCAAGTGGATTATTTTGTGCTCTTATTTTAGCTGAAGCTTGATTTAACCCTATTATTATAGAAAGATGAAGTGAAGTAAGTAAAAGAGTTTTGGATGTTGAAAAATTCTGGAAAGATTGAGTTTTAAACATAAATTCAAATGTACAATTTGGTGAATGATGAGCTTGAACTTTCTCAGATGGAAAACTCTACACTTTAGTAAATGATCCAAGAAGTAAATTTATTTTTAATGAGTTTGTTTCTGCTTGAGCTCCAGAAGAAATTATTTATTCAGCTCGTCCACATATTTGAACTGATAGACTTAGATGAGTTGTTAGAAATTTAAGAAAAAAAATTATAACTCTTGGTTGAGAATTTTATTTTGATACTATGATGACTGATATAAAAATTGAGAATTGAAAAATTATTTGAGTATATACAAAAAATAGTAGAGACGCGATTAATCGCGTCTCTGATAATAATTTAGTTTCAGACGCGATTAATCCCGTCTCTACAGAAAAAAAATACTTGGAAACTGATAATCTTATTTTAGCAATCTGACACTCAGCTAGAGAAACTTATGAAATGTTATATAAATCTTGATTAAATATAGCCCAAAAACCTTTTGCAATTTGAGTTCGTATAGAACATCCAAGAACCTTGATAAATGCTTCTCAATTTTGAGAATCATGCTTGAATCCCAAACTTCCAACAGCAAATTATAAACTTGTTTCACATAATGAAGAAACTCGCTCAGTTTATACTTTTTGTATGTGTCCGGGATGAGAAGTAGTAAATGCGTCAAGTGAAGAATGAAGACTTTGTGTAAATGGTATGAGTCATTATGCACAAAATAATATAAATTCCAACTCTGCCCTACTTGTAAATGTAAATCCAAGTGATTTTCCTAGTACTCATCCTCTTGCTTGAATAGATTTCCAAAGATATTGGGAAGAAAAAGCATTCGTTGCTTGATGAAGTGATTTTTCTGCTCCAGCACAACTTGTATGAGATTTTCTTGCTTGAAAACATTCAAAAAATATCGGAAAAATTGCGACAACTTTTAAAAAGAAACTTCATTTTACATCTATTGAAACTTGTTTGCCAGATTTTGTTATAAAAGCACTTAAAAAAGCACTTGTAGAATTTGATAAAAAAATTAAAGGATTTGCAAATCCAGATGCAATTCTTATCGCAGTTGAAGCTAGAACTTCATCTGTTGTTAGATTTGAAAGAAATCCTGAAACTCTAGAGTCAAATATTTCTTGAATTTACCCTATATGAGAATGAGCTTGATATGCTGGATGAATTACTTCTTCAGCAATTGATGGACTTGTGATTTGAGAGAAAATTATAGAAAAATATTTGTAAAATCATTTGACTTAAAAATATTTTAAGTAATATAATTTCTTATTTTTATAATTAAAAAAAATGAAAAAAAGAATAACTATAGATCCTGTTGTAATAGAATTTGATAAACCTGAGGAAAAATGAACTGATTTAACTTGAGTTGTCGTTTCTTTATCTAAAGCACATACTCAATTAATTTTAGCATTTCCTGATTGAGCATTAGCTCCAGAGCTATCTGATATTATTAAAAGTAATAAATGATTTTCTTTAAGTCCTGCTTTTGAATATAATATAGAAAGAACTAAAAAAATGATAGAAGAATGAGTAAATTGATGTTCGTTATCAAGCAATACTGAAGCTCAAACAGAATGATATAGAGTATTATTTTTTATATATCAACAACAATTATTGGCTAACTTTGGTTTTTTGGATAATTTTTATTCACAATTAATGAGTCCGTTGAATCGTGAAGAAAGAAGAAAAAAAGAATGATTATTAAAAAAATTAGCATCATTTTTAAAACCACAAAAAGCATCAATTAATTTATTGGATATGTATGAAAAAAACCTATGACTTCACTATTATATTCAAAAACATTGAATGCCTCCAGTAGAATAAAAATTCTAACATAACTTGAAAAAATTATAATACTTTATAAGAAGAATAAAGTTGTTTTTATTCATCTTTTTATTATATTAAGAAATATATTCTATAATTTTTTAATATAATTTTATGAAAAAACTATTAATAATTTTAGTTATTTTTTTACAATTAAATATAACTTTTTGATATGAATTAAGTGAGCAAAAAAATAATGCTTTAATTCAAGCTAAATCAAAATTATGGCTTTTAAAAGATAAAAAAGATATAAATTGGTATTATAAACTAAAAAAATCAATTGATAAAAAAATACCTGTTTTATCTGATAGTGAAAAAATATTTATTTTAGAGGAGATTAGAAATGAAATTATTTATATAATTGATTCTTATAAACCAGAGAATTTTGATAATTTAAAATTTGAAGAAAATAATATAAATTTTGAAAAAGAATTTTTTGAGAAATATGGAAAAGAAATTACAACAGATTTAAAAGTTCCAGAAAAATGTACAATATATTATGATGAAATAGATAAATTAGCTTTAAAAAATGACTTCCCTACATCTTTAATAATAGCAACTTGGTGGAAAGAAAGTAATTGCTGACTTTATAATCCTGCTAATTGATGGTGACCATTTCAAATAACAAGTTCTTACCATAATCCTTGAGATATAACTTTAGATGATTTTTTAGTTAAAGTACAATCTTTTATAGATTTTTCTAAATATAAGTGGAATTATTTTAATACTAATACTTTCATAAATTATAAAGATAGATTTTGAAATGAAAATCTCACAATTACTTATAATAATTATACTTTAAGAGAATTACAAATCCACTCAATTTTATATAATTGAGTTTGAAAAACAACAACTTTGAATTGAAATAGTTTTGCAAATGCAAATTTAAACTCAAGTGTTACTTCAAAAAGTGATTGAGTTGTGACTAGATTTTTAAAAATATTAAATTGGAAAATAAATAATTAATTTTTGATTTTTTAGATTTTTCCTTAAAATAAGTATGTTTATATCTTAACTATTTAATTATGATGTGATTTATTATTCCTATTATTGCTATTTTAGCTTTAATTTTATGAGGTATGAGCTGAGCTTTAATACCTGCAATTATTTTTGATATTATTTTGGTGTTTTTATCAGTAAAAATAGTTACTCCAAATACTGTAAAAGCAGTTGAATTATTGTGAAGTTTTAATCGTATTTTAAGACCTTGATTAAGTTTTATTATTCCTTTCATTGAATGGACTAGACGCCAAGATCTTTTTAGAAAAAATTTAGCTATTGAAGTTGATTGAATTACTTCAGATAATGTAACAGTTTATGTATGACTTAATGTAATATATTATGTTCAAGATGATAGAAATGATACAGTAAATTGAACTATTTATAAATCAATTTATTCTATAAATGATCCAAGAACTATGATGAGCTCAACTATTGATGAGCAATTAAGAGCTATGGTTTCAACTTTTGATCATAAAGAAATATTTTCAAAAAGAGAAGAAATAGGTCAAGCAATAGAAGCTAATTTAAGAGAAAAATTATCACAGTTTGGTTACACTCTTGATTCTATACAAGTTAGAAATATTAAACTTGAAGCATCTGTTATGACAGCTATGAATAAAGTAGTTGAATCTTTAAAAATGAAAGAAGCAGCTCAAAATGAGTGAGAAGCTGAAAAAATCATGCAAGTAAAAAGAGCTGAAGCTGATAAAGAATCAAAAATTCTTATCGGACAATGAATGGCAGGACAAAGAATGGAAATTGCAAAATGATTTAAAGAATCAGTTGATTTAATTATGTCAAGTGATAAATCTTTAACTTGAGACAAGATTTTAAAATTTTTACTTGATTCTTCAAGAATTGAAACTCTTTGAAATATCTGAAATTCTGATAAAACTAAACTAGTTTATTTAAATGAAGATTTAGAATGAAGAGCTATGAATAAAGAGGCAAAATTAATTGCTTGAAGTGATTTAATGAGATAATATGTTTTACATCTGAATAATTTTTCTAATCTTTATTGATTTATTTTCAAAATTTATTGCAAAAAATGACCTACTTGTTACAAAAAATCTAATAGGTGATTTTTTGTATTTAAAATATGTAGAAAATATCTGAATAGCTTTTTCTATTCCCCTAACTTGATATGCGTTAAAAACTTTGACTATAATTATTATTTGAATAATATTTTGGTATTACTACACTGAAGAAAAGAAAAAAAACTCAAAAATTATTGACATAAGTTTTTGTTTAGTTTTAGGTTGAGCTTTAGCTAATTGATATGAAAGAATTTTTAACTCAAAAGTAATTGATTTTATTTGAGTAAAATATTTCTCAGTTTTTAACTTAGCTGACGCATTTATAACAATTTGAGTAATTTTATATATTTACACTCTTATTTTTTTAAAAAATACAAATGAAATACAAAAATAATGATGATGTTTTTTGACCAAGAAAAGTAAAAATTGTTGATGTTTTAGTAACTTCAGCTTGAGCTTTTATTTCTGGAATAATCTGAAGTGTAAGTCTTTTATTTATAATATTTCTTATATCTTGAATAATTGATGTTCCAGCAAATTTTACAAACGCAAATGCTTGATTTGGATGAAATAATCCAATTTTTCCATTTGTTTTATCTTTAATTACATTTGTAGTTTCAATAATTGTTTCAATTATTACCTACAACTTTTTAGCATTAACTGACGCTGATAAATATAAAAAAACTATAATTCATTTTTGACAAATTTCATTTTTTTCAATTTTAACATATATTTTCCTAGTTCCAATTTATGTGTATATCTGAGCAATTGATTATAGAAATATTATGTATATTTTCATAATTCATATTTTGCTTTTAACTTTCTGAGAAATTATTATACTTGAACTTTTAAATAATTACAGATATGTTTTACTTTGAATTTATGCAAGTTTTGTTTGACTTTTTTTAACTTGAATTTTCACTTTTTTCATATTTTCACTTTTTCCAGAATGATATGCAAAACTATTATCTTTGCTTTTGATTTTACCACTTATAAACTGATTAATAATATTTTTTAAATGACTTTTTGAGTTTGTTTATTACAAATATTTTTTAATCACATGAAAAGATAATTTATGAGATATTTTTACTCAAATCGAGGAAGAAGAACAAGAGCAACTAAAAGATGCTATAAACGAAAATAATACCTATTAATAACTTTTTTATGATTGACATAGTTTTACAAATTATTAAACATTATTTAGATTTTTGACAAAAACCAACAAAAAATGATATTTCGATAAAAGATGAGAATCTTTTAAACTCAAGATGAAATATTTTTGTTACTATTTATAAAAATGGGGAAATAGTTTGAAACTCAGGAAATGTTGTTGAAATAGAAAATGATTTAGTAAATGAATTAATTGAAAATACTATTTGAGCCCTAGAAGATAAAAGATTTCCAAATCTTGATAGTGATGATTTAAATAAAATAAAATTAAGAATTGATATAATTAAAAACAGGAAAATATTTTGAAGTAAAATAGAAGAATTTAATCCTATAAAATTCTGAATTCTTGCAATAAAAAAAGATTATGAAAAATTAGCAGTAATTTTACCAAATATTTCCCCAACACTAACTTCACCAAAAGATTGTGTTCAAGTTCTATCAAAGAAATTAAATGAAGAATTTAATATAGAGAATTATATTGTTTATGAACTAGAAACTGAAAGTGTAACTAATTATTAAAATTATGACAATATTTGAAATACATCTTTTTTGAATCACAATTGCGCCAAGTTATTATTGACTAATGTACGCTTTGTGATTTATTGCTTGATATTATTATTTTTATAAAAGAAATATTATCTCTAAAGACGAACTAGAAAGTTTGTTTTTTTATGTTTTTGTATGACTTATTTTAGGTTGAAGAATTTGATATATTTTATTTTATGATTTGTGATTTTATTTAGAAAGTCCTTTAAATATACTAAAAGTTTGGGAATGATGAATGAGTTTTCACGGGTGATTTTTATGAGTTGTTTTTAGTGTTTTAGCTTTTTGTAAAAAAAATAAATTAAGTTTTTGGAAAATTATTGATGAACTAGCTGTAATAGTTCCCGTTTGAATATTTTTTGGAAGAATGTGAAATTATTTAAATAAAGAACTTTTATGATTTTCAAATTATACTTGAATTTTTGCAGTTGAAAAAAATTGAAACTATTACTTCCCTTCTCCACTTTTAGAATGACTTTTGGAATGATTTGTACTTTTAATAATTTTATTTTTCATAAATAAAAATAAAAAATTTTACTGAAAAACTTCTGCTTATTTTTTGATATTTTACTCAATGTTTAGAATATTTGTAGAAATATTTTTTAGAACTCCTGATACACAAATCTGATATATTTTTTGATACGCAACTATGTGAGAAATACTTAGTTTGCCAATGTTTTTATTTTGAATATTTTTACTTTTTGTTTTAAGAAAAAATGAAACCAACTATAAGTAATTCACTAATAATTATTTCACTTATTTTCACTTTAGTTTCGCTACAAAATCCTGAGATTTTAGTTTTTTGAATAAATAATTATTTTCTAAATTTATGAAACTATACAAATCTTTTTTTTCAATTTGTGTTTTATAGTTTTTTACATGGATGATTTTTTCACCTAATTTTTAATAGTATATTTTTATATATTTTTTGAAATAAAGTTGAAGAACTACTTTCAAAAACTGAATTTTTAGTATTTTTTATACTTACAACTATTTTTAATTGAGTTTTTATTTTGATATTTTCAAATGCAAATACAATTTGAATAAGTTGATTTTGTATGGCTTTACTTTCTTTTTATACTTTAAAACTTTATGAAATAAAAGACATAGAATATAAATGATGAATTACAGCAATAATTGTAAATGTTTTGATTTGATTTTGATCTCAAATTAGTTTTATTTGACATTTATTTTGAGCTATTTTTTGAATAATTTATTTTTACATGTTAAAAGCAATAAAAAAGTTCTAGAAATTTCTAGAACTTTTTTATTAAATACTATTTAACATTTTCAGTACATCATCTGGATTATTATCATCTGTATCATCAGCTTCAGCTTGAGCAATTTTTTTCTTAGCATCACGAGCTTGGAATTCTTGCCATTCAATTAAATGTTTTTCATTTAATGATTTAATTTCTTCTTGATATTTTAATTCTAACTCTTCTAATTTTCTTCTTTCAGTTTCCAAAATATTGAAAAGTCTATCAATTTGAGAATCATTCATAGAAGGCATGATATCGAACCAATATTGTCTTTCCTCATCATCCATACTTTCAGTTGCTAAAATAAGTTTGATAAGTTCAGGATACTGAGCTTGAATTTCATCTGATAAGTAAAAAGTTTTTCCGTTGTGTTTTATTTCAGCCATAAATAATAAGTTAAATAATTAAATATAGTATAATTTTATACTAAAAAGATAAAATTTGCAAAAAAAAGTAAAAAAAATATACTCTTAATACAAATATTACTAATTTTTAGTATAATAATTTTTTAAAAAAGTAAAATTTATGTTTTTATTTTTGATTTGAATTTATGTTTTTTTATTAGCTTTTATTTATTTAGTTTTTATAATGCTAAGAATAAATGCTATAAAATTTAAAAATATATCTTCAAATATTGAAAAAAATTCAAATAAAATATTTATTTTACTTACAATATTTTCTATTTTATGATTTTTAATAATTATTTTTTTAAATTATGAATCAAATAAAATAGTTGATGAATCGCAAATAAAAGAAAGTGTTTATTATTAATTTTTTAAAATATGTCTTCAATTTTTACAAAAATAATAGCTAGAGAAATTCCATCAGAAATAGTTTATGAACAAGAAAATATAATTGTTATAAAAGATATAGCTCCTGAAGCTAAAACCCATCTTTTAATTATTCCAAAAAAAGAAATTCCAACTATAAACGATTTAGAAGAGGAAGATAGAGCGTTAATTGCTGAAATGTTTTTTGTAGCAAAAAAAGTTGCAAAAGATTTAGGTGTAAATAGTTGATATAAACTTCATTTTAATGTTTGAGATTTACAAGATGTTAAACATATTCACTTACATTTACTTTCTAATGTATAAAACTTATGAATAAAAACAAAATAATCTTTTTAGTAATTTGAATTTTCACAATAATATTTTTTATAGTAATTTTTATTTTTCTTTCAAGTTTATGAAAAAAAGAAAAACCTACTACAAGTACTTGAGGTTTTTCAATTTGGGTTTTAAAAGATGACAAAGCAAATTTTTCTCATTTTTTAGATGAGTTTAAAAAAACTAATGAAAATTATAAAAATACTACTTTTTCAGTTACAAGTTTTTCAAATTATGAAGAATATTATAATAGTCTAGTTTGAGCTTTTTTAAGATGACAAGCTCCAGATATATTTGTTTTAAATAACAATGATTCTCCATTTTTTGATAATCAAATTTTGTGAATTGACCCAAATGTTGTAAATCCTGATGATTTTAGAAAAAAATTTGATAGTGTTTTTTCTCAAGATTTAATAAGAACAATTGATGTTGATTGAAAAAAAACTGATTTCTTAGTTTGAATTCCCGTTTGATATGAAAATTTATGAATATTTTATAATTTCAGAGAAATTAAATGAAAAAAACTTTCAACTTGGTCTTATATAAACGAAATAATTAGAGAATTAAAAGAAAATAATTCAAGTGTTTGAATATGAATTTGAAACTGATTAACAGTTTATGATGCTTCAGATATTATAACTCAATTCTTTTTACTTGATTGAATTTCAAATTTGCAAGATGCAACTTGAAATAACGTAAAATCTTCTATATCAAATTATTTGATGTTTTGAGATACAAAATTTGATAATTGATATGATAATTTTTATAATGATTTAGTTTCTACAAACAAAAATAATTTAGATGCTTTTAGCTCCGGAGATATTCAAATGGTTATTTGATATCCAAGAATGTTAGAAGAAATTGAAAAAAGATGATTTAATAAAGTATTTTTAAAAACTGATGTTTTCCCAATGTATAAAGAAAATGAATGAAAACTTCTTATAAATTACAATTATTTTGTGATGAATAAAAATACTTCAAATCCTGATTTAGCAAAAAGTTTAATGCAATATTTTTCTTCTGAGGATTGACAAAAAAATTATTTAAAAATGTTTAGATATTATATGCCGGCAATGCTTTCTTTAGTTGATGAAAGACTAGATGAAAACATAAAAGATTGATATAATATAAAATATAAAGACTTTTACAATAAAAATCTTGATTTAACAACATTTAATAAAAAAAATAGAACAATTTATGATAAACAAATTCCTTTAATTTTAGATTCTTGAATAAATTCAACAGATTTATTTGAAATTTTTAGAAAAAGATTATTATGTCTAAGTGATAAAATGGTTTCATGAACTTCGCTAGATGTTTCATGTAGTCAATAATTTATTTTTTTAATTTTTATTTTATGAGTATTAAAAATAAATTTTTAGCAAGTATTGCTATAATTTCCGTAAGTTTTTCTTTTGCTTTTGCTGATGCGAACAAAGATACACTTTTAACAAAAATTTCTACTTTAAAAACAAAAATTTCTACAGTTAAATCTGAACAAACTTCTGATTTGGAATCAAAAGTTTCTAGTTTATCATCAAGTTATGATAGTGTTTATACAACCTTATGATATAGTGCTAGTGATGTAAGTTACTTAGTTTCTTTATGAAAATTAACAACTAATTATAAAGAAGATTTAATAAGTGAATTTACTAGTTTAAAATCAGAAATTTCTTCAAAAACCTCTGCTCAAAGTGATTCATTAACAACAATTGAAGATAATATAAAATATAATTATTCAACTGTTAGTGATAATCAAAAAAATACTTTTTTAACTTCAATTACTGCTATTGAAGATGAAACTAATAATTTAGAATCAACTTTTAAAACAAAGATTTCTGCTTTAAATAGTAAATATACAACAAACTTAACAACTTTTAAAACTTCTGTAAAATCTGCTTTTTCTTCTAATTCAGCTTCACTTTCAAGCCTAAAAACTTTTAGTACAAAATATGAGGCTTTGTATTCTATAAATGATGAATTTCAAAAAAATTATTGAACTTTTAAAACTGATTATTTATCTTACGCTTCAGAATTAAGTGCTTTCTCTGAAGAAAGACAAGCTTTTTATGTTGATGCTCTAAAAAAAGAACTAGAAAAAATTAGAGATGTAAATATTTCTGGAAATCCAAGTCTTGAAACTTACAAAACTGATATTGATAGAATGATTGATTTACTTGTTGAAAATTTTGAAAATTCATTAACTTTAGAAATAAATAATAGTTATTGAGTAATTTTTTCTGAAACAGATGTTGATTCATTAACTACAAAATTTAATACTCTGAAAAATAGATATTATGATTCTGACTGAAATTTAAAGACTTCAGAAGTATTATCAAATAACTCTTGAGCTTTAGATGAAGTTGAATATTTAACTACAAAATTATGAGAAGTTAATAAAAAAATCAAAACTGTTTTTTGAAGCTGAACTACAACTATAACTTACTCTAACATAAAAATAAATTTAGAAAACGAAATGGTAAAATTTTATAATGCAAATTATAAAAGTTATAGAGAAGATCTACTTTTAAAATTAAAAGAAAAACTAAATATCGTTTCTCTTGAAGCTAAAAATGTTATTTTAGCTGCTGATACAATTGATTTGAGATATAGTATATTAAATGACAAAATTTCTAAATCAAGTGATTTAAGTTATATAAAAACTCAAATTTCAGAGTTTAAAAAAGATATTGCAAAATATTCTTACTTAAATAGTGACGTACTAAATACAAAAGTCTCAAATTTAGGTGCAAATTTATGAATTTACATTATAGAAAAAGAATTAAAAAA
>CAYOIP010000009.1:0-28106 GCA_964404065.1 uncultured Candidatus Peribacteria bacterium
CACTTATGGAATGAGATAATTATTTAACTATATTACCTCAAACTTATGCTGAAGACTTAACAACAAGAAATCCAAAAAGTATATGAAATAATGTATGAATAATATTAAATACAGATAATACAATACCAACAACAAATATAGAATCATACTCATGAACTACAAATTATTATTTTCAAATAATGAAAGTATAACATCAAGTTGAAATACAATATTTTCAAATATATATAACAGAAGAGATGATTTAACAAATAATAAAACTTATGCTAGCTTAGATGATAGTTTAGTCGGGTATTGGGATATGGAGACTTTAACTTGAACCTTACTTAAAGATTTGAGTAAGTATCATAATGACTGAACTTGTTATAACTGAGCAACACCAGTAACTTGCTGAACTGCTTGAAGTTGACCTCAAATAGTAGCTTGAAATTGAAAAACTTGAAAAGCTATGAATTTTGATGGAGTGGATGATTGGGTTGATTTATGAAATTCTAGTTATTTACAATTCGTTAATAATTATACAATTTTATTTTTTTTAAAAATAAATACTCAACAAAATACATATTTTGTTCCATTTTCAAAATGACATACCAATAGTTCTTGAATGGTTTTTCAATGAAATATAAGTAATCCTAATTCATTTGTTTTTGCTTTTCCTTGAATATATGGATTTAATTATACATATAATAATATAGTTGATAATAATAATTTTTTAAGTATTCAAAAAAGTAGTATTTCTTGATTAAAATTATGATTAAATGGTGTTAAAATAAAAGAAAATACTAGTTTAAATTGAAATATATATACAAATACTTATAATTTAAGTTTATGAAAAGATACAATAAATTCTGGTAGAAATTTTAACTGAATCATCGACGAAGTTCGTATCTACAACCGTGCTTTATCTGATAGTGAAATAAGAGAATTGTATAATGCTACGAAATAAGAGAAAAACTCTCCCTTGCAAAAGGGGGAGTTTTTTATATAATGATATTAAATTTAAAATATAATAAAAAATATGAATCAAGAAGAATTAAATAAATTATTAAATGATAATAAAGATTTATTTTGGGATGTAAAAGATATAAATAAACTTGATGAAATAGCAATTGAAGAAAGGTTTTTAAAATATTGAAACTGGAAAAATATACTAACTCTTATAAAAATATATTGAAAAAAAACTTTTAAAAATATTTTTTTAGAAATACAAAATAAACCAAGATGTGATTTATCAAAAAAAACTATTAATTTTTTTAATATATATTTAGATGTATAAAAATATATTATATGAAAATCAAATTAAATTATTAAAAATTTTGGAAATTTTTAATAAAGACTTTTATATGGCTTGATGAACTGCTATTGCTTTACAATTATGACATAGAAAAAGTTTAGATTTTGACTTATTTTCAAAAAAAGAAATTGATATCTCAAAAATAATTACAAAACTAAAAAGTAATTGATTTGAAATTAATAAAACATTAGTTGAAAACAAAAAAGAAGAATTTACAATAATTATTTCTTGAGTGAAAATAACTTTTTTATATTATCCTTTTGATATAGAAAATAAAGAAATATTTGAATGAATTAGCTTACCAAGTATAGAAATATTATGTGCTATGAAATTTTATACACTTTGAAGAAGATGAAAATGGAAAGATTATGTAGATATTTATTCAATATTAAAAAAATGATATAAATTTAAAGATATTTCACTTTTAACTGAAAAAATTTTTGCTTGATGATATAATGAAAAACTTTTAAGAGAACAGCTTTGCTATTATGAAGATATAGATTATACTGAAGAAGTTGAATATATATGAGATGAAATTAATAAAGAAGAAATTAAGAATTTTCTTATAAATATTGCAAAAAATTAAAAATTTTCAATGAGACTGTGTAAATAGGAACAATAAAAGTTGTTTCTATTTTTTTATTTTTAAAAGTTCTTTATATTCTTCCAAAGCTTTTCCATCCCCGGAATTAATTCTATTTTTTAGTTCAGTCTCAACTTCTTTAATTGTATTTTTATTTAGTTTATCTATAGTTTTTAGTATAATATTTTCAATTTTATCATCATTTTTTACAACAGCATTTTCTATTTGAGCTTTTATTTCAAGCGCTTCATCATTTTGAGAAATTCATAAATATTTATTTTTCTTTCAAAGTTCAAAAGAATTTATTACTCAAATTCATGACTTTAAAATACTTTTTAAATCTTCACTTAAATATTTTTCAAACTTTATATTTTTTTTGATAAAATCAATTTTTTCAGGATATTTTATCGCGTAACCTATAACTAAATCCTCACTTGTTAGTTTATCTTTTTTTGAAACTTGAAATTCATCCTCTCTTTTTGCCAATTTTGTTTTATTGTATTCTAAATAAATTACATCAAGTTTTATATCCAGTCTTTTTGAAATTTCTCTTAAATAAAAATCTTTTTCAACATTGTCTTGATAGTTTTTAACAATTTCTAAAAGTTTTTTTAACAATTCTTTTTTATCTAGATAACTATCCTGAGTTTGCATCATTTTTAGAGCAAATCAGATAGGAGATAGAGCATTTTTTATACAATTTTCAAAATCTCATCATCATTTTATAAATTCATCTGGATCTTTAGCTCAATTAAGCAAAATAATACGAATTTCTAAATCTTTATTTTTTAGCATTTCAATTGATAAATTTGTTGCATTTCTTCAAGCGTCATCATTATCAAAACAAAGATAGATTTTTTTAGTTAGTTTTTTTATCACTCAAATATGTTTTTCTGTTAATGCTGTTCAGCTTACACAAACTGCATTTTTGTATCATGCTTGATGCAAAGAAATAGTATCCATATACCCTTCTGTGATTATTATGAAATCTTTTTTTGTTATTTCACTTCTTGCTTCAAAAAGTCAGTATAAAATAGAAGATTTATCATAAATTTGTGATGATGGAGAGTTTAGATATTTTGGTTCTCCGGCATTAATTATTCTTCCAGCAAGAGCAACTATATCTCATCTTTGATTTTTTATAGGAAAAATAACTCTTCCAATAAATTTATCTTTTTTAGTTTTTATATCTAAAAAAACATTACTTTCCGAGATTAAATTATCATCATAATTTTTACTTTTTAGATATCAGTAAAGTTCTACTCAAGAGTCAGCATATCAAAAATCAAATGAATTTATAGTTTCATTTGTAAGTCATCTATCAAGTAGGTATTTTTGAATTTGAGGAGAATTATTTAAAGACTTTTTATAATAATTTACTATATCACGAAAAAGAGAATAAATATTTTTTTTATGTTCTTCTTTTTCTCTATCATAATTTGCAATTCTTACTCAAGTGATTGAAGAAAGTATTTCTAGAGCTTCTCTAAAATCACAATTTTCTACATCCATGATGAATTTTAAAGGTCATCATCACCTATGACATCAAAAACAATGAGCAATTTGTTTAGAAGGGCTTATTATGAAACTTGGAGTTTTTTCGTTGTGTCCAGGAAATGGACAAAGAGCTTTGTAATTTGCTCAAGCTTTTTTTAAATTTGTGTAT
This sequence comes from uncultured Candidatus Peribacteria bacterium, assembly GCA_964404065.1. Lineage (GTDB taxonomy): Bacteria > Patescibacteriota > Gracilibacteria > BD1-5 > UBA6164 > UBA7396. The sequence continues at coordinate 3,541 of CAYOIP010000009.1, forward strand.
CTTTTCACAAGTTCAACTATGTCTATACTCGATTCTAATTCTTCTATTGAAGCCATAACTTTTAACTAAAGTATTATTTGATTTTCAGTGTATGAGTTTTAAAAAAAAAGTAAAGATTTTTCTTTACTTTTATGCTAAGTTCGTGATTATTTCTGGTGTAGTATGGTTATAAAATCAAGCTTGAATTTCACGTTTATCCATTTTACTCATTTCATCTATCATTTTTAAAAGTTCTAAAATTTGTTTTATATCATCGCTTCTATCTTTTAGGAAATCATTTTCTACTCTTAAAAAATCAAAAATATAATTCCTATAAAGTCTTCTTTCTTCAAGTGAAAATTCCATGAAATTTGTCCAGAAAATAGCCTTTTTTACATTTTCAGTTTTGCTATTTAGTCTTTCTTTTAAATAATCTTCAAATAATGGATTTAATTTTTCTTTCATTATTTCTAATTTTCTTTCTAATATTTCTTCTTGGGAAATAAATTCTATATCAGTAGTTGGATTAATCATATCTTATTTTTATTACTTAAATTTTATTCATTTTATCACAAAAACTTTTATTTTGCAAAAAATGATTATACTTTTTAAAATTAGAATTTAAATTATTTATTATGTTTATAGTTATAGACTGAATTGACTGAAGTTGAAAATGAACCCAAGTTGAACTTGTAAAAAAACACTTAGAAAATTTATGAAAAAAAGTAAAAGTTTTAGATTATCCGAGATATGGTGAAAAATCAGCTTTTATGGTAGAAAAATACCTAAATTGAGAATATGGCAAAAGTATTTCTCCAAAGTTAGCTTCAATTTTTTATGCAATTGATAGATATGATTCTAGTTTTGATTTGAGAAAAGATTTTGAAAAATATGATTACATAATTTCAAATCGTTATGTTTCAGCAAATATGATTCATCAAGCTGGAAAAATAGAGGATGATAAAGAAGCAAAAGAATTTTTAGATTGGCTTTATGATTTAGAATATAATATTTTTGGAATTCCTGTTCCGGATAAAGTAATATTTCTAAATGTTACTCCAGATATTTCACAAAAATTAGTTCTCCAAAAAGCCGAGAGAGAATATCTAAAATGATGAAAAAAAATGGATTTGCATGAAGAAGATAAAAATCACCTAACAAATGCTCGGTGAAAAGCTATGAAAATCGTCTCTATGTATGATGATTGGGTAAAGATAGATTGTGTAGAGAATTGAGATATTTTACCGATAGATGTGATTACTGGTAAGATTTTAAAAGAAATTTTATAATTTATGAAAAAATCCTGAGATAAAGCTGAACTTTTGGCTATAGAATATTTAAAGAAAAATGGTTATAAGTTAATAGAAACAAATTTCAAATTTTCTATTTTTTGAGAAATAGATTTAATTTGTAGTTTCCAAGATTTAACAATTTTTATAGAGGTAAAATATAGAAGTAATGATAAATTTGGGGAATGAATTGAGAGTATCTGAAAATCAAAAAAGCTAAAACTTTTAAAAACTATTGAGTATTTTTGTGTTTGACATCATATCAATTTTGAGAAAATTCGTTTTGATGTAATTTCTATTACAAAAGAGGAAAAATCATATAAATTAGTTCATTATAAAAATCAAAGTCTCATATAGATTATCTACAAAGTTCGAAGTTTTTTAGAAATTTCTATATAATTTTTCAATCTTTTAGACGAATAATTCTATCACTATATTTTGCATTTTCAGCATTATGAGTAACCATTATAATGGTTTTTCAATCTTTTTTTAATTCTTGCAAAAGCTTCATAACTTCGTCTCAAGTTTGACTATCAAGTGCTCAGGTTGGTTCATCAGCCAAAATTATGTCAGGATTATTTATCATACTTCTAGCTATAGCTGTTCTTTGTTTTTGTCACCCAGAAAGAGCTGAAGGTTTATAGTTTATCCTATCTTTTAGTCATAATTTTTCTATTAAATTCATAGCATTTTTTAATTTTTCATTTTTAGGTATATTTGAATAAATTACTGGAAATAATACATTTTCTAAAACTGTTAAATTTGGAAGCAAATAAAATTGTTGAAAAATAAATCATATTTTCATATTTCTCACATAAGACAGAGAAAAATCATCTTTTATAGTAGATATATCATCTCATAGTAAAAAATATTGTCCAGCAGTCAGTTTATAAAGGCATCAAATTATGTTTAAAAGAGTTGATTTTCAACTTCAACTTTCTCACATAAGGCTTACAAATTCTCAAGGAAATATTTCTAAATTTATTCATTTTAAAACTGGTATCTCTGTCCCATCTTCTAAATAAAATGATTTATGAATGTTTTTTAGATTTATTATTGAATTTTTTGTCATAAATTATTTAATTATTAATTTAATTTTTATTCCAAAGCACTTACTATTTCAAGTTCTGAAGCTCTTTTTGCAGGAGATATTCAAAATATTATTCAAATAATTATTCAAAACATAAAAGCAAATAAATCTCAAAATAAACTTCAAACAAGTTTTATTTCACTAAATTGATTGATTAGATATATTATGCCTTCTCATAACAAAACTCCAATAATTCATCAAATAACAGTTAAAGAAATTGATTCAACTAGAAATTGTGTAATTATATCTTTTTTTGTAGCTCAAATGGCTCTAGAAATACCTATTTCTTTTTTTCTTTCTGCAACGGAAGCAAACATGATATTCATTATTCAAATCCCGGAAACTATCAAAATAATTGTTGCAACTCAAATGAGTAAAAAACTAATAGCACTTGTAATCATTTGAACAGCTTGTATCATAGATTTTTGTTCATATACATTAAAATCATCACTATCTCATCTTTTTAGATTATTGTAACTTCTAATTAATTTTCTTACATCTTCTACAGCTAAAGATACAGTTTCTAAATCACTAACTTGTAAAAATAATATCATCATTCATGAGTCTCATAAAATTGATTCCTCAGCAGTTGTGTATGGTAATATAACTGAATCGTTAAAGGAAAATCATCATATTGAAGGTAGATCATCAACCACTCATATGATTTTGAATTTTTTTCTATCAATAGAAATACTTTTTCCTAAGACATTTTCATCTCAAAATAATATTTTATCAATAACTCATTTTCAAATTACTGCTACTTTTGCTTTTGAACTAACATCTTCTTTTGAAATAAATACTCAAGTTTTCATAGAAAAATTAAGTAAATCTAGAAATTTTTCATTACTTCAAAGTACATTGAAATCTTTTGCTTCGTTTTCATAACTTATTATAGATTTCCCATACATCATTTGTGATCAGGAAGTTATATATTTTGAATCTTGTAAAATCCTATCTAAATATTCTCATTTAAGTTTTGATTTTAAACTACTTGGCTCAACTATTACGCTATTAACATTTAAAAATTTAAGTTGTTCTTTGATTAAATAATCAACTCAATTTCAAATAGCATTTACTAAAATTATTGTAAATACTCAAATAATTATTCATAAAATTGATAAAGAACTTCTTGTTTTATTGAGTTTTATATTTTTTATTCAAAACAACACTATATCTTTTAACATAAGAAAAAATTACTCTACTAAAATTTCATCTCAAGCTTTAACTCATCATAAAACTTGTGTTTCAATTCAGTTAGAAATTCATATATCTATATATCTTTTTTCTTGAGATTTTAAAGTCACATAATTTTTATTATCTTCTTTTTTAATAGCTTTATTTGGTATAATTAAATGACTTTTTAAATCATTTGTAATATAATCAATTGATATACTCATTCAATCTTTTATTTTTCATTTTTCATCATTAAAAGTTACGATAACTTTATATTCTATTACTCAATTTTCATCAACTTGAGATTTATCAGAAATAAAACTAACTATTCAAGTCATAGTGTAATTATCAATACTATCTAGACTTAAATCTACGTTTTGTCACACAAAAACTTTAGGAATATTTAATTCTTCTACAAAACTTTCTATATAAAAACTATTTTTAGTATTTATTTTTACAAAGTTATTTGTTTGATTTAAAGTTTCTCAAGGTTTAAATCAAATATCATAAATATATCAATCAACATTTGAAAATAATTTACTATCTTTTAATTTTTCTTTTGCAATTTCTAAATCATTTTTAGCACCTTCCAAGGCTTTTTTATATGGTTCTAGTTGCACATTAGTTGGTAGGGAAACCATTTCATTGTATTTTGCCTTAGTTAAATCATAATTTTTTTTCAGAATTTCTACTTGATTTGTTAAATCAGTTTTGTTTCTATCATAATTTAATTTTGCTAAATTATATTCATTTATTGCTATTTCAAGATTTTTTTTAATTTGATTAATTTGAGTTTCATAATTTGTTTTGGCAATATCATAATCACTTTGAGCCTTTGTAAGTTGTCAATTTATAGTTGTGATTTTGTTTTTTTGTTCTTCTAGTTTGATATCTTTAGAGGTATATTCATAATCTAGAGATTGTTTTAGAGAAATAAATTGACTATAATTTTGTTTTAATGTTTGAAGATATCATTGGAATTTTTCTTTTAAAGAATTTATTTCTGTTTGAGAAAGACTATTTGAAGGAATTGTATTATCTAAAACTAAAATAATTTTATTTATCAAATCTTCCATATTTGAAGCAAAAATTTCAAAATTAGAAAAATCAGATGCAAAATTATCTTTATTTTCTATAAAATCATTGTTTAGTTTTGAAAATAGATTTTCACTTTCAGTTTTATAAGCAGAATTTTTTGCAGATAGATACATTTCATAACTATCGTTTAGATTTTTTTTAGATTCAGTTACTCACAAAAATTCATCAATTTCTAATAAATATTTACCAAAATAAGTATTTATGTAATTAATTTTATCAGTAATATTTTGTTTTAAATTAGAGATTTTATTATCTTCATCTTTTGTTATTAATAAAAGATTTGAATTTTCTATTTCAAGAGATTTTTGAGTGTTATCTAGAGAAATTTTTAGTGTATCTAAATTATCTTTTAGAGATTTTATAGAAATTTGATTTTGAAGTTTTGATGATTCTAATTTATCAGATGCCGTTTCTAGGGTTTTTTCTATAATTAAATTTTGAGATTCAAGTTGAGATGTAGAATTATCTACTAGAGCTTTATTATAATCAAGTTCTTTTTTTGCTAAATAAATATTTTCTTTTGAAAGAGATTTTTCTTTTGCTTCTAGGTTTGCTTGCATAGTTTGCAAATTTATTTGAGCTTTTTGCAAATCTAGACTTAAATACTTATCATCAATGCTTGCAATTTCTTCTCAAATTTTTACTTCATCAGATACTTTTTTATAAACATTTTTTATATTTCAAGTTGTTTGGAAAGAAAGAGAAACTTGGTTATTTCAAACAATTTGTCAGTCAGCTAAAAAGCTGGTTTTTATATCTCAATAACTAACTAAATGATAATTTTTAATAATTTCTTGTTTGTTATAAAAAAAATTAAAATAAATAAAAACACTGCAAATAACTAAAAAAATACTTCAAAACAAAATATATTTTTTTATTCAATTAGTTTTATTTTCTTGAATTTCTTTTAATACTCACATAATTTGATATATAATATATTAAGATTAGTTTTTTATTGTAAGACAATTTGCTTTTTAGTCAATTTTATTTTTATTTGCAAAATATTTTTTTTGAATAAGATAAGTTCTTATTTTTAAATATAAGAATATATGATGTATTGAAATTTAAGCTGAAATTGAGAAGTTGTATTATTTACAAACGATTTATGAAATAAAGATAAATGAAATCCTTTTAGAGATTTTATTTATTGAGCTTGATTATTACTTAGAAAATGACCAGATTTTCAATTAAATTGAAGATTTAATAATTGAAAATGAATAAACAGTAATGAAGTTTGAAATTATGTTTGAACATTAGCTTTTTATGTATCTGAGATTATTTTATGAAATAATAATTATGAATTATTATTTGTTCGAGATTTTATTTATGCACCTATATGAGATAATAATAGATTAATTTTACCAAATAAAGATATTGTAGCAATAAAAAAAGACACTTGATTATCACTAGATGATGAAAAATTTTTAATAGAGTATTATAAAAAACCACATTTATTACAAAATGAATTTCAAGATAGATATGGTTTAATACAAGAAAAAATCCAAGAGCATATTGTAGAAATGTGAGAAGCTATTAAATTAGACTTAAACTGAACAGGTTGAACATGATGACAAATAGAATTATTTTAAAAAAATTATTTTTTAAATTTTCCAAAAACTTTTATATCAAAATCCTGAGCTTCAAATCATTTAGGCAACGAAAAATCAGGAAATTTATCAATATCATAATCAATTATATCTCAAGTTATTTCATCAATTAGATGTATATGAGGATTTTTTGTTTTTTCAAAATAAGTTTTTTTACTTGCTCAAACGACTTTTCTTAAAGATCATTTTTCTGCTAGTTCTTCAACATTTCTATAAATTGATGATTTTCATGCATTTGGATATTTTTTTGAAATAAACTCAAATATCTCATCAACAGTTAGATGTTTATTGTCACATAAATTGATTATATCTTGAGTGTAGAAATGAGTTTTCATAATATAAAGATAAGATGTAGTAATTGTCATTTCGAGTGAAACGAAGCAATCTATAAAATTTCTGGATTACTTCACTATCGTTCGTAATGACAAATATTATTTACAAGCTTATTTTAAACTATTTTATAAAATGTCAAATTAAAATGAGAATTATTCTTGTTTTTCTCTAATTTTCATAATGATATTATCTAAATTTGAAGAAACATTTTTTATGAAAAAAGGAGTATTTTCTATATTTACATCACTGATTTTATCTTCATTTATCAAAATATTTTTTGCTTCGTCATTTGAAAGACCAAGAATAAGAGATTTAAGTCTTTGATTATAAAAATTAGCATTATTATCAAAATCATAACTTATTCACATATCAACTTCAGTAGTTGCTTTTATTTTCAAAGGATTATCAGTTTTACTTAAAACTACAGTCATCCTAAGAGAATTTTCATCTATAAATATAAGTTTATCAGTTCAATTAAGCAAACTATCATTTATAACAGTTTTTAAAAGGCTTAAAATAGAAGTTTTGTTGTAAATATAAGTTTCAATTGTTATACTTCAAGAAAGTTCAAATTTATCTATTTTATCATCAGTTTTTATTTCACTAGGAATAGTTTTTATCTCAAGATTTTTATAATTTAGAACATCTTTTATAGGAAGTATTTCATACTCTATTCAAGAAAGTTTGTTATCTTCTTCTATTTTTGATTTTAGTTGTTTTAAACTTTCAGTTTTTAACATCTCTTCAAATATCTTTTTCCCATTTTCTACATCGTTTTCTCAAACTATGTATTTTATATCATCTTTTCATCCAGTGGCTTGAGAGTTTAGTTTTGCATAAATTTTATCTTGATTAAATTTTAACCCAGGAATAGTAAAAGTAGCATTTTTTATATTTCATTTGGTTCATATAAATTTACCATCAACATCATAAATTCTAGCGACTATATTTGCTTTTACACTTCAAAAAATAGTTTCTCAACTTCAAGTAATAATTTTTCCTGGTATTTTTACCCAATCTTTTGTTTCAAATACAAGTCAATCAGTAGTTAAAAGTCTTGTTTTTGGTTTAAAAGTTTGTTCTTCTTTTAGTTCATTTATAAAAGTTACCTCTCAAGAAGCTCTAGCTGTATTTTCGTAATCAATTCAAGTAGTTTTGTGAGTATAGTTTAGATTTATTTTTTGTTCAATTTTTTTAATAGGAACTCTTAATTCTTTTTGTATCATACTTAATTCTGGTTCTGATTCTTCATAAACTATATTTACAGCTTTTGTTTTTATAGAAATTTCAGGTGTTATCTCAACATAGGTTTTTGAAACAGCAAAATAAAATATGAAAAATAACATTCAAATAGAAGTTAGGAGTCCTACAAACAAAAACGCAAGTCAGCTTTTTCTAACTCTATCATAAGGATTATAATATTTTAGAGTATTTATTCAGGTTTTTTTTCATAAAAATTGAATAAATCTAGTTGCGTATTTTTTTATTTCAAAAACCAAATATTGAGTAAAAGTAAAATTGTGTTTTAAAAGTTCTTGTTTTAGGTTTTTTTCTCTGTGAAATTCAGCATCTTTTAAAATAGAATAATTTATTCAAAGTGGAGTTCAGATTTTTTTTGAAATTAAATCATTTGTCAAAATCGTAATTCTTTTGCTTCAAGCTTTATTTTTAAGAATTTTAAGAGACATATAATTATGCAAGATAGAGTGTCAAAAAGGGAATTCTATCAAAATCTCTTTTTCCTCGCAAGCATTTATTTTATTTACTACATCTATAATAGTATCAGTTTGCAGAACTTTTATCATCTTTTATTTGAAAATAACTAAAAAGTAAATATATTTCGATTATATGGTAAATTTTTAATTTTCAACAAATTATGCAACAATTACAAAAAATCATAGAACTCATTGATAAATCCATAAAAATTGACGCAAATAATCTCATTATGGGAGGTTGAATTATAAATGATAATTATGATCAAGAAGTTGATGAACTCAGAAATCTTGTTAATAATTCAAATGAGTGGTTAAATAATTATAGCGAAACTCTTGTTTCTGGCACTGGAATCAATACTCTAAAAATCAAATATACAACTGCATCAGGATACTTTATTGAAGTTCCACTTTCTCAAAAATCTAAAATTCCAGAAAATTTCATTCATAAAACTACGCTTGTAAATGCTCTTAGATTTACAACTCCAGAATTAAAAGAATTTGAAGGGAAAATCTCAAACGCAGAAAGTTTGCTTTACGAAAGAGAATATAATTTATTCAAAGATATTTCAAAAACGGTTTTAGAAAGTTTTAAAGAAATCAAAAAAGTTTCAAATAATATTGCTCAAATAGATTTTTTATCAAATTTATCTTTCATATCTTATGAAAATAATTATTCAAAACCAGAAATAACTTCAAAATATGATTTAGAGATTGTTGGTTGAAGGCATCCAGTTGTTGAGAAAATCGAAAAAAACTTTATATCAAATGAACTTTTTTTAGATGAGAAAAAGTTTATAAATATCATCACTTGACCAAATATGTGATGAAAATCAACTTATCTTAGACAAAATGCGCTAATTATTTTGATGGCTCATATGTGAAGTTTTGTTCCAGCAAAAAAAGCAATTATTCCAGTTACAGATAAGATATTTTCTCGTGTTTGAGCTTCAGATAACCTATTTGTATGATCTTCAACTTTTATGGTTGAGATGCAAGAAGTTGCTAATATTTTAAATAATTCAACAAAAAATTCATTTGTAATAATTGATGAGGTAGGAAGATGAACTTCAACTTATGATGGTATGAGTCTTGCTTGGGCAATCCTAAAAGAGAATCATGATAAGATTAAAGCAAAAACTTTATTTGCGACACATTATCATGAGCTTGTTGATGAATCAAAGAGACTAAAGTGAGTTTCAAATTTTTCAGTCGCGGTATCTGAAAATGAAGATAATATAGTATTTTTAAGAAAAATAATACCTTGAAGTATTAAAAAAAGTTATTGAATAGAAGTTGCAAAACTTGCTTGATTATCAAAAGAAGTGATAAATGAAGCAAATAATTTTTTAAAAAATTTCGAGAATACACATACTTTTTCGCAACTTAGCCTTTGAAATATTTGATTAGTTGAAAAAGAAAAAATTGTTTATAAAGAAAAAGAAAGTGAAGTGGAAAAAGCTTTAAAAGAAATTGATATAAATAGTTTGACTCCAATTGAAGCGTTAAATTTAATAAATAATTTGACAAAAATAATAAAATAAAAAACCTTTGAAAAATTTTTCAAAGGTTTTTTATTGTTTTGCTCAGTGTAATTTTTTTGCTAATGCTTCACTTGCATTATCCATACATCAATGATCTCTTCAGTGTAAAATAATTCTTGTAAGTTTATCGCTTGTTATCTCAGTATGTAATCAAAGAGCATTAATGTGGCATTCTTTACAGTCAGGATTTTCTCAGCCACAAGGTACATATATTCATCATAACATATTTCTAAAATTAAATAATAAATTAAGATAGGTGAATGATATTATATTTTTTTAAAAAAATCAAAAAAATTGATTAATTTTTATTTTTTTTATAATTTTAGTGATATTTATTAATTTTTTATCATGCAAAAAATAAAAAAAGCTATTATATTAGCTAATGTTACAGCAATTTCTCTCGTAATCATAAAAGTTATAACTTGAATTATAACTTGAAGTTTAGCAGTTTTAGCTTCAGCTCTTGACTCATTATTAGACTTTTTTGTTTCACTTTTTAATTTATATATTTTAAATAGAAGTTCATCTAAACATGATGAAATATATAATTATGGACACTGAAAAATTCAATGAATTTGAGCAGTTTTTGAATGAGCAATTGTTTGATTTTCAGGAATCACCCTTATTTACTTCGCAATTGAAAAAATATTAAGCAAAAAGTGAATTGATGAAATAAATGTTTCAATTTATATGATGATTGTTTCTATAATTATTACTTGAGCTTTGGTTTGGTATTTAAAAAGTGTTTCACGTGAAACAAATAATCTTACAATAAAGGCTGATACACTTCATTATCAAACTGATTTATGGACAAATATATGAATAATTTTTTCTTTGGTCTTAATAAAAATTACTTGATTTGAAATACTTGATAGTATAGTTTCAGTTATGATCTGAGCTTATATTATACTTTCAAGTAAAGGTATAGTTTTAGAATGATTTCATATGTTAATGGATAGAAAAATTGATGATGAGCAAATAAAAAAAATTGTAGAAATTATTGAAAATGCTGATAAGAGGATTACTTGATACCATTTTTTAAAAACTAGAAAATCTTGAGATGATGTATTTGTTGATTTTCATTTAGTTTTTGATAAAGAAATTAAGTTACTTGATGCTCATACTGTTTGAGATAAAATTGAATATCAAATAGAAAAAATTATTCCAAATGCAATTGTTTCAATTCATCTTGATCCTTTTGATGATAGCAATAAAGAGTTTTGTAAAATTTAATTGAAAAATTAAAAAAATAAATACAATTAAGCATATTTTAATAATTTAATACATTTTATGATAGATTTAAAATTAGTTAGACAAAATCCAGAATTAATGAAAGATAATATAAAAAAAAGAAATCTAAAAGTTGATTTAGATGCCTTTTTAGAGATGGACAAAAAAATAATTGAATTAAACCAAAAACTTGATGAAATAAGAGCTACAAAAAATAGTTTTTCAAAACTTATCCCGACATTATCTAGTGATGAAAAAGCTTCGAAACTAGCTGAAATGAAAGCTTTATGAGAACAAGAAAAAACTCTATGAGAAGAAATTAAAGATTTAGAAATTGAATATAATGCAGTTCTTTATAGACTTCCAAACTTTTTAGATCCTACAACTGCAATTTGACCAGATGATAGTGGAAATGTTGTAGAAAAAACATTTTTAGAGCCGACAAAATTTGACTTTGAACCAAAACCACATTATGAGATTTGAGAAGCAAAATGATGGATAGATACTGAAAAATGAAGTGAAATTTCTGGAGCAAGATTTTGGTTTTTGAAATGAGATTTAGTATTCATGCAGTTTGCAATTGTTAGTTTCGCCTTATCAAAACTACAAGCAAAATGATTTTTACCAATTTTACCACCAGTTTTAGTAAGAGAACCAGCAATGTTTTGAACTTGATTTTTACCAGCTGGAGAAGATGGAACATATAGAGTAAATCCAGAAGATGATGATTTATATCTTGTTGGAACTGCTGAAGTTCCTGTTACTTCTTATCACTGCTGAGAAATAATTGAAGATTTAAGAGCACCTATAAAGTATGCGTGATATAGCTCTTGTTTCAGGAAAGAATGAGGAAGTGCTTGAAAAGATATGAGATGAATTTTGAGATGACATCAATTTGATAAAGTTGAAATGGTTTGTTTTTGTAAGCAAGAAGACAGTCAAAAATTACATAATGAAATGGTTGCAATAGAAGAGGAAATCCGGCAATGACTTGGAATTCCTTATCAAAAAGTAAATATATGTTCTTGAGATTTATGAAATCCGGCTATGAAAAAATATGATTTAGAAGCTTGGATGCCAGGACAAGGTAAGTTTAGAGAAGTAACAAGTTGTTCAAATGTTTGAGAATATCAATCAAGAAGACTTTGAATCAGATACAGAGATGAGGAAGGGAAAACAAAATATGTTCATACTTTAAATTGAACTGTTATTGCATTATCTAGATGTTTAATTGCTGTTATTGAAAATTATCAAACAAAAGAGTGAGATGTGATTATTCCAGAAGTTTTGAGACCATACATGTGAAACAAAGATAAAATATAGATTTTTGCAAAATATCATCAAATATGATAAAATATTAAAAAAATATTTCTTAAATATAAAAAAATGCTTTTACTTTCAACTTCTTCTCTAAAATGATACTGAATGCACAAAATATTTTCTTTTGTCAAAGAAGCAAAATATGATGGTATAGATTTGGTTATTGATGAGAAAAATTATGATTCTTTGGATGAAAAATATCTAAAATCATTAAGTGAAGAATTTGGAGTTCCAATTTTGTCAATTACTGCTCCAGATAAATGATTATCAAACCAAAAAATTGATAAAATAATTGAAATGGCAAAAGTATTTCAAACTCAAGTAATAAATTTTTACCCTCCACATATTTCAGATAAAAACGCAGATTTCTTTGTAAAATATTTATCTCGTATAAAAAAAGATTTAAGAATAAGTGTTTCAATCCAAAATGTTGAACAAAAATTTAAACTTTTTGTGATTCCTGAATATAAAAATAACAATTTATTAGAACTGAAAAAAATAACTTGAGATACAGCTTTGAATATAGAAAATATAGATAAAAGTTCTTGAATAGATTTACTTAAAACTCTCCATACTTTGTGAAATACAATTGTAAATGTTTATTTAAGTGATAGAGATGGAACAAAAGAATGACTTTTACCATGAAACTCTGGATGATGATTATCTTTTTTACCAATTGAAAGTTTTTTGATGAAATTAAAAAGTTCAGGTTATAGTTGATTTTTTTCTTTGAAAGTTAAACCAACTGAACTTTGAGCTGGAAATGAAGAGAAAGTTTTAGAAAATTTAAAAGATCTAAAAAATTATTATAAAAAGAATTTTGTGGATTATAAAGTATAAAAAAATAAAAAAAGTAGAAATGTTTTTCAAAAACATTTCTACTTTTTTTAAAACTCATTTTTATCTAAAAAGTTTCTAATAATAGAAACAACAGGATTATTTTTGTAATTTATTATTTCTTTAGAAGCAATTACCATAGATAAAAGTCATAAATTTGTCTTATCAAAAACTTTTTTATCTCATGAAATGTTTATATCTTTTTCTAAATCAATATTTATAAAAGTTAATGACTTTAGGGAATGAAGTCAGTGTTTATTTAAATCAATTCCTAAAATATATTCTCTTAGAAAATTATTATCTCAGCCTCAAGATAAAAATATTCTATATGGAACTAAATTTGATTTCAAAAGTTCTTTTAGCGTTATTATAAATCATTCTTCCCATACTTCTAAAAAATCTTTTTTTTCAGTTTTATATTTACTTTCATTTTGAATATTTTTTATTATTTCAACACTTGTTTCTCAAGATTTCTCTTTTATGGTTTTTACTAAATCATTTATTCAAATATTTATTTTATCAAATCAAATTATTACTCAAGATTTTTGAATAATTACAGAACTTTTTGTGTTTCATACATCAATAAAAACGACATCTTCATAAGCAAAATCAGAATTTGCTAATATTTTTGGTAGAGAAAACTCTAGAGGAATAATTGATAAAATATTTTTTCAAAGATAATTTGCAATTGTATTTATTATATTGTAACGAGATGCGGGAATAAAAATATTTAAAATTGATAAAAATACATTTGATCAAGTAAATCAAATAGGATTTGAAACTCTAAAATTATCAATATTCATATCAACTATACTACTTGTAATAAGCTTCATATCAACATCACTAAATCAAGTTTTGTTTGTGATATCTATTTTTGCACTTTCTAAAGACTCTCTTTCAGCTTTTGCAATTATGTAATCAAGCTCTTCTATTCAAATATTTTCATCTTTTTTATCTCTTGAGTAATTTATATTTTTTCATGAAGAAATTACACTAAAAGAAGGAATATTTATAATTATATCTTTAGGATTTACATTTAAATCTTTTAAAAGTTTATCTAAGCAAACTTCAATAGTATTGCTTATTCATTCAATATTTGCTATTTCTCCAGAAATAATATCACTAGCTTCTTGTTTTTTTTCAGCATAATTTAATACAAAAACTTCATTGTTTTTGTATTCGCAAAGTGCAGTTTTTACTTTGTAAGTTCAAACATCAATTATTATAACTTTTTTTGATGGAATTAATTTGCTTATAAAAGTCATTTTTTTTAGATTAAAATTTTTTCTTTTCAAATCTTTTCAAGTAGCATATTTCACTCTTTTATTTTTCCAGATCATATAAGTGCCATAGCTAAATCTTCATTTATCAATTTATCATCAGGAGAAATATTTAAAGCTCTTTTTAAAATAAAAATTCATTTTCTAGATTCTCAAGTCATAGAATATGCCCAACCAAGATTTCTTAAAACTTCTGCATTATTTGGCATCAAGTTATTTGATTTTTCTAAAAATTCTATTGACTCAGTTATTTTGTTATTTGCAAGCAAAATAAATCATTTTAAATAATTTCAAGTAGCTGATTCTGGGTTTAAACTAAGTGCAAAATCAATAGCTTTTTTTGCTTTTGCCATTTTTGATTGATATAAATATATATCAGCAATTTCTTCATATATTCTATAATCGTCACTTTTTTTAGAAAGTGAATCTTCAAGTAATCTTATTGCTTCATCAAACTGTCTTTGAGTTTTTAGCTTTTCAACATTTTTTATTAGATTTCTTATTTCGTCCATATTTTTTGCTTAAAAATTAACCTAGGAAAAATTTTAAAACTTTTTTTGTAAAAATCAAAAAAAAAGTTTAAATACTGTTAAAAAGTTTTTATTTGCAAAAAATATTATTTAAAATATATTTGTTTTGATATTTTTTATATAAAAAATTATGTTCAAAATCTGAGTTGATGAAGCTTGAAGATGACCTTGGCTTGGCCCAGTTGTTGCTTGTAGTCTAACTTTTGATGGAAAAAATATGCCATCAAAAGAATTACTTGATAAAATAACTGATTCAAAAAAACTCACAGAGAAAAAAAGAAAAGAAATTTTTGAAGAACTTGTGAGATTATCAAGTTTAGAAAAACCACAAGTTTATTTTTGAGTTTGAGTTGTTGATAACTTTTTAATTGATGAAATAAATATCAGACAAGCAAATCGTGAAGCTATGAGAAGGAGTTTAGTTGAGCTTTTAAGAAAAGTTGATAGTAAAAAAATATCTTGAGTTTTAGTTGATGGAAATGATAATTATTATTTTGAAGAATTAGAAAAGAAACCAATTTATGTTATTGGGTGAGACGTAAAAGTTTTAGAAATATGAGCTGCTTCAATAATTGCAAAAGTTTTTCGTGATGAGCTTATAAAAACTTACTCAAAAATTTATCCAAATTTGTGATTAGAAAACCATAAATGATATGGAACAAAAAAACATATTGATTATTTATCTGATAAATCAAAAGTTACTTGAATTCACAGAGTTTCATATAAACCAGTTAAAAAAGTTTTAGAAAAAAAGGAAAAATTACTTTTACATATTTGTTGCTGACCTGATGCGACAGTTCCAATTATGGATTTGAAAGAAAAATATGAAGTTGTTTGTTTTTGGTATGATCCAAATATTCAACCAAAAAGAGAATACAACAAAAGATTAAAAGCTTTTAAAAAAGTTTGTGAGATAGAGTGAATAGGGTTTATTGAGTGAGAATATGATGTTGTTAATTTTTTACATACTATCGAGTGACTTGAACATACTCTAGAAAGATGAGAAAAATGTGAAAAATGTTATGATATGCGTCTTAAAAGAACTGCTCTCGAAGCTGAAAAACTTGGTATAAAGTATTGGACTTCTACACTTTTAACTTCTCCGCATAAAGATATAGAGAAATTGTTTGAAATTTGAGATAAATATTCTAAGCCCTCACCCCTAACCCCTCTCCCTTGAGGTAGAGGGGAATATAAGGAAAAATTAGAATTTTTGCGTATTGCTTTTAGAAAAAATAATTGATTTTTAAGAAGTGTTGAGTATTGTAAAACTCATAAAATATATAGACAAAATTATTGTTGATGTATTTATTCTGATACTTTTAATTTTAATGATTTTAATTGATAAAAAATATGAATATAATAATAGCTTTTATTTCTACATTTTTAGGTTCTTTATGAGATATTTTTTTTAAGAAATCTTTAAATTATAAGATAAATATTTGGAATAATGATTTTTTATGACAAGTTCCACCACTTTTAATATTTTTATTTTTTTATTTTTTTGTTTGATTTACTTTTCAAACCAATTTCAATTTAGAATTAAATACTTTATTTTTTATAATTTTAACATTTGCAATTTATACTATTTGAGTTTATCTTCGTTCTAAAATATTAAAAGTAGAAAAATTGAGTTATTTACTTCCTTATGCAAATTTAGAAAAAATATTTACAATAATATTTTCATTTTTTTTATTTTGAGACATTTCAGTTTTTACATTTTTTATAATTATTTTTACTATTTTTGTAATAATTTTATTTACAGTTGATTTTAAAAATGTTACTTTCTCTAAAAATATATTGATTTATTCATTTGCGCAAATTTTTTATGCAATTTGAAATTTACTTACTTGATATATTTTACTTGAAAGTATAAAATGATGATTGTGAATTAGTTCTTTTTCTTTTATCACAACTTATTTAATAATTTGAACAATTATTTTATTTATTCCTTTTTTATTTTTAAAATGGTTTAAAGAATTAAAAGAAGTTAGTAGAGATTTTTATATTTTTAGATCAGTTTCTTGAGTTTTTTGATGGACTTCTTGGTTTTTATCACTTGTTATAGTTTCAAATTTATGATTATCTATGTCAATTTTGCTTTCATTTATATGAGTATTTACAACTTTGGTTTTTACATTTTTTATACTCAAAGAAAAAATTGCATTTAAAGATTTCTTACTATCTGTTATAATTTTAGCTTTGATTTCGGTTGGGTTTTACTTTAACTAAAAAATTATGAAAAAAATATATTCTGATAAAATTTTAAATATTACTTGAACTGATTTATTTGATAATAAATTTTTATTTTCATACTTAAATACTGATTTTTCTAACTCAAGCGTGGAAGTATTTTTTATGTCAGAATTACTTAAGAAAAAAGAAAATACTAAATTATTATGAGAAATCTGAGATAAATACGCAATGTTTTCAAATGTTTATTCTGAATTTGATGAACTAGAAATATTTAAAAATTTATTTGATTATGCTATAAATAACAATAAAAAAATTCACATTGTATGAATTACTTTAGATGATGAAATAAAGATTTTGGAAGAATATTATGAAAAACTTTGATTTTTGAGAGAAGATATAAATTGTTTCAAAGTAGATTTTTCAAAAGTTTTGGTTTCAGCCTCAGTAAATATAGAAAATCTTATGTGGAGATGAAGTGATTATAAAAGAATGTGAAAAAATATATGGTTTATTCCACCAATCCGTGAGGCCTGACAAACAAAAGCTATGTTTAAGTGAATAAATAGGGGAGTTACTGCTTCAATTTATATAAAAGATTTTTTAGAGGAGAAAAAAGATTTTTTAAAAAATTGTTTATTGCAAGAACATATTTTACCTTTGACTATGTGAAAAGTTTTGTATTTTAATTTAGAAAATATTGGATTTACCGGAGAGAAAATTGATTTTGAGATAAGTTATGAGCAAAAAGAAATAGATAAATAAAAAAGTAGAGATGTAGCATTGCTACATCTCTACTTTTTTATTACTCAAACAATTTTTTCACATCATCCTCATCTAAATATTTCCATTTTCAAAGCTCTAAATCTCAAAGTTCAAGTCATCCAATACTTACTCTTTTTAACTCAGTTACTTTATTTCAAACTGCTTCAAACATCTTTTTTATTTGATGAAATCTTCACTCGTTTATAGATAAAAATATTTTATTTTCATCAATTACTTCAACTTTTGCTGGTTTTGAAATAATATCATCAATTTTTACTCATTTTTCAAGTTTTTGAATATCCTTCCCAGTTAGACTTTTTTCTCAAACCACATAATATTTTTTGAAAATATCTTTTTTAGGTGAAATGATTTTGTGAGTTAGTTCTCAATTATTTGTTAAAAGTAAAAGTCCAGAAGTATCAAAATCTAGTCTTCAAACTATATCAATTATTTGACTATATGGGCAGTCTTGTAAAAGATCTAAATAGCTATTATGTCATCATTCAGCTTTTTTACTTGAAATATATCAAGTTGGTTTATTCAAGACTACATAAACAAATTCTTTGTATTCAATATTTTCTTCTCAAATAGAAATAATATCTCAAAATTTTACTTCAAAATCTTTTTCATAAATAGTTTCATCATTTACAGCAATGTATTCTTTTTTAATATAATCAGCAATTTGTTTTCTTGATCAATATCATAAATTTGATATAAATTTATCAATTCTCATATTTTGGTTTTAAATTTTAATATAGAATAATATAAAAAAATCTCTGAAAAAAACAAAAGTTTTCCAGAGAGATTTTTTTATGCGAGTAGATTTTTATTAAGCATCTTTTCTTCTAAGTAAGAAAACTCAAGTTAAAAGAGAAATTAAAGCAAGAATAAATATTAATTCTTTTGGTCCAGTTTGAACTTTTGTCATTTCAGTAGATTCTCATTCTATATCACAAACATCATCTTTAAAAACTGCCTTTATAGTAAAATCATCAAATTCAACTGTATCTCAAACAATTGCAATTTCAAATTTATTATCAGTTGTATTTTCCATTAAAGTCATTCAAGTTCAAGTTTTATCTTTTTTATAAACATTGTAACTTGAAGCTTTATCTACTTTATCCCAAGATAAAACTGATTTTGATTTCATTTTTACAACTTTTACATTTTTTATATCAAGTTCTTTTTTAAAATCATCACAATTTATAGTCACTCAAGTATTTGTAGATCAAGAGTTTGCTGCATTCATCTCTGGAGCTTTTACATTTATAGTTGCAACTCAATTTTCTTTTGATTCAACTCATAATTCACTTTTTAAACTTACATCAATTTTGTATTCTCAATTTTCTTTTGGAGTAGTAATAGTTCAAGTATAAGTTCAAGCTTTAGATGTTTCAATCAATTTTGAAACAACATCATTTAAAATTAAATTTACATCAGTTAATCATTCACTAGCCTCTAGGCTAACATTTACAACAGTTTCAGGAGCAAATTCTTCTTGATTTGGATCTAAAACTAAAGTTCTTAACTTTGGAATATTTGACTCAATTCTAAATAAAACCTCACTTGATATTGAAATTACTTTTTCATCAGCATCAAGTAATTGAGCTTTTAGAGAATTTTCTCAAGAAGGAATATTTTTTATTTCAACTTCAAACGCTCAACTAGAATCACTTATTGCATTTGTAATTTTATCAGTATTTAGAATTATTTTAATTTTATGATTTTTTTGAGTTTTTCAACTAACTTTTATACTATCAGTTCATAAAGTAGTTCAACTTTCAGGATAACTTATATTTATTTCTCCGCTTGCAGTTGCAGTTGAAGTTCATTCTCAAACTACAGCTTCAGCGTATCAGAAAATATCTTCATTTGAAACATCATAAATATTTATGTCTTGAGTTCATTTTTGAGAAAATTTTACTGCATTTTCAAATTTTACCATTCAAGCATCTGATGTTTTAAATGTATAAGAATTTTCTTTTAAAACTCATGGAAATTCTGCTTTTGGATCACTTTGAGAAAAAATTAACACTTCTCAAACATAGTCTTTTACTATGCTTCAATTTTTATCTAAAGCTTGTATAGTCAAATCAACTGACTCTCAAACTTTTACACTTGATGGATCAATTTTTACATCAAAATGATCAACGCTTCAAGCTAAAGTTAAACTATAAGCTCATAGTGCTATAGTTCAAGCAAGAATTTTCAATAAGTTTTTCATATGTAAGATAGTTTATAAAAATTAAATTAACGGCTTCATTCTAATAAAAAAAGGTTATAATTAAAGCTAAACTTACTTTACTTTTTTTATTTATATTGTTTAAATATTAATTATATTTATATTTTCTTTATTTGTAGCCAAAATTGAACTAAAAATAATTTGTAAATTAGAAAGTTTGTCAAGTATAAAATTCGCATGTTCTTCATCTAATTCACTCAAAAAATCATCTATTAAAAATATTGGATTTTTATTTGTATGATTTTTTATAAAATTTATTTCTAGTAGTTTTAATATAATTATTACGCTTTTTATTTCTCATCTTGATGCGAAATTTGTGATATTTTTTTCATCAACTAAGATATTAAAATCATCTAAATGTGGTCAAATGTGGGTTTTTTGTAAAATCAAATCTCTCTGGAAATTTCCTTCCAAATAATTTCTTATAGAATTTTCTATATTTTCTAAATCAACTTTTGTTTCGTATTTTAAGCTAATATTTTTTATTTTATTTTGAAAAATTTCTGTGTAATTATTTAAATTATCTTTTATAAAATTTATCAAAATTATTCTATATTTGTAAATATTTTTTGCTAAAGAGATAAATTTTTCATTCCAAAAATTTATTTCATCATTTTTTGAGTTTCATTCAGAAATGTTTTTTAAAACTTTATTTCTGTTTTTAACAACTTTTTCATAATCATTTAACAATTTCTCATAATCTAGAAAAACATTTTTCAAAATTGTATCTAAAAAGTCTCTTCTATATTTTGGTCATAAAAAAAATAGATTCATTGTGATAGGGGAAAAATAAGAAATTTTTAAAATATTTTCAAATAAATCTTTTTTAGAAGTTTTTTTTCAATTTAAAGTAATAATTTTTTTATCTAGATTCAAATCATAAGAAAAAGTTATTTTATTTTCTTTAAAATTTTCATTTTCAAAAATTCATTCAAGATATATATTTTTTTCTCAAATTTTTAAAATATCCTCAATTTTGAAACTTGAATAATTGTTTAAAAATAGATAGCAAATCGCTTCTAGAATATTTGTTTTTCCACTTCAATTTTTTCAAATAATATTTGTTGTTTTTTCAAAATATAAATCCATATTTTCTATGGATCTAAAATTTATGATTTTGATTTTTTTTAGCATATTTTAGTTCATTATGTCGCTAACTGCAATTTGATTAGCTATAATTTTTTGAGGAGAACATTTTAGCAAATCAATCGGAACTATCTCTCTTTTTTCTATATCTTTTCTTAAATCGTTTTTTGTTTTTGATATAACAGAAACAGTTGGTGCAATTCAAGTAGTATCAACTTCATTTAATAAATCTATATAATCAAGTATTGAAGTCATATTTTGTGATAATTTTTCTTCATTTTTTGGATGAAGTTTTGCTAGATTTTTTGAAATTTTTCTAACTTGCTCTTGTGTTATAGTCATTTTTAATTATATTATGTTTTAATATATGAAACAATATATTATTAAAAGTTAAAAAATCAAGTATGGATTATAAAAATGATATAAAAAAGAAATTTGCAGATTTTCAAACTATAACTCTTTATAGATATGAATCTTCAAAGAACATTTTTGTATATTTAACTTTAGCTTTTTTTATGAATTATTTTTTTGTTTGAGCTAAGTTTTTTGATAATGTTTTTATAATAACTCTACCATATGTTTATTTTTGATTTTTGATTTCATTTTGTTTTTTTGTGTATTTTTATTTTAAAACAAATTTTGATATAAAAAAGACTTACGAATTGTTATTATCAATATTTTTGATTTTAGCATTTCTTATTTTTACAATTCCTTTTTTATGATATTAATTTTTAAATTTTTTATTTATGAAATTTAGATTTTTACTAGTTTTTTTAGTTTTAGCTTTATTATCTTCTTGTTCTTCCTCTACAGAAGAAAAAACTATTTCATCAATTTCTTTATATGAGAATAATTATTTTTCTATAAATTATCCAGAAAGTTGGGAAGTTCTAACTTGAACTTCAAATGTTCTACCAGAACCAAAAAATGGGGAAATTTCACTTGCTGTTTCTTCTCCAGATTTAAAGTATTGATTTTCAAATAATCTACTGGTTTTAAAACAAGATTTACACAAAGTTGTTTCCTCAACGGATTTTTCTATTTTAAACAATGTATGATCGACAACTCAGTATCTAGAATACACAAAACTTGAATCAAAAACTATTGATTTTTCAGATTGAGATAAATCAAATTTATATGTTTTTGAGGCAAAATACAATACTTCAACTCCAAGATTAAAATTTCTTCAAACTTGAAAAGTATGTAATGTGAAAAATTGATATTTATTAACTATAGCTGTATCAACTGATATAAAAGATATTGCAAGTTATGAAGATATTCTAAAGTCATTTAATTGTAAATGAAATTAAAATAATAAACATAAAAAAAGCAAAAAATAACCCCCCTGTCCTTATCGGACATCCCCCCCTTAATAAGGGGGGAATTGGGGGGATTTTTATTTTTAAACCTATTATTCAGCTTTTGTTTCTTCTTTTTTCTCTTCTGGAGGTAATTCTGCAACTGGAGCACTATCTTCAATAACTTCAACTTTAGCTTTTGCAGCAACTGCAATAACTTCATCCATAGAAGATAAAACTTCAAACTTATCAGAAATAACTAAATCTCAAACTTTAATATTATCTCAAGTTTTTTCAAGTTTAGATAAATCAACTTCAAAACTATCAACTAAATCTTGAGGAAGACATTTAACTTCTACTTGTTTAACTAATTCTTCAATAATTGCTCATTCTTCAGATTTAGCTTTAGAACTTCAAATAAAAACTAAAGGAATATGAGTATGAACTTTTTCACCTTTTGTAATTGCGTAAAAATCAACATGAATTATATCTCAACTAACAGGAGCTTTTTGAACTTCATGAAATAATACATCCATTTTTTTATTATCAACAGATAATTCAACTACATGGTTCTCTTTAGCAATTCTATATGCTCTAAGTAAATCAGAAGCATCTAGTTTTATGTTTGTTGCTGGTTGTTTGTGTCCATACACTACAGCTGGAACAATTTTTGAATTTCTTAAAGTTTTATTGCATTCTCCAGCATCTCTTTTTTGGCTATTTAATACTACTTTTTCCATATATAAAATAATGATTTAAAATATTAATTAATTATAAAATGTCTTTCAGACAAAATATAAGCTCGTATATTTTATATAAAAGTTAAAAATTATCAAAAGTTTTTTTAATTTTCTTTTATTTTCTTTTAAAATAGCTAAAAAACATTTTAAATTTGAAAAAAGAAAAAACTTTTTTATAATCTTGCAATATTAATTATTAAACTTTTAACTTATGTGAAGATGACCAGTTATTGCAGCAAAAAAAATGCAATCAAATGCAGCAAAACAAAAAATATTTACAATTCATGCAAAACTTATAGCAATTGCAGCAGGGAAATGATGAGATCCAGATAAAAATCCAAGTCTAGCTGACGCAATAGAAAAAGCAAGAAAAGATAATGTTCCAAATGATAATATAGAAAGAGCTATTAAAAAATGAACTTGAGAAGATAAAAGTGGAGCTCAAATTGATACTATAGTTTATGAATGATATGGTCCATGATGAGTTGCAATAATTGTTACAACTTTAACTGATAACAAAAATAGAACAGCACCAAATATTAGACATATTTTTTCAAAATATGGATGAAATTTATGAGAACCAGGAAGTGTAAGTTTTGTTTTTGAGAAAAAATGACTTTTAGCAATTTCTTTGGAAAATTATAAAAAAGAAGAACTTGAAGAAATGGTTTTTGAAACTTCTGCAGAAGACTTTTTTGAAGAAGAATGAATGTTTAAAATAATTACTTCAGTTGATGATTTTAGCGAAGTAAAAAATTATTTTTCTTGAAAATGAGTAAATTTTGAATTTGCAGATTTAGATTATATTCCTTCAAATACTGTAGAGGTTGATGATTTTGATAAAGCATTAAAAATGACAAAAATGTTAGAAGCATTTGGAGAAGATGAAGATGTTGAAAAGGTTTCTGTGAATTGTAATATTTCTCCAAAATTACAAAAAGAAGTTGATGATTTTATAGAAAAAAATACTTTTAGAACTTAAAAAACTCTCCAGGAATTTTTTCCAGAGAGTTTTTTATATCATCTTAAAATAAGAATTTTCAAATACAACTTTATAATCCATAAAATTATGTTTAAAATCAGTATATCATTGTTGGTCAGCTCACATATATTTGTCTCTTAAGTGATCAAAGTTTATATATTTTATACCATTTTTTAGACTTTCTTTAAACCAAAAATCTATAAGTCCAGTTCAGGCTTGAAGTTTTTTTCATTTATTA
>CAYOIP010000010.1:0-27572 GCA_964404065.1 uncultured Candidatus Peribacteria bacterium
CATCTCTAGCATTTAGTGTATATCCTTTAAAAGATACAAATGCTATTGTTGCTAGGATTGCAAGAATAGTAATTACTATGATTAGTTCTACGAGAGTAAAACCCTTAGTAGTACCGGTACCAGTAAAAGGTACCGGTACTTTATTTTGTTTTAAATTTTTCATAAACAAAAAGTAAAAAAATAGTAAATAAATTTGGCACTCACTATTTTACTTATATCTAAAAAATTGCAAATTTTTGCAAAAGATAAAACAAAAATGTAGAGATGTTTTGACAAAACATCTCTACAAATTAATTCTCATATTTTTCTAACCTAAACTTCCATAATCATAGGAACAACCATTGGTGCTCTATCAATTTTTTGTAATAAGAAATTTTCTAAATCTGTTTTAATAATTTTTACTAAATCTTTTTCTTCTATTTCTGGCACATCTTTCACAGTATTTTCATAAATTTGTTTTGCTTTTTTGATTATAAGTTTATGAACAATTCTAACTTCATCCAAATAAACAAGTCATCTTGATTCTACTTTTAATGGTCACATAATAGCTTTTGTTTTAGAATCAGTTTTAAATAAAACTATCAAAACTCAAGAGTTCATCATTTTTTCTCTAGCTTGAATTACATGACTTGTTGCAGTTCAGATTCCATGTCAGTCAATAATTATATCTTGAATTGGTGCTTTTAGTTTTGATTTAAATACCTTTCCATCAGGTCCAAAATCAACTATGTTTCAGTTATCTAAAAGTAAAATATCTTCTTCACTCATTCACATACTCATCGCTGTCAATTTATGAGCATGTCTAAAATACAAATCTCAATAAATTGGCATAAAATATTTTGGTCTAACAAGATTTAACATAATTTTTTGTTCTTCTTGGAAAGCATGTCCTCCTGTATGTACTTCTCTATCATCTTTTGTGATAACATTTGCTCCAAGTCTAATAAGTTTGTTTATAACTCAAACAACACTTCTTTCATTTCCAGGAACTACTGAAGAAGAAAAAATAATTGTATCTCAACCCATAATTTCAATTGAAGAATGTTTTCATTCTGCCATTCTTGAAAGAGCCGAAAATTCTTCTCATTGACTTCAAGTTGTAATAATTACTTGTTTTTCAAGTGGAATTCACTGAGTAGTTTTCTCCGACATTTTTCTAACTGTTCCAGGTTTCATTTTTAAATAACCTAATTCTTTTGAAATAGCAACATTTTCTACCATACTTCTTCAGCTTAAAAATATATATTTATCATAAGCTTCACAAGCATTTATAATTTGTTGAACTCTTGAAATCCAAGACGAGAAAATAGCAATTATAAGTCTTCATTTTGTATGATGAGCAATAATTTTTTCTAAAGTTCAACCAATTTCTTTTTCAGAAGTAGAAAATCATTTTCTAGTTGCTCAAGTTGAATCTGATAAAAGTAGAGTAATTCATTTTGTTCAATATTCTCAGATTCTTGATAAATCTGCTGGCTTGTCTATCTCTGGAGCAAAATCAATTTTGAAATCTCAAGTATGAACTGCTTTAAATCATCCTGGAGTTGTGATATAAACTCACGCACAATCAGGAACAGAGTGATTTACTCTAAAAAATTCACATTTAAAATTTTCTCAAATATTAATAAGTTCTTTACTATCAGTATTTACTTCAACAAAATTTTGAAGATGAAGAATTTTTTCTTCTTCAAGTCATTTTTTAATAATTCAAATTGTTAATTTCGTTCAGTAAATAGTTGGGAAATCAAGCGCTGGCAAAATATGTTTTAAAGCTCAAATATGATCAAGATGAGCATGTGTAATAATTAAACCTTTGATGTTTTTTTTGTATGGAATCAAAAATGAAATATCTGGAATAGAACAAGTTGCTCCAAGCATATCTGGTTCAGCAAATTGTATTCAACAATCAACAAGTAAAATATCTTCTCCATATTGAAACATATTCATGTTTTTTGCTCAAGTTTCATTGTTTCATCCGATTGGAATCATTCTTGTATAACCTGGACGAATTGTTGGAAGATAAAATTTTACTTCTGGAAAATTACTCATCATGGTTTGTTTTAAACTAAGAAATTGTGTTGTTTCTTCTGTATCATTATCTTGCTGCTTTTCTTGTTTTTTTGCAATAAATTGAGGTTTTTGTGGATAAACTTGTTTTGATAAATCTTCTTCCTCTTGCGATGTAATAGTGTTTTCTGAATCTATAATGTTTTCTTCTTTTACTCAAGATAATTCATTATCTAATTCTTCTAAAAAGTCTTTTTGCATAAAATTAAAATTAAAAAATAAATTCCCTCATCCCTACCCCTTCTCCTTTGAAAGGAGAAGGGGATATAAAAATCATTTTTCATTCTCCCTCTCCTACAAAGGAGAGGGTCGGGGTGAGGTTATAAAGCCTAAAAATTATTAAAATAAATTGTTCAAAGAAAAAAGTGATAAACTTTGAATATTATAATATGATTTAAAACAATAGAAAAAATCTATTATTATTGAAATCAAAAAAACCTAAATTATCTAGATATCTAAATAACTTTAAAAGCTTTATAAATGTTGAAAAATGAAATTTATTATTTTTACGTGACTCATTATACTCAATTTTTTAAATATTCCAAAAAATTTGCTAAAGAAATTTTTATTTTTGTAATATCCCAGTAATAATCCTCTAGATTTTTCTCAATTCTAAAATTTGTTTTCATAAACTCATTATTTCTAAAAATATATTTTGAAAAGAAATTATATTTTTCCTGAAGTTTTGGGTTATAAGACATTTTTTGTCTAAAATCATCATTGAATAAAACATAATAAGTAAAAGTTTCTGCGAAATCTTCATATTTATTTGTCATAGCGTATCACGAAACAAAATCCTTTTTATCACTTCAATCTCTCAAAACAGTCACACTTTTCCAAGAAATATCATAAAAATTATCACTTACATCAAAAAGCACTTTTTTTTCTAAAAAATTTATATCAAAATAATGTCCAAGTTCATGAATAAAAACACTTACCATTTCCTCTTCATTTAAATCCAAAACTCAAAAAAGTTTTATAACATCATCTTTATATTTTCATCTAACATCAATTTTATTTTTATTAAATTCTATGTTGAAATTTAGATTTTTTTCATCAAATAATTTAGAAAAAACTATTTGAGAAATATCTGTAACTCATGAATTTGATAAAAGTTCAGATTCTAAATCTGCGGGATTATACAAAAAATCTATGTTTGTCGCTGAGGATAATTGTAAATCTTTTACAATTGCTTTTTGTCTAAGTTCTTCAACTATTTCGTTATAATCTATTTTTTGAGATTCATCATTTGTAATATTTTCACTTCAAGAACTTGAAGCTTTTTTTTCTATATCAATATATGCTTCATAATCATCATCTTTTACTTGAGTGAAAAAATTTGAAAATATAAATGAAAGTGTAAAAATCAGCAAAAACAAAACCCAAACTTTTACTAAAAAGTTGTCTTTAAAAAGTAGATGACTAAGAACTTTTAAAATTTCTTTAAAATTTAAAAAGTCATTTTTTTGTTTTTTGTGCTTTTTTATTCTCATCATAATCAAAACATTACATTAACAACTATGTAAATTATTCCCGAAGCTGATATAAGTAAAACAAGTCAAATCAAAGTCCATTTTATGATATTTTTTGATTTTTTAATAAGTTCGTCTTCTCAAGCTGAAAATTGCATCAAAAGTCAAGCATAAACTAAGCTTCAAACAGCCAGAATTCATAAAATTAAAGAAATATTTTTTATCCAATTATTAACTTTTGATTTTAATCAAGATTCAACTCTCATATCTTCAGCTCAAACAACATTTTCAGGTTTGCATCAATTTAAAAAAGATGATAGTTCAGATCATTCTGTATAAGTACATCATCATCATAATGAAGTTGGTGAGTTAGTGTTATTTTGTGTATTTGTATCCAAATTACATTCAGGAGCTGAAGCATCTAAAGCACAATCATAAGCAAAAACTTCACTTCAAACAAAAAAACTGAAAAGCAAAACAAAAAGTAAAATAATTTTTTTCATAAATTTTTATTAGTTTTAAAATTTTAAAGTTGCTATCAACTTAACAGCTCACCACGCAATAGGAATAATTGCAAGTCAAATAACTGCATATAGAAATCACATTAAAGCTTTTTTAAATTCTTCTTCATTTCATCTTGCTATAATAAGTCTAAATCAAAAATATAAAAAAACTCAAATTGTAATAACTCAAACTATAGAAAACAAAAAGTTTTTTGTATAAACAGCTACTTGAGTTAAAGCTCAAACTCACTCTCATGTAACTCCAACAGTATTATTGCTTGGCAACATATCTTCTCTCAAAGAAGCATTTACTATAAATACAGAAAAATAAGATGTTAATAAAAATAATATTTTTTTCATAGATTTATATTAAGTATAAGATTTTAAAATATAGAAGAATGAGAAAATTTGCTTGAAAAATTTAAAAATTCTAGCGAGCTTTACTAAAAGGTAAAGTGAGTGAATTTTTAAATTTTGAATGCAAAGTTTGAAATTATTCTATATTTTAAATTAGTTAATTCTAAAATTATTTGCCACATTAACCAAAGCCCAAGCACTTGTAGAAATTAAAACTCAAACTAAGGACCAAATTATCCAGCTTTTTGCTTTTTTTACTTTTTCATCTTCTCAAGCAGAAAGTATATACATCATTCAAGCTAAAACTAAAGAAATAACAGCTATTACTGCTACAAATTTGATTCAAGTTGAAATAACATTTCAAATAAATGAAAAAAAACTTTTTCATCAAATTGCATTTCCATCTTCACATCCAGGTAATCAACCACAAACAACTGTTGGAGAAGAAGCAAACACATTTGTTATAAAAACAAAGTAAAGTGAGACTAAAAACAAAATGTATTTTTTCATAAAAGGTAATTTAAAAAATATCTAACCCATCCCATCCTTCCCTTAGTTAAGGGAATGTGTCTGAAAGACGGAAGGGTTATTTATATAATATATATCAAACTAAATTTACTAAATAGTATGAAATCAAAGCTATAACTAAAGATGTAATTCATCAAATAAAAATATTTTTTCATTTTGAAAGATATTCATCTTGTCAGTGAAAAAGTATCATATATCCTGCTCATACAGTCATAACAAACAAAGAAATAATTCATAAAACTATCATAAGTTTTTTTATGATTTCTGATAAAACATTGTTAATTGTAGCTTTTGAATCTCATTGTTTTAATCAACTTCATCAGACTGAAAAAGTTCAAGTATCAATAGTAAAATCAGGAGAACAAATATCTCAAGAAGTACATTCTTTTCATCATCAAGTACCTCATCAATTTCAAGCTGTTCATCACTCTGTTCAAGAAGTATTTATTGGAGATGATCTACTTGTATCTCAACTTGACTCTGATTGTGTTCATCATCAATTTGTATCAGATTGTGTATTTGTTGCTGTAGTATTTGCTGTTCATTCCTTGTATAAGCTAGTATTTCATCAATAAGTATCTGAAGTATCAACTTTGTCTCACACATTGTATCAAGATGGTGTTGTTGAGAGAACTTCTCAAGTATCTCTATCTACTACTCTAGTATTTCATAAACTATCTTTTGTTTCATATGTGACAGCTAAAACATTTAAATTACTATAAATAATCAAAACAAAAACTAAAAATAATCTTTTAAGCATAATATTGAATTATAAATATTTGTTTGAATTTTATTAAAAATTTTTAAAAATACAATTTTATTTTTTCTTTACAAAAGAGAAAAAAAATTTAAAGTGTAAATAATCCCCCTGTCTTTCAGACATCCCCCTTGTTAATGGGGAACATATACCTTAATTTTATATTTTATGAAAATAGCAATAATTCACGACTTACTTGTGAAACTTGGTTGAGCTGAAAAAGTAGTTGAAAAACTTTTAAATATGTATCCTGAAGCGGATTTATTTACTTTGATTTACGATGAGGAAAAAGTTTCAAAAGTATTTCCAAAAAATAAAATCAAATTTATTCCTGGAATAACTCAAAATATTTATAAACTTTTTTGAAATCAAAGATTTTGTCTTCCTTTTATGTCTAGGTGAGTTGAAAGTTTAGATTTAAGTGAATATGATGTCGTGATTGCTTCAAATAGTGCTTTTATACATGGTGCTATCACAAAACCTGAAACAAAATTTATTGTTTATTATCACACTCCAGCAAGATATATGTGGGACCGGACAAATGAATATAAAAAAGAAATCTGATGGAATAGTTGAATAAAATTATTCATTTTAAATTGGATGTTAAAATGACTTAGAATGTGGGATTTTCAGGCAAGTCAAAGACACGATATAACTTTAGCAAATTCTACAAATGTTGCAAAAAGACTTAAAAAATATTACTGACTTGAAGCGCGTGTTATTTACCCAAATGTTGAGGTGGATAGATTTAGAAACCCCGGGGTTCCCGGAACCCCGGGGTTAGATATCCCTAAAAATTATTACATAATAATTTCTGCTTTAACTGAATTTAAAAAAATAGATGTTTCTATAAAGGCATTTAATAAAATGAGTGATAAAAATTTAGTAATAGTTTGAGCTGGAAATTTCCGTGAAAGTTTGGAAAAAATGGCTGGGAAAAACATATATTTTACAGGTCCTAAATACTGAGATGAACTTGTAGCTTTACTACAAAATAGTTCGGGCCTCGTTTTCTCAGGAGAAGAAGATTTTGGGATAGTTCCGATTGAAGCTTTTGGTGCTTGAAAACCAGTTTTTGCTTACAAATGATGATGACTTGCTGAAACGATGGTTGAGTGAATAACAGGAGAATTTTTTGAAGATAAAAATTGAGAAGATTTTGTAGAAAGATTTAAAATATTTGATGAAAATATAAAATCTTGAAAATATAAAGCTAAAGAAATTCAAAAAGTTGCAGAGAAATATTCGCAAGAAGAATTTGAAAGACAAATTAGAGAAGTTGTTGGAGTTTAATTTTTAAATAATAATTTATATGGAAAATCCTTTAGATATTCATTCTCATGTTAAAGTTGAAGAATTAAAACTTTGAGTAAAAAAAATAAAATTTAATCCTAGAGATTCAAAAAAATGAAGACTTTTTATGCCTTTATGGAATGATAGTTTTCCACCATTACCAGAATTTCAAGATTTACCTTTTGTTTATGTTTCAAAATTTTTAGAAGAAAATAATGCTTCTTGAAATCATTATCATAATGTAAAAAGAGAAATATTAATTCCTCTTGATTGAGAATATGAAATGGTTTTTGAAGATGTTAAAAACAAAATAAAATTTACTTTGCAAGTTAGTGATACAGAAAATATTTGAATTTATGTTCCGACCTGAATTTCTCATAAAATTATTTCAAAAGCAAAAACTTGAGTTTTACTTGTTTTAGCTTCAAATCCAAGTAATTTAGATGATGAAATAGAATATATTGTTTAAAAATTTAACTTTTTTATTATGAAATACTTAATTCAAATTTTTGTTTTTTTACTTCCTTTTCATGCAATTTTAGTTACATATCTAAAATGTAGAGCTTGAATTGATACTGATATTTTGAGATTTTGGAAAGAATGAATAATTATACTTTTACTTTTTATAGTTTCTGTAAAAGTTTTGTGGAATAATAATTTTAAACTTGAAAAAATTTATAAAAATAATTATCTTTTATGACTTACTACAGCTTTTGCAATTTGTAGTTTCATATATATTTATTTTCCTTATTTTCAACCAAAATTAAGTTCTTATCTTGGTTTCAAATATGATGTATTTTTTCTTTTTGCTTTTATAATTTGATTATATTTAACAAGTATAAAAAATAATTTTAGTAGTATTTTAAAAAGTCTTTTTATAAGTATTTGATTGATGTTAGTCGTGTTTTTACCATGGTATTTATCTGGAGATATTTCATCAACTACTGAGATTATTTGATTTAGCGATAAACCTTCAACTTATGAAGCAAATAGTTGTATTTCTTTTTCTCAAAATGTAACTGGATGACATAATAGATTTCAATGAAGTTTTTGAGATCCTATCAGATTTAGCGTATTTTTAGTAGTATTTTATTTTATATATTTAGGTTTTGTTTTACATGAAAATTTGAATAATAAAATTTTAAGAAATACTTTAATAATTATTCCTTCAATTTTTGTTTTAACTGGAGTATTTTTTGCCTATACAAAAACAAGTATGCTTGGGTTTTTATTTTGAAGTTTATTATTTTTTTACTTAGTAAGAAAGATAAAGTTTGAAAAAGAAATTGGGGAAAAATTTATCATAACTTCTAGTAGTATCATTTGAGTTATTTTATTTATAGTTTTATATTTAAAAAGAAATTTATTTTTACATCCAGAAGCTATCTTATGAAGAATTGAAAACTTAATTATTTCAATAGATATGTTTTTTTATAATCCTTTTTGATACTGACTTTGAATTGCTGGACCAGCAAGCCAATTAGCAACAAGTTCTGATAGCTTACTTTCAAGTTGAGTGCATAAATTTCTTCCTGAAAACTGGTATGTGCAAATACTTTTAGAACAATCTTTAATTTGACTTTGACTTTTCATTGGACTTTTATTTGTAATTTGAGCATATTTATGGAAAATAGTAAAACTGAAAAAAGATTATTTAAGTATTTGAATTTTTGTTTCTTATATCACGATTTTATTTATGGCAAACTTCACGCATATTTTTGAAGAATCCGCTACAAGTTTTATACTTTTTATGCTGATTTGAGCTTATATAGCTTTAGAAAGTAGAGATTTTAGGAAGGAAAAATAAAATATTTTTTAATTTTTATAAGATGCAAAAATACATTTTTACGCTTATTTTCATACTTTGAAATATACTACACATTTCATTTTTAAAATTAAATGAAATTTTAAAAATTGCTGATAGTTTTGCATATTTGCAAATGGCACATCATTTTCAAAATTTATCTTTGGAATGATTCTGAAATGGTTGGTTTGGTTTTTTGTATTCTCTTCCAATTGCTTTTGCAGAAATATTTATAAAAAATGATATATTTGCAAGTTTTATAGTAAATATCTTGCTTTTCAATCTTTTAGCTTTAATTTGTTATGTTTTATGAAGAAATTATTTGCAAGTAAAATACAATATTTTATTTGTAATTCTCATTTTTTTATCACCAATTTTACTAAATTATAACATTCATATTTTATCAGAAAATATTTATATTCCTTTGTTTTTAGTTCTTTTTGTTGGAATTTTGAGATACAGAGATATTCCTAATTTTTCTGGAAGTGTATTTTTGTGATTTATTTTAGCTTTACTTTATTATACAAGAAGTGAAGCTTTCATTTATTTATGAAGTATTTGAGTCATAATCTTATATTTATTTTTTACTGGGAAAATCTCTTTTACAAAGGCTTTCTGGAACTACACAACAGTTATTATTTCATTTTTTATTTTTATTTTGCCTTATATGTTTTACCTTCATTCTTTCACTGGAGAATGGTGATTAACAAATAAATGAAGTGCAAATTTAAGACAAGCAGAACTGAGATGAGTTTCTAAAATGGATGATGATGGTTTTGAACAAGCTGTATGAGGATTAACTTCAGACAATAAGCACTTAATTGCCTGATTTGCTGGATGACTTAAATATGACAAACCGCAAGAGTGAGAAAGTTTTAAAAATTATTTATTAGGAAATCCTGAAAAAGTTATAAATAGAGTCAAAGAAAATCAAATTAAACTTTATACAAATAATCTTCCAAATCTGATTTTATGAAACGCGCAAAGTTTGTATAAAATCGAGTGAAGTTCTCTATTTTATGAAAATAAAATTTTTCTTGTAATTTTAATTATTCCAATAATATTTTTAGTTTATTGAATTATAATGCTAATTAAAAATTATGAATGATTTTTTGTATTTAGTTTTTTTAGTTTCTATTTAGTTTGAAGTTTATTTTTTACTTTATTTTTTGTTTTAGATAGATATTTTGTAATTTTTGTTCCAATATTTATATTTTTTATAGTTTATTGAATTGAAAAATTTAGCATAAAAAATTTAAAGAATTATTTAGAAATAGCAAAATATATTTTAGTTTCTTTTCTTTTAATTTGAATTTATAGTTTATGAATTTTAAGTTATTATAATACATTTAAAAATGAAGACTCAAAATACATCGTTAAAAAAATGGCTTGAGAGTGGATGAAAGAAAATGATTTTAGAACAAATTTAAAAGTTTTAGAGAGATTTCCAGTTGTAACTTATTATGCCTGAGCTCGGGAAAGATGGCTTACTCCTTATACTTCAAAACTAGAAAATTTAGTTGAATATGCCCGCTTTAATGAAATAAATTATTTAGTTGTTGATAGTATAGATTTTTATAAATATCGTCCTGATTTGAGATTTTTACTTGATAAACCAAATGAGAAATATAATTGACTTCTAAAAATCAAAGAATTTGAAAAAAATTGAGAAAAGGTAATTTTGTATAGAATAAAATAAAATCTCTCTTTTTCTTTTGAAAAAAAACAAATTTTGACTATAATAATGCCAAATAATTATTTTAAAAGTTTGGTTTATGCAAAATTACACAAAAGTACAAAAATTCATCTCTTTTTTACTTATTTTCTCTATTTTTTTCTCATTTACCTTTCAGGTAAGTTTTTTTAGTTTTCTACAAACTATTTTCGCTTCTGATAGCAAAACTTATAATATTGTTTCTTTAATAGTTCAAGAAGAAATTTATGATAACATAAAAAATAGTGTAAAAAAATATGCTCAAAACATACAAAAAACTATTCCAAATACAAAAACTATAATTATTCCAACTCCTTCTGACACAAATCCTTTCAATATAGCTTCTTTAAATGAAAAACTGTATTTTGAATGATATAAATGAATTAATTGAATAACTTGAATTTCAAAACTTATTTGAAGTATTTTTATTTGAGATTTAGCATTACCAGTTGTAGAAAATAATTGAGAATTTGAAAAAACAGTTTTTCCTTATGTTGATTTTGATGATAAATTATATGTTTATGATAATTCTTTAAAAAGATATAAATTAAATGAAAATACAAAAAATACTCCTAGTGTAGAAATCTGGCACTGATTTATTTCACCAAATACTTGAGATGAAGAAGAAGATATAAAAGAAATAAATGATTATTTTGAAAAAAATAATAATTTTTATAATTGAGAATGAAACTTTAAAACTGCATCTTGATTAACAAACGGGAAACAAGACGAAGAACTTATAAATAGTTATGAACCATATGTATTTTATTATGATCAAATTAGAGAAACTCAGGCTGTAAAATATGTTGATTACAAAGCCTATGAATGATATTTAGATAATATTGAAGATTTAACTTACAATAGATTTTCTTCCGCATTGGCTGAGAAACTAAAAAAGAATTATTTTGGTGCTCAAAGTGATTATATTTGAGATATCTCAACAGTATTTTGAAAAAATGCTGATTTATCTTCTTTCTTAGGATGACCAACTACAACTAATATTCCAGATATTCAAACTAGATATATTATACAAAATACAACTAAAAAGTTTTTACAAATTTTTAATGAAAGTTCTCTTTGAGAATTTAGAAAAGATGTTCATAATGCTTGAAGATACAATTCTTGAACTTCAATTGTAAATGCTGATTTGATACCATACTTAGTGACAAGTATAGATACTTTATCAAGTAATATTATAAAAAATGTAAATAATGATTTAGAAAAAGATATAAATTCTATAGTTGAAAAATGAATTTCAAGAAATGTAGCAATTCCTGATAATTTTGTGTTTGGTAATGAAACATATACAAATTTCTTATACTGAAATCAAGCAAAAGATATAACTTCTGCTTCTGGATGTACTATTTTTAGATGAAATAATTACAATTCTTGAACTTTAGTAGAAGCAAACAGATGATTTAATGTAAATAATGTTTCTTTAGATGCTTCTCTTTGTAGAACATGAGAAACAAAATGATATTGGTGAGGAAATAGTCCATTAAATTTGGATGTTTCAGCAACAACTTCTTTAACTTGAAGTATATGGAAACTAAAATCTAAAGATTATAAAAATGCTGTTTCTCCAATATATGATATTTTATGATCTTTGAAAAGTGAAGATAATACAAAAACTCCAGACCCAAGAAATTGTTTTGAAAATAATTTGATTTTAACATCTCAATATACTTTTTGAGAAAGTTGAAATGAATTATCTTACCAAGTTCCTATAAATTGAAAATCTGCTATTTGATGGAATTGTGGAGCTCAAAACCAAAAACTATCATATACTCAAAATTTTGACGAAACATATAAAAATTTTTCGAGCTTTTTATGAAATTGTGAAACTATTAATTTAACTCTTAATTGACAATCAATACTTTCATATTCAGATGACAATTGTGCTTCTTCTCAAAACCCCGAAACTTGAGAAATAACAACTCAACCTCAAACTGCAAAAACCTATAATTTTAAAAAAATATATTCTTGGATAAAACATACATCCCCTACTTCTGATGAATTATCTGCACAAACTAAATATATGATTTCTCCAAATCTTCCTATCGATAAAGATAGATATATTGATTTTATTGCTGCTGATAATACTTACTGAAAAATAAATTATCCTTATTTATTTAGAGTTATTCTAAATGAAAATGAAAGTTTTAATTTAGAAAATGCAAAAAAATCTCTAAAAAAATATTTAGACTCAAAATCACATGAAATAAATCAACTTATTACATCAAAGAATCCTTCAAAACTTGATTGAGTTGATAAAATTATTTTTGGATTATTAAAAACTTGAGCTTATCCTGAAGCTAATATAGATTTATATAAATATTTGGAAGACAAACCAGATAAAGAACTAAATATTTTGTGAGACAAAAAAACCATAAGTTATATTGATAGCTTAATTTTCTCAATTTACTGGAATAATCTAAATAGTGTTTCGGCAAAATATAAATTTATTTTTGAAAATTATTTATCTGATCAATTTGATTGAAATGACGATAAATACTATCTTCCAAAAAATAAAAAACAATATGAAATATCATATCTATGAGCTCCTTGAGACGCTCAAAATATGTATGTAAAACTTGACCCAGAAGATAACTGAGAAAATCCATATTCAGATATTATTGCAAATAATTTGAACTTAAATAATTACTTGTTAAATATAGCAAATAATAGTAATGCTAATTTTAAATGTGCTCCTCCAGAGTGAGTTCCTATTTGGAAATGGATTCCTGCTGTTATGTGTCGGTTACGCGAGATGTTACCACCAAAGATTTCTTTAAATAATTGAAATTGTTGAATGTCTTTAATAAATAAAGATAAAGATAGTTCTTACTTTGATGAAATTGATAGAAATAAAAATTGAATAAATGATTATCTAGAAGAAGAACTGAAAAATGGTTCTTTGAGTTTGAAATCAGATCAATCAAAATATTATTACAATAGAACTTGAAACTTAGAAGCAAAGATTTTAAATGCTTCTTGAAGTGTAATAACTTTTGATAGTTTTTCTAGTATAGATTTTGAGTTATTAAAAGTTGTAGCTCCAAAAAATGAAGATG
Organism: uncultured Candidatus Peribacteria bacterium; assembly: GCA_964404065.1. Lineage (GTDB taxonomy): Bacteria > Patescibacteriota > Gracilibacteria > BD1-5 > UBA6164 > UBA7396. Next base: position 13,570 of record CAYOIP010000010.1, read on the forward strand.
AAACTTTCAATGAAGTTAATTCAAAAGTAATTTATGATAAAGCTTCTACAAATCCTGATTTAAATAGTACCGGAGCTTTAGAAAATACTACAAAATATGTTTGATTTAAAGATGTTTCAGCTAGAATTAGCGCTTGAGAAGTACAATATAATTTTGCAACAAAAGCTCAAGATGCAAATTTAACTTTTAAAGCAACTATAAATTTAAAAGATTATAAATGAAATATAGTAATTTCAAAAAATGATATTATAGAAGTTGAAATTAGATGAGATTTATTTTATGCAACAACTTATAAATTATCTAATGATGATGGTGATTTATCTATTGATTCTTGATTTAACTTCACAACTGCCTCAAATTCAGAAAATATATTTTTAGTTGAAGATGAAAGTTTTAATGATTTAAAAATTAATCTAAATTCCCTAAATTCTAGATCAAATTCAAAAGATAAATTATTTGTTTCTCTAGCAAATAATGATAGAAACTGAGAATATATAAACATAAAATATCCTCTTATAATAAAACTTACAGATTCAAATTGAGAAAATATTGTTGAACCATTTAGTGTAAATAATCTAAATACTCCAAAATCAATTTGAGCTTTTAAAAAATCTTGAATTTATAATTTAGAAATAAAAGATATTACTTGATACACTATAAAAAAAGAAATTGAAGTTTTACCAGATACAGCTATAAAAATTATTCCTTCTTTATGAACAAATTTAGTTGAAAAAGATTGAGTAATTACAACAAATGTATTTAGTATTTATGATCAGTTTGATAATCCCGCTATCTGAGAAAATTATGAAGTTTGAGTTTCTATTTCTTGAAATAGTGTAACTTTTGAAGATGATAGTAAGTCTCAAGATTTTCAAGTTCTTGAATGATATAAACCATTTAGATTAAAATCAACTTCGAATTCTTGAGAAGCAAATATAAAATTTACTCTTAGAAAAAATGAAAAACAAAAAATTGACGAAAAAGTCTTGAAACTAAAAGTTGTAGATAAAATAGATTTTGATTTGATTTGACTACCAAGTGAATTAAAGGTGGGAAATAATACTTACAATTTTACTTTAAAATTAAAAAATTATTCAGATGTAGATTTCAATGCTTCAGCTTATTTAGTTTCAAATGATATTTATATAAAACCTATAAATGATTTTATAAGTATAAATCATAATTCTTGAAGTGGGAGTTTTTCTACAACTACAAAAGCCTTAGAAAAAGCTCAGTTAGAATTTAAAATCGAATGAGTAAAAGATTCTATTTATAAAGAGATAAATATTTTACCGGATTTACCAGTAAAAATGGATTTAACTTTATCTAAATCAAAACTAGAAGCAAGTCCAGAACTTTCATCTATATTATATGTAGAATTAAAAGATAGATATAACAATATTGTTTGGAATGATAATTCTACTAAACTTAATCTAGAAATTTTAGATAAATATAAACACATAATTAAATCAAATGTAACAACTCTAACTTCTTCAAAATGAAAAGCTAATTTTACATTATTTTGAACAGAAATTCCTTGAACTGCTTTTTTCAAAGTTTCTACAAATCCTGATTTAAAAGTTAATAAATTTGAAATTCCTGGTCAATCACCTTTTCCAAAAAGCGAACTTGATACAATTCCTTGAAGCAGAAGTGGTTGAATTTTAACAAATGAATGAAAAAAATTCTTTACAGATTATGATTTAGAAAATTATAGATTTAGATATTATGATTTGGAAATACTTAAATCAAGTGATGACTTTAAGGAATTAAATTCTTATACTCAATGAAAAATTACAGACTTATTTGAAAAGTACAATAAAATAATAATGTCTTGAGTTTGAGAAAATGCTTGAAAAATAGAAACATTTTATTTTTGGAATAAACAAAAAATTAATGGGAAAAAGTATAATTCTATTTATACAACTTTACTTTGAAGTAATTATTGAGATATAACTGTAAAAGATAACCTGGCAAATTCTATAATTTTTGATAAAAATAATAGAAGCTTGTGAGTTACAACTTTATTAAACAACAGTATTTCTCATGAAAATATTTTAAACATAAATCCTGATGGAAATATATCGCTAAACACTTGAAATAATGGAATATATCAAGATATAACAAAAAAATTCTCTATAACTCAAAATGGGGATTTAGAAATATCATTTTTTAATGATACTTTTCAAACTTTTGTTTCAAAAATTTATCTTAATTTGAAAAAAGATTATTTGAATTTAAAAACTTGTGATGAAACTGATATAACAAAATGTTTTGACTCAGATAACACTTCGGTATTTCTAAAATCTTTTGGTGAAGGCTATAATGTATTTGAAAATGAAAATGAAATCACACTAAAAGACTCTTCAAATAAAGTCTTATTAAAGATTTCAAATGCCGGGAAAATCTCAAAATCAGCAGATATAACTTTTGATATAAATGAAAACTACAAAAATTCTTTGATTTTAGATTTAAAAGTTTGAACAAATATTATATGAACTTTTTGATTAAATATTGTTGATTGAAAATTAAATATTTTTAGGGATTTACAAAATTTAGAACAAGTAAAAAACTCTCAAGAAAAATGATGAATTATAGTTTATCTTGAATCAAAAGACTATTTCTTTCAAAAAGCTTATTTATGAAATTCTACTAAAGAAAATGCTTGAATATCAATTTTATACAATGATCCTTTTGAAACAAACACAAAAAGTTTAAATAATTTTTCTACATATTTTGAATATTGATATGAGGACTTTTTCAATTCTTCTTCTTTATGATGGTGATGAGACAATAAAATACTTCTTTCTTTTGCAAGTGGAAAAAGTATGTGAGAAGCAACAAAAGATTATATGACTTTTTCACTTATAAATATCTGAGATCCAGTTGCAAAACTAAAACAAATTCAAAAGAAATTACCTTGAACGCAGAAAACTAGAAAATTTGATTCTACGATTTGATACTTGATTTCAAAAGATGATGATAATTTAGCTTATAATACACTTGATTATAACAATGACCAAATTGAAGATATAGTTATTTTAAAAAGAAATTGATATATTGAGCTTTTAGAGTGATCTTGAAATTTTGGAGATTTTATAAATAGATGAACTTACGCGAAACTTGATGATTTAAAAACAAATAAAACTATTGAAACCTGAGATTTTAATTGAAACTGATATTGAGACATAATTTTATTAAACAAAGATAGAAAAGCAATTTTACTAAATAATGCTGGGAAAAAACTTCAAAGAATAAATCTAAATCTAGATTTGAAATGAACAATAAGTCAAATTATAGCTTATGATATGGATTTAGACTGAAAAACAGATTTAGTTACTTTAGACGATAATGGAGATTTAAATATATTTTATTGAACAGATAGAGTGTGAATTTTTGAAAAATCATCTATAGCAAATTGATTATGAATAAAACTAAATTCTGCTGTAAGAAACGATTTATGAGCAATTTATTATTCTTGACTATACCAACTTCCAGAAGATTCTTCAAGCGAATATGTGACTTCAAGTGAAGAATTATATAAAAAAGTTATGGAAAATTCTTCATCTATTTGATGAGAATGAAATGAATTCAATGAAGCAATAGTTGATAATCTTATTTTTACAAAATTAAATTATAATCCTGATTTTGCATTATCAAATACTTCTAGTCTAAATCTGACTCCTAGCATAATGACCCCAGAAATGGTAAATGGATTAAAAGATGAGAATGCACTTATAAATTCTGTTAGAAATGCTAATTGAGCTGAAAATATAGATATATGAGAATGAATAAATTCTGTAGAAGAATGAATTTCTAGTGGGAATGAAGAAGCTACAAAATTGTTAAATGATTATCCAGAAAGTGTTTCAGTTGAAAGTTGAGAATATACAAATAAAGTTACAACTTTTATAAAAAGTGAATACTCTGATAACGTTTGATTAAAAATTGAAAAAAACTTCACGGATGAAAACAGTTGATTTTTGAAATCAAATGATAGAGTAAAATTAAATATAAAAATAACAAATACTTCTCAAAATAAAATAAATAACATAGCTTATGCTGATAAAATTCCAGAAAATTTTACTATTTCATCAAATCCAGAATATTCTCTAAAAATTGCTTGAAATGATATTTCTTCAGATAATATTATCACAAAAACTCCTATAAATGCTGATTTCTCTATTTTAATTGATTCTTACAAACTGGATAATAGAGAAGTTCATATTTCTCTAAATCCTTGAGAATCAATAGAATTTAGCTTAAGTTTAGATACAAATGCTTATGAATATTGATATATAAAAGCCTGACTTTTTGATGAAACAAGTAACCACTGAGATATAATTTTTAAAGATAAAAATGAAAATTGTTGAAAAACTATAGATATTTATAAATCTATTGCATCAAGAAATTATCAAAAAGATTCAAAAGAAAATGTTTGTGAAAATAATTTACCAGATAGTGTTGAAAAAAATGCAATTGATAAGAATTGAAATTGAGTTCCAGATTATATAGATGAATTAATTGATAGCTCAAAAAGTGAAAGTCCAAGTATATCTGATGAATATTCAGCTAACAGTATAAATAATTTAAATAAAGATAGTGATTGAGATTGAGTTCCTGATAGAGAAGACGTTTCAACTGATTACAATGACAATGAGGATTTTATGAATTCTCTTGATAGTATAAATGAGGTTACTGACAACTTACTTGTGTGACTAGATGTAGTTCTTGCTTGATTATCTTGTTGATTTGGTTGATGATGATGTATTGCTGCTCCTATAAACCGGGCCCCTTTAGCTCCAGGTCAAGATTTATCACTTCTCTGACTACCAGTTTGAGATTGATTAAAAGTTTGAGAATGATTACCAATATTTTCAGCTATAAATTGGTATATGGATGATTGAGTTTGCAAACCTTCTTTTTTTCCTATGGCTAAAAAATGACCTTGATGTGTATTTAATTGAGCTTGATGACGGCTTTGAACTTGATCACCAACAAATTTTATAAGAATCTTTGTTACACCAACTTTAACTTGAGCTATGTGAACAGCTATTTGTTTCTGATGACCTGCTGCAATAGCTTGAATTTCAAATCCTCCATGATTACATCCTTTTGTTCCATGATGAAATTGTATAATAGCAGCAACTCCTGTTTTTTGATGTAAAAATGATGGTAGTGATGGAGAAATATATAATATGTGAGAATGAAACATTATTAATTGAAATTGTAGTTCTTCAGAAAAAGAAGCTGAAGTTTATCTATGAACTACAGCTTGAGATTATTTAAACTATAAAAAAACTTGAGTAAAATCAAATAAATTAAAAAATGATTTAAAAGATATATTCTCAACTGTTGCAAAATGACCATCTCAAAAATGGGAACTTCCAAATAAACCATTACTAAATCTTTGAGACACAAGTAATGGATGAGATTTTAGTGTAAGTGTTGATACAAAAGCATTAAAAAGTTGAAATTTTTCTGATGTAGTAAAAATAAGTATGAAAAGAGTTTCTCCTTTTCCTGATTTCATAATGGATTGGGTAACAAGACAAATTGAAGAAATTGCAAACAAATTAACTGATTTTCCAACTATTTATGTAATTCTTCCTGATTTAAGTTGAGTATATGATAGCTCTTGGAAAGATTTTCAAAAAAACTTAAAAGATGCTTATAGTGTCTGAGAAAAAAAATCCCTAGAAAAACAAGATAAATTTGATCAAAAAATAAATGCCTCAAAAAATGCTTGAAACAAAATTGATTGTGATAAAGATCAGATGTGATGCTTAACAAATACTCTTCAAACAAATAAACTAGAATTACAAAAAACGCTTCAAACAAATACTACAGCTGGATGAATAAAATCAGCTTATGAATTTATGTCTAGCCTACCAATTATAAATATAGAACCTCAAAAAGTAAATTTCAACATCCCTTGGCCTTGAGATGAAAAAACCATAAATAAATTTATTTTAGATTTTGAGGCGACAAAAAAACAATGGGAAGAAGAATTTGCTAGAGCAAAAAAAGTTTGGAATATTGATAGTTATAATTGTGTTTCAACAAGTACAAATACAGAATGTAAAAACATGCTTCAAATACAACAATTAATAAGTTCTATTGATAAAAATATTGCTATTTTAAAATCATATAAAGAAATTCCACAAAGTATTTATAAAATGGTAAAAATAAAGGATGTCCGGATAGAACAAATTATTTGTAACCTAGAAACTATTACAAAAATCACAGGATGACGGATATGAGATAACTGAAAAAGATTTAAAGCTTGGGTAGAATTATATATTTTAATTAAAGCAATTTTAAAATCTTGGCAATTAATAGTTGATATCTTTATAGATTATGATGCTTCTTGTCATCAATGTAAAAACGAAAGATATGATTTGATGTATTTTGTATGGAAACTTGTAAGTGCTGTAATACCAAAAATCCCTGTAATTCAGTTTCCAAAATGGCCTGATATTTATATAGATTTACACAATATAAGAGCGTTACTAAATATTTTCCTACCTGAATTTGAGTTTAACGTTAGACCTATTATTATACCTACTCTACCGAGACTACATTTACCAGATAGTCCAAACTTTACTCTTTGACTTCCAAAAATTCCACTACTACCAACATTTACTCTTCCAAATTTACCAGATCTTCCAAGTTTGCCAAATATTCAACTTCCAAACTTACCTCCACCACCAAAACTTCCAAAAATATTTTCTGCAATTGAAGCGTTTTTAAATATACTAAAACTTATTACAAAAGTGATGTGTATATTGAAATCTTCTGCATTTGTTCCAGAATGGAGAGCATGAGATCAAATAGCATTTATTACAGAAAGAAGTTGATATCTAAATCTTGATTTCCTTGATATATCTTTACCACAATTTTCTTTCCCATTTATTGATGCTATAAAAGTTTGAAGTTTTGTAAATTTAGAATATGATACAGAATTTTTAGTAGAAATGGCTAGACAAACAGCGCTTCCTGTAAATACATTTACAAATGATACTGTAAATATGATAAATATCTGAGTTTGAGACTTAGACTTAAGATGAACTGTGCCTGAAAATCTTGACGTAAAAACTTGATTAAATGAAACTAGTTTCAACATAGATAAAAATAAAAAAACTTCTTTATTTAACTTTGCTTCTCTAATAGCATTAAATATAGTTAAACTTTACTGAAATATAGATAAAATTTCAAAAACTGATTTATCAAACGAAGAGTTTAAAAAAGAAATTTCATCAAATCTTTCTAAAATAGATAATGAAAAAATTATTTGAGTTTGGCAAAATGCACTAAATTATTCTTTTAAAAATGAAGATAAATTAATAAAAGAATTAATCCAAAATAATGAAAATAAATGGAGTGAGGTTAAATCTATTTTACAAGAAGAAAAACAAAAAAATAATTCTTTAGTAAATGAATTAAAAGAAAAGTTTAAAAAATCTCAAGATAACACTTTAGTTAGTAGTATAAAAATTGACAATATTTCTTCATACAATTCAAGACTTGAAAAATATAATATAAAAGCATTAGAATCAATTTCTTGATTATATAAAGAAGATAGTGAAACCAAAGAAATAAGAAATACTTCTAAAGAAATTGTAAAAACTACAACTACAGCTCTAGAAAATTTTTCTAAAAAACTGAATGAATCAAAAACTGCTTTCCAAAATGTTAAAGTAAATAATGATAAATTACTTGCAACAAATCTTTGAATTACAACTACTCAGACAAATGAAACTTCAACAACTATAAATAATTCTACAACAACCACTACTCAAACTACTACAACTTGAACTTGTAATATAAGTCAAAACTGATATAGCTATAAATATAAATGAATTTATATAGTTGAACAATTTATCAATAAAAAAATTAGTTATCTACTTTTTGATTATATAGATGAACTTCTTTGAGATGAAAAAGCAAAAGAAGCAGATTTTGATAAAGATAATGATCAAGACATAATTTACATGGTATGAAGTGAAATTTATCTAAAAGAAAATCTAAAAGATAAAAAAACTACAAAAGATTTTTACACTTGAAATCCTATAATTTTAGACACTGATGAAAATCCATTTTACTCAAATGATTTTATAGAAAGTGTAAATTGATTTGAAGAAAGTATAAATGATAATAATTATATAAATTTATGATTTGATGATTCTACAAATGAAAATATATCAAATTATAGAATAGAGTTTTTCCCTATGGTTGATAAATTCTGAAATGAAGAAAATGAAAACTATATTCCAAAGAATATAAAAAACTACATCATAGATAGTTTTAGAGATATAGACATAAATAGTATAAGTATAGAGAAAACTTCAAACTTTACCACTAGAAAGAATCTTGCATATCTAGACTCTATTTGAAATCTAAGTAAAGTTACTCTAGAAACCAAAGAATTAATAAATTTGCAAAATGATATAAATAATAATTCTGAAATTACTATAAATGCAAAAACAAAAATCTATTCTTCAAATAATTCTGTTAGATTAACTTATTATTTATACGAAGATAGAGAAAATGAGTTAAAACTTAAGAGTATTACAATTCCTACATATTCAAATATAGAATTTGATGATGATATAATTGTTGCTTGAATTAGTTCTGACGTGTTTGTTGAATGAGATGAAACTATTACATTAAAATGAAATGAAATAGCTTCTTATATCAAAAAACCACTTCTAGCTTGAAGTAAAATTTATTATAAAGATAATGAACTTTCTATTGTTTCTCCATACATAAATATCATGTATTATGATGGTACAGAAGCAAATATAAACTTCGATGAAACTTCTTATTATGAACTTTATGATTTGTGAGATAAAAGTGATAGCTATCTTGTTAGAACTTCTTTAGAAAATTGATTTTATTATGGAAAAATTAGAAGTTTTAAAAACAATTTATTTTCTACTTATTCAAAACAAATTATTTTATCTCCACAAAAAGAATCAGATGATAAAGCTCCGGAAATAAATTGACTTTCATATATAAGAGCAGTAGTAAATAAAAAATCTATGTTTGATTTAACTAGTTATATTTATGAAAATAGTTGAATAAATAATATTTCTTGAGTTTATATAGATACAGATTTAGAAAAAGACACAAACAGAAACTGAGATAATTTTGATGATAAGGATATAAAACTTTGAGATACAAATAAAGATTTTAATATAATAAAAGAATGAAAGAAAATTATAATCTGAATCTGAGCTATAAATGAACTTATGAGTAGATATATTAGAATTTACCTAGTTGATGAAAATAATAATGTTTGATATGAAGATATAAATTTTGTAGTTTATGCTCCAACTGCTGAAGTTTTAGATATGAATGAATTAAAAATTTCTTGAAAAATAGATGAAGAACTAGAAAACCAAAATGTAAGTCTTTATAGAATCAGATGAGGGTGATTAAAGAAATTATTTGATAAAAGCTGAAGTTGAAGTGTAATTACTTCCGCAACTTGAACTTATAATTTTAATCTAAAAACTGAAACAAAAAACGGATTAGAATTATACTTCAAAAACGAACCAATAATAAAAATTGATGAATACACTTGAAAGATAAATATATCTGACTTAGATAAAGCAAAATACAATTTATGATACAAAGTTTATTCTTCAAATGATGAATCAAATGATAGTGTTTATCCAAAAATAGTTGTTACAAAGAATTATTCTCCTATTTATTTTGAGTACCTTGTAACGCCAAATAGTTGAAAAGTGGAAGTTGTTTGAGATTTTGCAGATGCTATAAATACTCTATGAGAAAATAAAACTTGAATTTATTATAAACACTCTTCTAGTGAATATAACTTTGTTTCCCTACCTATTTGAATTCCTCAAAACTCTTGAGATTTGTATGTATATTATAATTGAGTTTCTGAACCTATATTTGAAATATTTAAAGATTGAAGAATAAATATAAAAAATGAAATGTATTATTTAGAATATTCTACTTACGATAATTATGTAGTTTATAAATTATTAAAAAAATGATCTACAAATACTATCTGAGAAATTCTAGTTATGCCAGAAAAAAATTACATTATGAAATAAAAATAAGTAAAAAACCCCGGGATTTTAAAATCCCGGGGTTTAAATTTGAAATTAATCTTTATTTCTAGAATATTTTTTTCTATCAGTTTCAGTTAAATATTTTTTTCTAAGTCTTATGTTTTGTGGAGTAACTTCAACATATTCATCTGGTCCTATATAATCAATCGCTTCTTCTAAAGTCATTCTTTTTGGAGTAACAAGTCTTAAAGCTTCGTCAGTTCCTGAGGCTCTAACATTTGTTAATTGTTTATTTTTAGTAGCATTTACTACAAGTTCTCCTCATTTTAAATGTTCTCAGATAATCATTCATTCGTAAATTGCAACAGCTGGATCAACAAATAATGGTCATCTTTCTTGTAATTTCCATAATGAATAAGCCATAGTAGATCCTGTTTCACCTGAAACCATACTTCAAACTTCTCTTTTTTCAATAGGTCCTTTAAAAGGCGCAAATTCTTCAAAAGCTGAAGTTAGTATTCATTCTCATTTTGTAATAGTTGTAAACTCTGATTTAAAACCTAAAAGTCATCTAGTTGGAACTTTAAACTCCATAGAAACCATTCCATTTTCATCAACCATATTTACCATTTCTCATTTTCTTTTACCAAGTCTTTCAATAACTGCTCAAGAAAACTCACTTGGAACTGAAACAGCTACTCTTTCAATTGGTTCCATTTTTACCCCATTTTCTACGTGCATAATTACTTCTGGAGCTCAAACTTGAAGTTCGTATCCCTCTCTTCTCATAGTTTCAATTAAAACTGATAAGTGAAGTTCTCATCTACCTGAAACTATGTAATTTTCTCAAGAATCAAAATCTACTTTTAATCATACATTTGTTTCTAATTCTTTTTCAAGTCTATCTCTAATTTGTCTTCAAGTAACCATTTTTCATTCTTTACCACAAAACGGAGAATTATTTACTAAAAATTCCATTTTTAAAGTTGGTTCATCAATTGTGATAGCAGGTAGTGCTGGAACTTCTGCATTTTCAGCAATAGTCTCTCAAACAAATATATCAGCTATTCAAGCAATTGTAATGATATCTCCTGCAACGGCTTCTTTTACTTTTACTTTATTTAATCATTCATTTGTTAAAACTTCTGCAATTTTACCTTTTCTTTGTACTCATGCATTATTTGTAATAATAACATCTTGTCCAACTTTTACTTTTCACTCATAAACTCTTCAAATAGCAAGTCTTCAAAGGAAATTATCATACGCTAAGTTTGCAACTTGCATTCTAAATGGTTTTTCTACTTCATTTGGAGCCTCTGGAACTTTTTCCATAATCATATCAAATAAAGGAGTGATATCGCTTGAAGTATCCTCTAAGTTTCTTTTTGCAATTCATTCTCTAGCAATAGCATAACAAACTGGAAAATCAAGTTGTTCATCATTTGCTCAAAGTTTAACAAATAGGTCAAATAATTGATCAACTACCCAGTCTGGTCTTGAAGTTGGTTTATCAATTTTGTTAATAATTACGATTGGTTTTAATCCAAGTTGTAATGATTTTTTTAGTACAAATTTTGTTTGAGGCATTGGTCATTCATAAGCATCAACTACTAGACAAACTGAGTCAACCATTCTTAAAACTCTCTCTACTTCAGACCCAAAATCAGCATGCCCTGGAGTATCCACAACATTGATTTTATTTCATTTGTAAAAAACAGAAGTATTTTTAGCATAAATAGTAATACCTCTTTCTTTTTCTTGATCATTACTATCCATAACACAAACATCAACTTTTTCATTTTCTCTGAAGGTTCATGATTGTTTTAATAGTGCATCAACTAAGGTAGTTTTTCCGTGATCTACGTGTGCGATAATCGCAATATTTCTAAAAGACATTTTTTAAAAATTAATAATAATTAGATAAAAATAAAAGTATTTCTTTTGAAATACTTTTTTATTTCTGGCAGATTATATGAAAAAATTATAAAAAGTAAAATTTAAAATTTTTGACAAATTATTTATCCACGGAAACTTCTTGAACATCTGAATTATCAGTATTTTTTAGAGTATAATCATTAAATTTATCTATTGTTTCTTTATCAATTCATGCATTTTCTCAAACTGTTATAATTTTTAGTTTTTTTAAATTCATTAATTGTTTTAAATCAATTTCTTCCAATTTGTTAAATTCTAGTTTTAATTCTTCTAAATTTACTAAATCCTTTACTCATTCTAAATCATATATTTCATTGTGTTGAAGTTTTAAAGAAATCAAGTTTGTAAGTTTTTCTAATCAAGTAGTTTTAGTTATTTTGTTATATCATAGATGTAAATCATTTAAAGTCTTTAGATTATCCAGTCACGCTATAGTTGAAATTTCATTGTTTCATAAATCAAGTTTTTTGATAAATGATAATCAGTCTAAATTTTCTATTTTTGATATTTTATTAAATGAAAAATTTAATTCTGACAAATTTTTCAAACAAGACAAATCAGTGTCTATTTTGTCTATATTATTGTCTGCTAAATCTATTGACCAAATATCATATTCATAGTTTGTTCAAGCAACCATTTCGCATATATTTGGCATCTTACCTAGGTTTTTACTTCTCAAATCTAGATGATGAAATTTTGGTAAATAGTTTATAGTTATAAATTCATTTATAGTTTTTCACGTAGAAGTAAGTTCTGATTCTTTTTTTTGCATCTGAGTTAATAGCTTATCTTTAAATACATATCAAGTAATTCATAAGGCTATTATGAATATAACTAAAACTATTGCAATTATTTTATTTCTCATAAGTTTTTTATAAAACAAGTAAAACAAAATAATTATATGAATTTTTGAAAAAAAGCAATAAAAAACCCCCGCAATATTGTGGGGTAAAAAATAATTTAATTTTTTTATCTAATTGAAATATTTAAAACAAACCTTTCTTTCAAATCATTATCTTCTTGAAAATCTATAAACAAATATTTAGTTCTCCATTTAATAATCATAGAATTATCATTTTTTATTCAAAGAATTTTCTCATCTTTTAAAGTGTTTATAATTAAATTCTTTAATTCATTATGTCTATTTAATGATTCCTCAATATATGAATTAATTATTTGATTTTCAGACCATATTCAACTATCTTCAAATAAATTTTCATAATACCTACTATAATTTTCAAAATAATTCAAAATATATTTAGAAGTTTCATTTTTAAAATAAACTTTATACATATTCTACTTCTCTTACAAAATTATTTTTCTTTCTTTTTTCTCTTATATTTTTTCTTAATATTTCTGCTTGCTCCATAATACCTTTTTCAATTATATCAGAGAACTCTTTCTCATCATAATAGATTTCTCAATTAATTGTTTTCATATTTTCATAAATTAAAAACTAAACTCACTTTTATTATAATCTTTTGTAAAAATTTGCAACTCTAGTTAAAGGTACCGGTACCTCCAAAAATCTTCACACAAAAAAAACCCGCAATATTGCGGGGTTAAAAATAATTTAATATTTTTTGAGATTAATTAGTAGAAACTAATTATTCAGTAATTTGAGTATTCATTTTTTTAATTTATGAAAATATCTTCAATTAATACAATATTTCAAGATTTATAAACATCTAAAACAATTGTATAACTTTTTACTTTTAAAACAAGTTTTGATTTTACGTAATTATCTGTCTTTTCATATATGTTTCAAAAATATCAACTATTTATTGTAATTTCTATTTTACTTAATATTTCATTATATAAATTATCTGCTCTATCTATATATCAATGTATAATTTGATTTTCATCTACTAACCCTGTATCAAAATAAATATTTTTATAATATTTTTTCAGATAGTCTATAAAACTTAACAGGTTAAAAGAGAATAATCTTCAATAAGTAATTTTAATCATATACTACTTCATTAATGTTTCTAAATTTAGATTCTCTTTTAATTTCTTCAG
>CAYOIP010000011.1:0-27020 GCA_964404065.1 uncultured Candidatus Peribacteria bacterium
TGGTCTAATTGATTTAGCTAAGATTTGAAATTCATTTACAAATAAAGTTAATTCTCAGTGTTTTGTTAAAAATAATTCTCAAATCACTCAGATATAATCTCAAACGTTTATAAATTTTTCTGAAATTTTGTATGCTGATTTTTCTTCTCCATCAATGGTTAAACTTTCAACAAGTTCTTTTCAAGTATTGAATTTAAATTTGTCTTTCATAAAACAAATTTGGATAGTTCAAGATTGATCCATAATTTTTGCAAAAGCAAGCTTTCCATGACTTTTATAACTCATCAACCTTCAAGCAGTTTTGAATTGGCTTTGCGCTCCAGATTCTTGTAAAACTTCAACTTCTTTTAAATTTGAATTATTTTTTGAGATTTCAGAAATATCAATTTTTCAATGATAATTATTTGCGTAAACTATTACTCAAGCTGCTTTTAATTTTTTAATTTTTTCAATTCTGTCCAAAGATTCATTTCAGTATTCAAACATAACATATTTTTAAAAAGTAAAATTTTGGTCTTTAGAATATATATTTTTTACTAAAAAGCAAATATAGTTATTTAGTTTTTTTAAGTATTTCTAAAAGTTCTTTTGCTTGTATTAAAGGATTTTCTAGATATTTTAAAAAGATTTTTTTCTCATTTAAATCTAAAATTAATTCTCAAAATCAAAAATAGTTAGCAAATATTCATTTTGTTTTTACTTTTACTTCTTTTATTTGAGATAAGTCTGCATCTATATATTTATTTTCTAAAATATTTATTTTTTGAACTGAAATTACTCTCAAATTTGTTATAATAATAATTCAAAGTTCAAAGTTTAAAAATAAATAATACATAAATACCAAAAAAATCTGAGTTAAAACTATTAAAATAAGTGATATATATTTAAAATCTGAGAAAAAATAATAGATTCCTCATAAAATTATTAAAAATCATAAAGTTAAAAATCACAAAATAATATTTGTAAAATAGTGATTTTTTAAAACTTTTATAATTTTTTCATTTTCTTGTAGTTTCATATTTTTAGTAAAATTAATTAATTAACCCATCCGGCTTTCAGCCACTTTCCCTTTAGTCAAAGGGAAGGAATTTTAAGAAATATTTGGTTTTTTTAAGTAAAAAGCATTTGCAATTTTTTGATTTTGAAATGAAATATTTTTTATAATTTTTTCATAATCAACTTCATTTATAGTTTGAATATTTTCTAAAACAATATCTCAATAAACGGTTTTTATTCCTTTTAATTTTTCTTTCCGATCTTCATTTTGAATGATTTCTATTTCGCTTTCAGCAGATATTTTCACAAAACTATCTCTTTTTGAAGAAGTTTTTATGATAGGGTAATTTTCAAATAAATCAAAATAAGTCAAAGTTGTAATATTTTTTTTAATTACAAAATTTATCGTATTTACAAGCAAAATCGTTGTTCTTACTCAAGTGAAACTTCCAGGACCTGCTACAACTACAATATTTTCTAAATCTTTGTAATTTAGTTTATTTTGCGACAAAAATTTATCAAATTCTTCAATCAAAAGTGTTGATTCATTTAAACGAACATCAAAAAAATATTTTTGAATAATTTGTCTTTTATCATCAAAAAGTATAAGTGTGTTTTTCGGGGAAATAGTATCTAGAAATATATTCATAATCGGTATTAGTAGTAATTTTTTGAAATTATATTATTTTTCAATTTTTATGCAAAAAATTATGATTTTTTAAGAGTTTTTATATAATGAATTTGATTTATTTATTAAACAAAAATTATGGACGAAATAATTCAAAAAGATGCAAACGGAAATGTATTAGCTAACTGAGACACAGTAATTGCAATAAAAGATTTAAAAGTAAAATGAGCTCCTGACATAAAAAGAGGAGATAAATTTAAAAACATAAAATTAACTGACGAAGAAGGAATTATAGAGTCAGGAAAAATGGTTTTGAGGACGGAGTTTTTTAAGAAGGTTTAGTTATAATTATGGCGAATATGCCATATTTATATTTTATAGAAAATTAAACTTTGACTTTTAGTATAAATATATAAAATGTATATGTTTAATATATAATTTTAACTATATGATAGATTTAACTACTGAAGTTCAAAAATCTTTTGAAGACATAAAAAGAACTGATGAAACTTGATTTGAGTTTTGGTCAGCAAGAGAACTTATGATACATCTTTGATATAAAGATTGGAGGAAGTTTGAATGAGTAATAGAAAAAGCTAAAGAATCTTGCAAAAACAGCTGACACAAGCTACAAGATCATTTCGTCGGAGGGGACAAAATGATAAATTTGTGAAAATGATGACAAAGAATTGTTGAAGATTATCTTCTTACTCGTTATGCTTGTTATCTGATAGCTCAAAACTGAGATTCAAGAAAAGTGGAGATTTCTCTAGCTCAAACTTATTTTGCTACTCAAACGAGAAAACAAGAAATTGCTGAAAAAATTATGGAAGAAAATAAAAGACTAGAAGCAAGAGAAAAACTAAAAATCTCAGAAGAAAAAATTGAGAAAACAGTTTATCAAAGATGAATTACAAAACCAATTGAGTTTGCAAGTTTTAAAAACAAGAAAATTGAAACTCTTTACAATATGTCTACAAAAGCATTAAAAGCAAAAAGATGAATTCCAGAAAATAGAGCTTTAGCAGATTTTGATTCAGAAGTAGAACTGAAAGCAAAAGACTTTATCTATGCCATGACTGACCACAATATAAAAGAAAATAATTTAACTTGAAAACAAAAACTTGAAAGTGAACTTGTTTCAAATGCAAAAGAAACCAGAAAAGCTATGATTTCAAGATGAATAGTTCCAGAGAAACTAAAGTGAGAAGAAGATTTGAAGAAAGTAGAAAAAAGAAGAAAAATTAAGAGTAAGGAAAGTAAAAAGTTAAAGTAGTTTATAATTTATTTTTTAATTTAAGTTTATGAAAAAAATATTAATTATCAGTTTATTACTAATTTTATCAAGCTGTTCTATTGATTGGAATTGAGAAAAAGACAAAAGAATTGCTGAACAAAATAATAAAATTACAATATTAGAGAAACAAATCCAGGATTTTAAAAAAGAAAATGAAAATGAAAATGATTTATTTAAGAAAAAACAAGAATGTGCAAAATATCAAGATGAAATAATCAAAGAGTTAAAAAATCCAGACTTTATTATGAAAGAACTAGACCCTGTTATAGAACAAATATTTTATAGCCCAGTTATGAAAACATGTTTATATTCTTTTAGATATTTAAAATGAGATTATTGTAATAGAGATGATTTAACTCAAGAATTATCATTAAGTTGTTTACATAAAGACAAATCAATAGTTGATTATTTTACAAAAGAAGAAATATATTCATCAATTAAATATGATAATTGTATAAAAAATTGAAATTTTAATAATTGTGTTAGTATAGATGAAAAAATTCAAGAACTTAAATGAGAATAAATTACCCTATAATACTTATATATGAAAAATTTATTAACTATTTATCAGGATTTTAAGACTTGATTAATACTTGGATATATAGATGGAGAAAATCTACTAAGCCCAGAACTTAAAAATATATGATTTGTAGATTTCAGAAATTTTAACAATAAATCTATTTATCTTACTATAAAGTGAGAGAATAAATATGTTGGTTTTATGAATAGTAAGTGAGATTTTATAAATCTAGATGCAAAATTATTACTTTCATTTAGTGAAAAGTTAGGTTGCTATTATGATTTAGAATGAAACTGGGAAAAATTATTAAATACTACTTTGAAATAACCTCCCATGCACTACCTAAACACCTGAAATATATTTTCTAGAAGTCTTTTGATAAAAGATTATCTTACTTCCCCCTTCCATTTGACTAAAGGGAAGGGGCTAGTGGATGGGTTAATTATTACAAAAGATGAAAATATAAAAAAATATTTAAAAATATTTACATATCTAAACTCTCCAATCACTGAGATAACTTGCTTGTCTCAGCTTTTAGATTTTGCCAAAAACGATACTGGAAACTTTATAGTTAATTATGATTTATTTTTTGCAAAGTTGCCTAATAATTGGGAACTTGAAAATAAATATTCTATTACTTTAGAGAAGGATAAACCATGCGAAATAGATGAACTCCTAAAAAAATTAAATGATTTTGGTTATAAATTTAGAGAATATTTAGAATGATGAGATTATAAAAAATCTTGAGACACATTGTCTATAAAACTAAAAAATAAAAAAGAAAATATTATCATAAGTTTTTGGTGAGACTCTATTGAAAGCATTTATATAGAAAACGGAATTCATTCAAAAAATGTAGACAAAATAACTATCTGAAAAATAGAAGAACTAAATTTTTTCTCTTTAGAAAATAATTTTAACAAAGAACTACTTGAACTTTTAAAACAAAAAAATCTTATTCTAGACAATATTGATATACTTGAATGAGCAAATAATTTTTTAAATCTAGAAAATATTGTTGCTTTAGATATCTTGAAAAATGCAAACATACCCCAAACAAATCTCGACATCACTGACCTTTTTATAGACAATCTTGAAAATCTTATAAAAATACTTAAAGAGAATAAAAAAGTTAAAATCTATACTAAAAATGAAAAGACAATTCAGACTTTTTTAGAGTATAATAATATTTCAAATATAGAAATCCATAAGACTGATTTAACGATTTTAAAATCATTTAAATCAAAAATTGAAATTGTTATAACAGACGACAACTTGTCTAAAATCTTTGTAAAAAAAAGAGTTAAAAAATCTCTGAGCGAAAATATAGACTTACTTTTACAAATCAAACCTTGAGATTTTGTTGTGCATATAGACCACGGAATCTGAGTTTTTGAGTGAATTATTTGGAAAGAAATCTGAAAATTTAAAAAAGAATATTTAGAAATTCATTATAAATGATGAGATAAACTTTTTGTACCAATTACAGAAGTCAGAAGAGTTAGTAAATATATATGAAACGAAAATCCTACTTTAACAGGATTATCAACAAAAGAATGGTCTAAAAAATTAGAAAAAGTTTGAGAAGATATCCAAAAAGTAGCTGAAGAACTTTTAGAAATTTATGCTGAAAGAAAGATATCAAAAGGTTTTGCTTTTAGATACTTTGACTGAGAAATAACAAAATTTGCTAGAACTTTTGATTATGAATACACTCCTGATCAAGTAAATGCAATAGAAGAAATCATGGAAGATATGAGCAAAGAGACTCCAATGGAGAGAATTTTAGTTTGAGATGTTTGATTTGGTAAAACTGAAGTTGCATTTAATGCTGTTTATAATGCTTTTTTAAATTGAAAACAATCAATTATTATTTCTCCACTTGTAGTTTTAGCTTACGAACACTATAATAAAGCTTGTGAAAGATTTTCAAAATTCCCTATAAATATCTGACTTTTAACTAGATTTCAAACTCAAAGTGAAGCAAAAATCATTCTAGACAAACTTAAAACTTGAAAAATAGATTTAATTATTTGAACTCATAGATTGCTTTCAGAAAGTATAGAATATAAAGATTTATGACTCCTTGTTATTGATGAAGAACATAAATTTTGAGTAAAAGACAAAGAAAAAATCAAAGAAATGAAATGAAATATAGACATTTTAAGTATGTCTGCAACACCTATTCCAAGAAGTCTAAATATGGCTTTAAATGGAATCCGTGATGTTTCTATACTATCAAAAGCTCCATCAATTAGAAAATGAGTTGAAACTTTTGTTTCAAAATTTGATGATAATGTAATAATTGAGGCATGAAAAAAAGAGTTTGAAAGAGGATGACAATTATTTTTTATACACAATAGAGTTGAAAGTATTGATTCTATGGCAAGATACTTGCAGGATTTATTTCCAAAAAGAAAAATTATTGTAACTCATGGACAACTACCATGACACGAACTTGAAGATAGAATATTAGCATTTAAAAGAAAAGAATATGATATACTTCTATCTTCAACAGTTATAGAAAACTGAATTGATTTTCCAAATGTAAATACGATTATTATAAATGAGGCTTATAAATTTGGTATTAGCCAAATTCACCAACTGAGATGAAGAGTTTGAAGAAGTGATAAAGAAGGATATTGTTATCTACTTTTCAAAAAAGAGAAAATCTCAGAAGATGCTGCGAAAAGACTTACAACAGTTGTTGAATATAGTCATCTTTGAGCAGGTTTTGAACTTGCAATTAGAGATCTAGAAATTAGATGAGGTTGAGATATTCTTGGGTTAAAACAGTCTGGATTATCTAGTGAAGTTTGAATAAATGTCTATTTAAAATTGCTTGAAGATAAAATTGAAGAATTGAAAATGCAGACCCCTATCCCTACCCCTTTCCCCTCAGAGGAGAAAGGGAATAAAAGGATTGAAACCTCAATTGACTTAAATATTTCAGCATATTTGTGAGATGACTTTTTTGAAAGTGAACTTGATAAACTAAATTTTTATAGAGAAATTGAGTCAATTTCTGATATAGAAGAGTTAGAAAATCTAATTTCAGATTTTAAAGAATTAGCTTGAGAACTAAAAGAAGAAAATAATAATTTATTTAAAGTATTAGAAGTAAAGATTAAGGCATCAGAATACAAAATAAAATCTATAAAAAGAACTTGAGTAAGTTATGAAATAAGTTTTATTGAAAACTTAAAAATAGAGCAGTTAAAAGCATTTCTTGATTTAGACAAGGAGGTAAAGTTTATAGTAAATTGACTAACAAGCCTAAAATGTCCTTGTAATAAATTTTCAGGTGACTTAGATTTCTTAAATTATTTATATAAAATTATGATTGAAAATATAAAAAATCCTGAAAAAAGAAAGGTAATAAAATTGAAAAAATAAAAGTCAATATTTAAAAAATTATTAAAATTGAATTTTATAAAAAAATTTATAAAATATGAACCATTAATTTTTAATAAAAAAAATATGTTTAAAAAGCTAAGTATAATTTTCCTTTTAACATTACTTTTAACCAGTTGTTTCTGAAAAAAAGTAGAAAGTGATCCAAATATAGATTTGAAAGAAAAAAATGGGAAAAATACATATGTTTGATTTGTTGCTACTTGGTGTCCTCATTGTAAAGCTGAAATGCCAACTTTAGAAGAATTTTATAATAAATATAAAAAAGAAGTTAATATGCAACTTATATTAATTGATGGTAAGAAGTTTGATGGATATACTATTCCTCAAGATATATCAAAGCCATTGACTTTTGAAGATGCAACAGGGGAAAAATGTGATTATGTACCTAGTTATATTATTTATGATTCAGAAAAAAATATCATAGAAAAGAAATGTGGTTGAAAACTTACATTTGAAGAATTAGAACAAAAATTACTTCCTTCAGGAACTAATTATTGAACTTGAGAAACTTTATCTACTAACTCTTGAGAAACAATGAAAAATACTTACCAATTAGAATGATTTAAAGAAGGTGATGTTTGAGTAATAATGACTACTACAAACTGAAAAATTGAAATAAAATTATTCCCTAAAGACACTCCGGTAACAGTGAATAACTTTTTAGCATTATCAAAAAATGGTTATTATAATGGAATAACTTTTCATAGAGTTATAAAAGATTTTATGATCCAAGGTTGAGATCCAGAATGAACTGGTATGTGATGAGAAAGTATTTATGGAAAAGAATTTGAAGATGAATTTTCTCCAAATTTAAAAAATATAAGAGGTTCTCTATCTATGGCAAATGCTTGAGTAAATACAAATGGAAGTCAATTTTTTATAAACCAGAAAGATAATAATTTCTTAGATAATAAACATACTGTTTTTGGTCAAGTTGTTTCTGGAATGGATAATGTTGATAAAATTGCTTGAGTTAAAACTGATAAAAATGATAAACCAGAAAAAGATGTAAAAATTATAAAAATGGAAGTTGTGAAATATGATGGAGGAAGTTTAAAACCATATGAATTTTCTCTAGAGGAAGAAATGAAGAAATTAGAAGAAACTAAAAAAGAAAAACAAGAAGCAAATAAAAATAGAAGTGTAAAAGCTTGAGATAAAATTGCAGTAAATTATATAGGAAAAACAGCATCTGACGGAAAAGAATTTGATAACTCATATACTAGATGACAACCTATAGAGTTTGAAGTTTGAGCTTGAATGATGATTCCATGATTTGACGCTTGAGTAGTTTGAATGAAAATTTGAGATAAAAAAACTCTAAATCTAAAAGCAAAAGATGCTTATGGAGAATATGATAAGAAAAATATTCAAGAAGTAAAAAAATCTGACTTAAAACAATTTGAAGACGCTTGATATAAATTAGAAGTTTGAACAAAACTACCAACTCAATATTGAGAATTTCCAATTGTTGAAGTCTGAACTGATAGCGTGAAAATAGATTTGAATTCTCCTTTTGCTTGAAAAGATTTGATATTTGAGGTTGAGATGGTTGAATTTAAGAATTAAAAAAATAGCGTGAATTTCACGCTATTTTTATTTTTTTCAAAATATAAAATCTTTCACATAATCCAAAATTAAATCTGGAATTTGAGAATAAAGAGAAAGTATTTGCTTTACTTTGTTATATATTTCAACTACTTCCATCAAAACATTTAAAACTTTTATAAGTTTGTATAAAACTATAGAAAGTAGAGTTCAAATTATAGTAGTAAAAAATATTAAAACTATGTAAAGAATTTCCAAAATTGATAAGTCCATAATTATTTTTTAAAAATTAAATTTCATCTATTGTCTTATTTATATCTAAAGTTAGGCTTTTTACAACTTTTTTGATATTGTCTTCTCCAACAATTATTTTATAAATTTCTTTATTTTCAAAAACTATTAAGGCAGGAATTTCGGATAAATTGTATTTTTTATAATCAATACTTTCATTTCAAATATCCACAATTTTTAAAGGAAGATTTTGAGAAAAACCTTTGGTTAATAGTACTGGAACAGATAATAAAAACTCTTTAAAAAAATTTTCTTTTGAATCTCAAAATATTATAGAACATCTTTTTTCATAAACCTTACTTATTCATTCTGGATTTGTAAATGTTGTATTTTGTGATTTTAAAATGAAATCATCAAGCTCAGTTTGAGATTTTAAAACCAAAGATGATTCGCTTAGTTTTTTAGCACTGTATAGAACTCATTTATCTTTTAGTTCAATTGCTTTTTGTTTTAACTCTAAAGCTTTTTTCTTTAAACTTTCTAAATTCATAAAAATTAAATTATATATAAATATGATTTATTTTAACATAAGTTTGAGTTTTTTGCAAAAATTACAGATAAAAAAATCTAAAACTTTTAGTTTTAGATTTTTTTACTATTGAGCATTAAAGTCTTTATCGTATCTGCTAACGAATGGAAGTAATGCAACCATTCTAGCTCTTTTAATTGCTTGAGCTAATCTTTTTTGATTTTTTAAAGATACTCAAGTGTAATATCTAGGAGTTATTTTCCCAAATTTTGTAATATACTTCTTTAGAAGTTCTACATTTTTGTAGTCAATTACTACACCTTCTAAAGGACATTTTGTATTTGCCATGGTAAGTTAAATTAAAAAATTAAAATTTATCATCTTCTTCAATAATTTCTTCATCAATTGAATCTAACTCATCAATTGAATCAAAATCTGATTTTTTATTTAAGAAAATTAAATTTGAAATAACAATTTCAGTTTTATAAGTTTTTGTTCAATCTTCTTTATCTATAACTCTAGTTCTTAATCTTCATTCTATATATACTAATTTTCATTTAGTTAATGATTTTTCAGCTCTTTCGGCTAAACTTCACCAAGCTACACAATTATGAAATTCTGCTTCAGATTTATTTTCTCCTTCTCCAGTTTTATAATATCTATTAGTAGCTATAGAGAAAAGAGCTATTTTTTTATTATTTTCAGTATTTTTAACTAAAGGATCTCTAGTAATATTACCTATTAGTATAACTTTATTAACTGTTCTCATCAATTTTTAAATTAAAAAATTAAACATCTTTTTTTACAAACATATGTCTCCAAATATTTAAATCTAAATTGAAAGATTTAGTTATATTAACAATACCTTTTCAATCCATTTCTAAATCAAGTAAAACGTAAAAACCTCTATCTGAAGAATTAATTTTGTAAGCCATTTTTTTGTCTCACCAAACATCTTCTTTTTCAATTTTAGCACCAGATTCTTCTAAAGCTTTTTTAATATTTGCTAAAGAATTATTTCTTTCTGCTTCAGCTATACTAGGATTTAGTATTAGCATTAATTCATATTTTGCCATATTTTTCCTATGGGTTAATATCTTTGAAAATTATTCAAAGAAGGAAATAAAATAAAAATGCTTTTTAAAAGCGAAATTATTTTATAGAAATAGTTGAAATTGTCAAAAAATAATTTTGAGAAATTATTTGAAAAGTAACATTTGTATCTGTAAATCAAGCAAGTATTATTAAATAATTTAATTTTATTACATAAGATTTTGAAAAAACAATCTGAGTTTTAAATAACAAAATAGGAGAGTATTTATCTCTCCTATTTTGTAGTTACTCTAAAATGTGAAAATTGTAAAATATTTTTATTTTTCTAATAAATACTTTTTACTGACTATATAAAAAATAGGTGTACTTATTAATATTACTAATAACATAAACACAAAATCATTAAGAATAAGTTTACCAGAAAAAAATCTATATGAATTTGACAATATACCAATAACTAGAAAATAAATAGTTGATAATTTTATAACCTGTTCAATATCTTTAACAATGTATGTTTTCTTTACGTAATTAGCTGAATATATTACTCATAAAAAAACTCATAGCAAAAGCATTATAGCTAATATTAAGTAAATAATATAAACTGATTTTATTCCTATATTAGGAATAATTAAAAAATATGTTATTAACATAGTAATAACGGGCATAACAAAACCAGCTGTAAGATAATGTGTAGCAGCAATATTCCAATTTGCTGACTCTTTCTTTTCTGCCATATTAAATTAGTAAAAATATAAAATAACTAATATATTTCATATTTTAGCAAACAAAAAAGGGTAACTTAAGTCCTCTTGTGTTCGCTAAAACATTACAATTTTGTTTAACTTTAACATCAACAAAAAGGGTGAGTAACCTAAGTTACCCTTTTCTAACATTAAAGTTAAACTACTTTCGTAATCTATGTAATATTTTAGCAATCTTAAGTATATAAATTTTTTATTTTTTTCAAAATTTTTACAAAAGTTGCAATATTTTTAACCTCTAAAAATATTTCTGACAATTTTTTCATCAGAAGCATAATTTGATTTTTTAATAGAAATTTATAATATGTTGCATATTTAAATAACAAAACTTTATCTTTAACTTAATACATGCAACCTCTAAATTTAGCTGATATCCTTTCAAAAACAACTGACTTAAAAGAAAAAAAAGTTGGTTATATTGCTATAATTGGTCGTCCAAATGCTGGAAAATCAACTTTTATAAATTCTCTTATCTGAGAGAAAGTTTCTATTACTTCAAATGTTCCACAAACTACAAGAAAAAGAGTTTTGGCAATTTTTAACGATACTGAAAGTCAAATCATATTTTTTGATACACCAGGAATTCATAAAAACGAAAAAGAATTTAATGAAAAAATTAACCAAGAAGCTATTCGTTCGATGAGAGAAGCTGATGGGGTTTTGTATTTTATAGATTCTTCTAGGCCTTATGGAGATGAAGAAAAACAAATCGAAGATTTGCTTGAATTTGTTAGGTCTCCAATTATAAAAGTTTATACAAAACTTGACTTACCTTCAAAAATTGAAATTCCTTTAAGTGAAAATATAGTAAAAATTTCTTCGCTAGAAAAAATTTGATTTGAAGATTTAGTTTGAAAAATAAAAGAAATTCTACCAGTTTGACATCCATTTTATACAGAAGAGTATTATACTGACCAAGATATTTATTTTAGAATCTCAGAAATTGTCAGAGAAAAAGTATTTCTTAATACTACCGAAGAAATTCCACACTCAACTTATGTAGAAATCGAGGAAATAGAAGAAGAAAAAAATTTACTTAAAATTCAAGCTTATGTTTATACAGAAACAGATAGTCAAAGATATATAATAATTTGAAAAAATTGAAGTTTGATTACAAAAATAGGAACTGAAGCCAGACTTGAACTTGAAAATATTTTCTGAAAAAAAGTATTTTTATCTCTCAGAGTAAAAACTATGGAAAAATGGAGAAAAAATGATAAAATTATAAAAAATATTTTAAAATAACCCATCCCTAACCTTTCCCGTAAGGGCTGATGGGTTAATTAAATAATTATTGAGCACATCCAGAACTAGCGTTTGAACCATTAGAAGTAAATCAGAAACTAGGATCAAAATTTATATCTTGAAATTCATTATCATCACATATTTTTGGTCTATTTTTCATAGTTGAACATATAGCTTCAGCGTATGCTTTTGCGTTTCTTCATATTTTATCAATTTTTATTCAGTTAAGTACAAAAGTTGGACTTCATTGTACTCCTGCAGCTAAAGCTGAGTCTTTATCTATGTCAAAATCAGGAAATTGTTTAGATGTATCTGACATTTTTTCATCAACACTAAATTCTTTTTTAGTTGAATCAATACATGAAGTAAGTTTCTTTTCATTTATTCCTGCTTCTTTTCTACAAGCTTCACCTTTTCCTTCTTCAGCTAAGAAACAATTTAAATATTTAGTATATTTTTCTTTTTCATTTTTTTGAATACAATATTGAACTACATTTTCATCTGCTTCTTTTTGTCCATGCATTACATATTGAACCCATTTAACATTTATATCAGCAACTTTAGATAATTTAGACATAACTTCTAAATATCATTTTTGAGCTTGTAATCCATAAGGACAGTATGACATGATATATAAATCCGCAACTGGTCTATCAACTTTTGGAGCACAAGTTATATCTTTTGAACATTTACTATCAGCACAATCAACAAGTCAGTCATCATTATCATCAACTTTATTATCACAAATTTCTCCATAAGGATCAAATTCACTTCAAACATTTAAACTAAATAATCCTGCTGGAGTTTCTGCTAAATATGCAGTGAATTGAGAATCAGAGAAATTTTTAGTATTAAATAAATAAGCTGGAAGTGCTTTTAAATCATTTGCTTTTACTAAATCACTAACTCATTCATCTGAAAAATCTACTTCTTCAAAAGTTGCTCAAGTTAAAAATGGTAATTGTTTTAAACTTGCAGAAATGGCATCTGTTTGACAGTTTGTACATCTTTTATCTCAAATTACTTTTATTACTACATCACTAGAATTTATAGTTTCTGTATTAGTTGTAGTATTTTTTTCTCCTGAAAAAATTACATTATAGTTTTTCCCAATAAAAAATGCTAAAACAGCAATTATTATAAGTAAAACAATAATTATTATATAAGGTAATTTATCAGAAGTATTTTTTTGAACTTTAGAAGAAACTTTTTTTTCTTCTTTAACTTCAATATTTTCAACCGTTTCAGTTGTAGTTTTTTTTCTTGGAGTCATAAAAAATAGGTAAAATAATAAAAATTTAATAATTTGTTTTTAGTTCTTCTTTACTAAAGTTTCGAAGAATGGTATCCCCGACAAGGATCGAACTTGTGTCTGTTCCTTAGGAGGGAACTGTTCTTCCACTGAACTACGAGGACATATTAACGTAAAATAAAAAAATGTAAAATAAATATAGATTTACATTTTTTTACTTTATATTTTATAGTAACTTAAATCTTTATAAGCCAAACTGTAATAAGAACAATAAAAAGTATTATTGATATGATTATTAATATATAATTTAAACTTTTTTCTTCCTTTAACAATACATTTTTTATCTCTAATTCTTTTTTTGTACTTGCAAGATCTAAAATCAAAGTATTTTTTGATTCTTCTAGTAAAAATTGAGTTTTTTTGAATTCTACCATAGAAATAGAATTCTTAACTACTTCTTCCATTTTTCAAACTTTCATACTTAACTCTTTTATTTCATCGTCTTTAAATTTTATTTCATCTTTTAATCTGTCAAAAATCATAGAAAATTTTTCATCTTTTTTTGATAAAGAAGTTGAGCTTTCTTCATGAATTTCTTGCTTCTTTTCAGTAATATTTCAAACAATTATTTCTTGTTTTTTTGTTCAGATTCATAAGAAATTATTTATATCATCTTCGTTGATATAAACTATTTTTCACTGCTTTTTTGATCTAAGTTTTCCAGCTCTTATATATCTATCTATGCTTCTTGTTGAAATATTTAATTTTATTGCAGCTTCTTCTCTAGTGATTTTGTACATAACTAAAAATAAAACAAATAATTTTTGTAAGCATAATGATAAAAGCGAAATTTTCAAATTTTTAAATAAAAAAAGCAACTTGTGTTAAATTAAGTTGCTTTGATGTTAAGGTATAACTATTTTTCTATAGAAGTTTCTTACTTCTTGTTCAGTTTGTGGATGAGAAAGTGTATTTGTATGAATAGCTCATTCTAAAACTACTTTTTTTAAATATTTTCACTCAACTCAATTTAAAGTTTCAATAGTTTCAAATCAATCTCAATTTCACTTATTCATTTAGCAAGTCTTAATGCTAAATATCATCAAAAACTTACTCAAAAAAGTTCAATAAATTTTCAATCAGCAATTAATTTATTTACATAATTTGATCATTCTTCTATATATTCCTCAATTGCATTTGGAGACTGACTTAACAATTCATCTCAGTTTCTATCAAAATGATGAACTTCCATTCAATAATCAACTAAAGTATGAGTTAGTTTTTCATCTGGTTTTTTTTCACTTCAAAGTCAGCTTAGAACTATACAAGCATGAGTAGAAGAGTGTGATGAAATTTGGGAGATTTCCATAGTGTTTTTAGTTAAATTTTTCTCAAATAGCTTTTACAAAAGGTTTATAAATATCATTATACATCCTTATTATTTCATATAATCATCAGTTTTTTAGGTATTCATAACAATCTTCTATATTTCTAACTTTTTTTAATACTTCTAAATATTTTCAAGTATCAATTCAAGAAATATCAAAATATATTTTAAATAATTTTAATATTTCTTCATCTGGTGAAGAAAAATGAGATTCTCAAGTTTTTATCCTAATTGCTAATATGTATAATGCAGTCATTTTTTTAAAACTATCCCAAAATTTCCATAAATATTTCTGATTATCAGAAGATATTTCACTTTTTTCTTTTGCTAAAATATCAGCTAATTTTCAAATATTTAATCATAATTTAATTCATTTCCTATGAAAATGTCTAGCCATATGTGAATCATCATTTATTTCATCACGATGATTTGCTTGTGATATTAAATTTTCAAATCACACTGAGTGAATTCAAGAATCTATTCATCTTTTAACTTCTTGTATATAATTCAAATCAGGAGAAAAAAATCTATTTTCAAGTTGTCACGTTGTGCACCAATTTATTTGTAAAGGGATTCAAAGAGATTCAATTTGTGTTTTTATTTCTCAAAAAGTCATAGTTATCTCAATAGGAAAAACTAAATCACTCGTTCTTTTTAAAGCAAAAACATCTATATCACTTAGTCCAGGTCTAAGTTTTCCAGGGTTTATAAATGAACCATAAATACAATACTCAACTCTTTGTGAAACAAAAAAGTCTTGTATTTGTTTTGCGGATTTTTCGTACTCTTGAAATGTAGGTATTATTAAAGGCATTTTTTAGTTTTAAAAATAAGATCTCAATATAAATGCTTTCCCAAAAAAGTCAAATAAAAAATATCTAGCTTTTTACTAGATATTTTTGTTTGTTTAATTATGGTGTCAGTGGGCAGAATTGAACTGCCGACCTCGGGGATATGAATCCCGCGCTCTAACCAACTGAGCTACACTGACTTATCAGTAGTTTTATTGGTTGCGGAGGTACGAATCGAACGTACGACCTCAAGGTTATGAGCCTTGCGAGATGCCACTTCTCTACTCCGCGATAGAAAAAGAACTTTTGAGAACTTACTCTCATTTTTGTTTTTCAGTCCTAAAAGTCCTTTATTAAATATTTTATGGCACGGCTACGGAGAATCGAACTCCGGTTACCGGGATGAAAACCCGATGTCCTAACCACTAGACGATAGCCGCAAATATGTTTGCTCCAAAATTAAAGCTTCATCATTATATATTTTTTTAAAACTTGTCAAATTTTTTTTTATCAATATACTCTCGCAATAAATTACTAATTAATTAAATACAAATGTTTATAGATGAAGTCAAAGTAAAATTGGTTGCTTGAAAAGGTTGAGACTGAGTTGTGACTTGGAGAAGAGAAAAATATATTCCAAACGGATGACCTCGGTGAGGAAATGGTTGAAATGGGTGAAATATTTACCTTCAAACTACATCAAACTTAAATACACTTTCAGATTTTAGACACAAAAAAGTTCTAGAAGCAAATCCTTGAGTAAAATGATGAACAAATGTTATGCAATGAGCTTGTTGAGAAGATTTAGTTTTGATGATTCCAGTTTGAACTATTGTAAAAGATACAAATACCCTAGAAACAATAGTTGATTTATCAGAAAATAATACAAAATTTCTTATCTGCCAATGATGAAGATGAGGTTTTTGAAATGCGCATTTTACCACTTCTACTAGACAAGCACCTTCGTTTGCTGAAATGTGAGATATTTGAGAAGAAAGAGAAATTATTTTAGAATTAAAACTTGTTGCGGATATTGGGATTATTGGTATTCCTTCTGCTTGAAAATCAACTTTAATTTGAAATGTAACAAATGTAAAACCAAAAATTTGAGATTACCCTTTTACGACCCTAACTCCAAATTTATGAGTTTTAGAACATAAATGAAAAACTCTCGTTTTAGAAGATGTTCCTGGACTTATTCCCGGAGCTTCTGAGGGGAAATGACTTTGAATAGAATTTTTGAAACACATTGAAAGAACAAAGGTTTTACTTCATTTACTTGATTTATATAGACTTGATCAAGTTATGCAAGATTATGAAAATATTAGATGTGAATTAAAAGCATTTTCTCCGAATCTTGATGAAAAAGAAGAAATTATAGTATTTTCAAAATGAGATTTACTTGATAAAGAAATGAAAGATTTCATAGTAGAAGAGTTTAAGAAAAAATTTAAAAAGAAACAAATTTTTGTAATTTCAGCAGCAACAGGTGAATGAATTGAAAAGTTAAAAGATTATTTAATAGATAATTTTTCTACTTCTTTAGTTGATAATGAAGAAATAAAATTTTTAAATAAAGAACAATTAAAACTTATAGATTTAAAATATGTTGAAGATCCAAAACATGTTGATTTAGAATACATTTGAGATTTTAAATTTAGAGCTTCTGGAAAAAGACTTGAGCAAATTGTAAGAATGACTGATTTTACAAACTTAGAAGCAGTTATGAGAGTTTATGATGTTTTAGAAAAACTTTGAGTAATAAAAAAAGTTGAAGCAAAATTGCAAAGTATTTTAGAAAATGAAAATATGGATAATAGTTTTTTCTTTGAATGAAGTGAAAATGCTGGATTTTCCCCAAAAATACTTGTTTCTTGAAAGGAAATCCCTTTAGATAAATTAAAATATAATTTGTAAAGATGACCAGAATCAATTTAATTCCTGTTTTAGAACTTGCTGATGAGCATTTACTTGCTGAACATAGAGAATTAAAAAGAATTCCAAGTTTGATACAAAAGTGAAAAGTTAATTTTGAAAATATTCCTTCAAATTTTACTTTATGAACAGGACATGTAAAATTTTTCTATAATAAACTTTGATTTTTAAAGAAGAGATATATTGAACTTTACAATGAATGCCTAAAAAGATGATTTGCAGTTCAAAACTATATTTCAAATTTTGATGAGATTGACGAAAGTTTATTTTGAGAATTTATTCCAAGTGAAAAAGATTTAGAAATTTCAAAATGAAGAATTAAAGAGAAACTTGAAGCAAAACCTGGGTTTTATAAATATTATGGGAAGTTGTTAAATTAATTTTGTAGAGAACGAATATTTTCGTTCTTTTTTTGCATTTTTTTTAAAAGGTATATAATAAAGTTAAATTTAATTTTTAATTCAAAAATTATGACAAAAACATTAGAGAATAAAGAAGACAAGAAACTTCAAGAAAAAAAATCAACATATTTAAAAAAACAATTAAAAGATGTATCAAATTATGATGCTTTTAAAAGATTAACTGAAAAATAATATGAATTATTTATCTATTGAAGATATTTTAAATTTACATAATGAAATACTTTTAGAGTTTTGATGACTTACTTGAGTAAAAGATAAACAACAATTAGAGTCAATATTACAACATATAAAAAATGATGAATACTACCAAAATTTTTTAGATAAAGCAACTCATCTATTTTTTTGAATAATAAAATTTCATTGTTTTAATGATTGAAACAAAAGGACTGCGATTTGAAGTTTATGATTGTTTTTTGAAATAAATGATTATGAAATTCCAGCATTTTTTACAAAAATGGAAGATATTGCTATATGAGTTGCAAAAAATGAGATTTGAAAAGAAGAGTTAAAAAAGATTATAAAAACTATACTTATAAGTTTTTGATATAGTGTATAAAAAACCTCTAAATTTTTAGAGGTTTTTTAATCTCAACTATACCAATCATCGCAAAAAAGCAATTCAACATCCAGTCTATATCATTTTAGATTTTTATGTCACATTTTTGTAATTAAATCTTCAATATATTCATTAAAATATCTATTTAAATCAATCCCTATATTTCATTTAAAATACATCGGATGAACGTCAATACCTCCTTCATCATCTATTCAAACTAGAACTCTCGCAATTACATTTCCATGTTCATCTTCTATATAAAAAACTCATTTATTTACTTCGAGAGCATTAGTAATAGCAGACCAATAGTTTCATACTGAAGAATAATAGGATAAACAGCTATTATCAACCCAGTTTCACATCATGGCAATTTTTAATGGTTCAAGCTCATGATATATTTTTATCTTTGAAACTTTTTTTGCACGTTTTGTTTTGAGTAAATCTTTGATAGCTTTGATTTGAAATGCTAAATCAGCAAAAGTATGATATCCCCTATATTTATCTTCTTGTGTTTTTAATTTTGTATCAAAATAATCTATGAGTTTTCAGTGAGTTTTAAATTGAGCTAAATTTCATTTTTCATCTTTAATTTCAAGAATTTCAAATTTTTCATTGGCAACTTTTAAGTGATGAGAAATTCTTTCAGGAATATTATCTGTTTTTTCTTCTACACCACCTTCTTCTTCTATATCATAAACTTTTTCATTTCTTGATAACCATTTATCTTTTCTTCACCAAAATCTTCTTTTTAAAAATTTTCTATTCTCAGATCTGTTATAAGGATACGTTTGTAAAATGTCTCAGTTTCAAGTATAAACTTCTCCATTTAAATATCTTTGAATGAGTTCAAAAGCATGTTTTTTATTTATAGTTGTTGAACTATACATTTTATATAATTCAAATAAATTTTCATTTAATAAACTATCATCAAAATCTTTTGAAAGCCCAAATTCTTTTTTAAATTTTATGTGTATTTTTTTGTGAATTACTTTTTCAAAATACTCTTGCATATTTTCAGCAAATACATTTTGAATTTTTATAAGAGTTGAAATTATTTTTGATTTATCAAATAATTTTCATTTTTTAGGAATAATTGAATTAATCCAAACTTTCATTTCTACAAGTTTTTGATGATTTTGTCATCAAATTTTTATAAAATATTTCCATACCTTCGTGTCTTCTGCTTTTTCTCAAACAAAAAGTTCTTGTAATTCTTCATTTGATTTATATTCCAAAGAAACTCATCCAAGTAAAACTTGATGTATATTTACTCATAAATTTAAATCTTTTATTAAATTAAGATTTTTTATAAAAGGAATAATTTTTGATTTTTTATGTTTTAATAAATATGCAAGAGTAGAGGAAATTGCATTTTTATCTTGTTTATTTCTTTTATTAATTGTTATATAATCACGTATTTCATCATCATCTGGTAAATCAAATGTTATTTCTCATAAAGATTTTATAATTCTCAAAGCATCTTTACTTCATCAAACTTTTTCTAAAAAATTAAGAAGCTCATCGAGTAATGTGATATCTTCATCAATAAGCTGATATCATATATATTGATTGAAACTTAACATATATAATCTAAAGAAATTATTAGTATTATCATTATCTTTATTTGAATAGTGTTTATTAATGATTTTTACTACTCTTTCACAAATTTCTATCCATTTTCAGTCTTTTGCATCAGGTAAATGCATGATATATCTTGAAACAAAATCAAGTCAGTCTTCGAAAAATATTCATCAAGTATTATGATTTTGTTTTAATTTTTCGTCATTAATTCTTCTTAATTCATATAAATTTTTAAAAAATATCTCTTTTCATTCTTCTAAAAACTTTGCTAAAAATTTAAGTCACCAAGTTAATAAATTTCATTCATTTCATCCATGAATATGTTCTCATACATCTCTTACCTCTAAAAGAATTTCTTCATAATTCTCTGGAAAGTACTTTAAAAGTTCATTTATAAATCCTTTTCAAATACTTAAGATTCAAGGGATATTTTTTCCAAAAATTTCTCATATTTTTAACAAATAATCCCATTTATCTGGATATTTAACTATAAACTCAGTAATTCAAGTTAAACATTTATTATAAAAACTATTGTTATCTTCTGAATAATCAGCTAATTTTTTTATATTTTCCTCATTAAACATTATAAAAGTATTTAATAAAAATCATACTTCCTCTTTTCAAGTAGATATTGATAGTTTAATTAAATCATCAAATAAAGTTGGTGTTTTGATGTATTTCGAAAGATTTTCATATGCTTGTAGTAATAAATCAAAAGAATTTTCAGGACCTTTCTGGTCACTTATTGATGTAGATATTTCTCTAGTAACTTTTTCAAAAAATTCTATTAATAAATCCCAAGAAAAATTATATTTTTCAATTCATTTTCTTAATGCTATTATTAAGTCAAAAATCTTATTTTTTTTCAAACAAGAAACTATAATTTTTACTCATTCTTTTGGAAAATGAGAAAATAGAGTTGATAATTCTTCATAATGAAATATTAAATTACATAATTCAGTTTTGGTATTTATTAAAATTTCTTTGTCCCATTTTTTGTTCAATTCATCTTGATTTGCAATGTTTTCATGTGGTTTAGGTTTATATTTTTCAATTCTTTCATTTTCTTTTTTTATAAAAAATAGTTTTAATTCTAATAAATAATTAAAAAATGTATCAATTAATTTTAAGTATCTATATATATTATTTTCAGGAGAAATCATATTCACTAAATCTTCCTCATCCAATCCCAAAGCTTCCATTTTTGCTTTCATTTCATCTCAGACAATACAAAAAGCCTTTTCTTTGAAAGGAATTTGTGCTTGAGAAACAGGATTTTCTATCGGATTTTGTTCTCAATTTTCAATAATATCTTCTTTATTTAAAGTCATAAATATTAAATTATAACTATATTCCTTGATATTTTACCATATTTCATTATATTTAGCAAAAAT
This sequence comes from uncultured Candidatus Peribacteria bacterium, assembly GCA_964404065.1. GTDB lineage: Bacteria > Patescibacteriota > Gracilibacteria > BD1-5 > UBA6164 > UBA7396. The sequence goes on from CAYOIP010000011.1 coordinate 21,544, forward strand.
TACAATATAATTTACAAAATATGTCAGTTGTAAAAGATAATATAATTTCTGTTGATAGAAACGTTTTAGAAGAATATTCTATTTTTATAGATGTAGTTTCTCATGAAAGAGACAAAATATTTTGAAACTCAATCACATCAGATAAATATGACGAATTAGTTGATTACCTTGATAATTAACGTGTATGAAAATAATTTTAACACAAACATTTAAGAAAAAATATCAACTTTTATCTCAAATAGAACAAAAATTATTCAAAGAAAAACTAAATTTACTTTTAGAATATTGAATTGAACATCCATCTTTGAGAATTCATAAATTAAACTGAAAATTAAATTTCGTTTTTTCTCTTAGTATAAATATGAATTTTAGAGCTTTGTTTTATAAAAGTAAAGAAGACAAAGAAGTAGTTTTAGAATTTTTTTCAATATGAAATCATGATATTTATAAAAAATAAATTTTAATAATTAATAAACCAAATATGAAATTCAATTTAGATAATTTAGTATTAGAATACGACAAATTACAAGAAGAACTAGCAAATCCTGAAGTATTTAAGGACCAAAAAAAAGTAAGAGAATTATCTTCAAGAAAAAAACAACTTGAGGAGTCTGTTGAATTGTATAAGGAGTATAAAAATGCATATAAAGCTCTAGATGAAGCTGTTGAAATGCTTTACAATGAAAAAGATGAAGAAATGAGAGAACTTGCAAAAATGCAAAAAGATGAATCAGAAGAAAAAATAGCTGAACTTGAAGAAAAAATTAAATATTCACTTCTTCCAAAAGATAACGATGATGATAAAAATATCATGCTTGAAGTTAGAGCTTGAACAGGTTGAGAAGAAGCGTCTCTTTTTGCTTGAGAATTAGCAAAATCATATATGATATTTGCCCAAAATGAATGATTTGGTATTGAAGTAGTTGAACAAACACTTTCTGAAACTGGTTGAGTAAAAGAAATTATCATGGAAGTTAAAGGACAGTGAGCTTATAAAAGATTTAAATACGAATCATGAGTTCATAGAGTTCAAAGAATTCCTGAAACTGAAAGTAAATGAAGAGTTCATACTTCAGCAATTACAGTTGCTATAATGCCAGAAGTTGATGAGCTAGATATTGAAATAAAAGAAGAAGATTTAGAAGTAAAAGCGTGTCGTGCTTCATGAGCTTGAGGACAACATGTAAATAAAACAGATTCGGCAATCCATATGACACACATCCCAACTTGAGTTTCAGTTTTCTGTCAAGAATGAAGATCTCAACATAAAAACAGGGAAAGAGCTTTGCAAATTCTTCGTTCAAAAATTTATACTATGGAAGAAGAAAGAAGAATTCGCGAAAGATGAGAACAAAGACTTGCTCAAGTTTGATCTTGAGATAGATCTGAAAAAATTAGAACTTATAATTTTCCACAAGATAGAGTAACAGATCATAGAATTGGGCAAAATTTTTCATGAATTCCACAAATCATGATGGGAAAATTATGACATATAATTGATGCACTTGCTTTAGCTGATGAACAAGCAAAACTTGAAGCTGCTTCAAAAATAAATGGATAAAATAAAAATTATGTTCAAACCAATTTCAAGAGAAGAATACCATAAAATATTATGAAAAGAAATGTATGGACAAGATGATTGTCCATTTTGTGAAGTTGAGAAGCAAATTTCAACAACTTATTGGAAATGAAAACATTGGTATATTTTGTATAATTTAGCTTCATATTCTTGAGATCATCGTCATATTATGGCAATTCCATATGAACATATAAAATTTTCAACTGAACTAAAGAAACATCACCTAGAAGAATTGCCAGAAGTTTATAAGATTGTAAAAGATTTTTTTAAAGATGAAGAATATTTTTCATTTACTCGTGAAAGTATTTGATGAAGAAGCGCAGAACATCTTCATATTCACTTCCTAGTTTGAAAATTACAATGAAAATTTTTACGTAAAATGCTACAAATGCAAGGTTATCCTATTTTTCAAGAACTAAAATTAGATTAACTTTATTCTCTTACTTTAGTTAATAAATCTATAGGTGAATATTCTTCTCACATAAATGTTTGATATCATATCATTAAATAAGCATGTTTCCATAATTTATATGAATTAACTCAATAATTTTCACTTTCTATACTTTTTTTAGTATGAGTTTTTCAATTATTTAATAATTCACCAACTTTATTTTCTAAATCAATTATAGCATCTAAATCAAATATACTAAACCCAAAAATTCTAAAATCTTCATCATTACATATATCTTCAAAATATTTTTCAAACTCTTGTCTCGAAGTATTAAAAAAGGGGGATAATACTCACGAAGAATTTCTTAATTTTTTAAAATAATTTATATAATACATAAAAGGCCACATAGCTTCTTCATTTCAAGCCAAAATTTCGTGGAAACAACTCATAAGTCAATCTATTTTATCTAAATACGACATAAGTATAGCTTCTAGACTAGTTTTTTTAACTACATCTTTATATAAACTTTTCTGTCACTCTTTATCTAGTCAAATTAATCAAACAGACATTAAAATCTCTACTATTTTTAATTCTATTGCTTCTAGAGTATTCTTTGATTTATCACTTAGATTATTTTTTATATTTGTTGGAATATCTCAAAATGGCAAAATTCATTCTGAATCATCATGATATAGACAATAATTACTTGAATATCAAAAATCAAATTTAATTCAATTTCTAAAACTTATAAAATCAATAAAACTAGAACATAAAATTAATAACTTATTTAATCTTAAAGAATGCATATAAACACTATCTCTATAAAGCATACGGTTAATAGTTTTAAATCTTTTCATTTCTTTTAATCTTTGAGGAACATTAAAAGCTAAACTTTCTTCATTCAAACTTCAGTTTAGTATATTTCTTACTTGATTTATTATTATTTGTTTCTCTGAATTATCTTCATATCATAATTCTTGAGTGAGTAGTTCTATGTCTTCAATTTTTAACATATTTATTTAATAATTATAATTTTTTCTATTATAACATAATATTTGATTTTTAACAAAAAACTTATCTTAAACTTGATTTCCTAACTAAAAAAAGTATATTGAAACATATAAACAAAGATTAAAAAATTATTTTTTAGTCTTTTAATTTTTAAGCCTTTTATTTTTTATGACACAAAACAATTCAAATTACTGAGCTGAAAGTATTCAAGTCCTAGAGTGACTTGAACCAGTTAGAAAAAGACCTTGAATGTATATCGGTTCCACTGATGAAAGATGATTACATCACCTAGTTTGGGAAATAGTTGATAACTCAATAGATGAAGCAATGGCATGACATTGTGATACTATTATCGTGACACTATGAGCAGATGGAAGCTGTATGGTTGAAGATAATGGTAGGGGTATCCCAACAGACACTCATCCAAAAACTTGAAAATCTTCTTTGGAAACTATTTTGACGGTTTTACATGCCGGATGAAAATTTGGTTGAGGAGGTTATAAAGTATCAGGATGACTTCACTGAGTTTGATCTTCAGTAGTAAATGCGCTTTCTACTCGTATGGAAGCAATTGTGAATAGAGAATGAAAGAAATTTTTCTTAGCTTTTGAAAGATGAATTACTCAGGGTGATATAGAAGTTATTGGTAAATCAACTCATACTTGAACTATTATCAAATTTTGGCCAGATCCAGAAATATTTAAAGCTTCCACTACTTTTGATTACAAAACTATATTAAATAGACTTAGACAACAAGCATATTTAACAAAATGAATTACTCTAATAATCAATGATGAAAGATCTTGAGAAAGATATAAATTTTATTTTGAAGGTTGAATAAAATCATATGTAAATTTCTTAAATAAAGCTGAAGAGCCTATTTGAGATATATTTTATGTTGAAAAAGAAAAAAATGATATTTTGGTTGAGGTTTCTATGCAATACAATAAAGAATTCTCAAATAATATTATTTCATTTGTAAATAATATTCATACTCCAGAATGAGGTTCTCATATGGTATGATTTAGAACAGCACTAACAAGAACTATAAATAAATACGCAAGAGATAAAGCAATATTAAAAGAAAAAGATCAAAATCTTACAAATGAAGATGTGGTAGAATGACTTACAGCTGTTATTTCAGTTAAAGTCGTTGATCCACAATTTGAATGACAAACTAAGTCAAAGCTTTGAACTGCTGAAGCTAGATGAGCAGTTGATAGCGTATTCTCTGAAAAATTTGGAGAATTCCTAGAAGAAAATCCATCTGCTGCAAAAGCAATTATTGAAAAGGTATTTTTAGCTGCAAAAGCTAGGCTTGCTGCTCGTGCTGCAAGAGACACAATTATCAGAAAATGAGCGCTTGAAGGTATGACTCTTCCAGGGAAACTTGCTGATTGTTCTTCAAGAAGTCCTGAAAAATCAGAACTATATATAGTCGAGGGAGATTCTGCCTGAGGTTCTGCTAAACAATGAAGAAATAGAGAAATTCAAGCTATTTTACCACTTAGAGGTAAAATTCTTAACACAGAACAAGCAAGAATTGATAAAATATTTGCAAATCAAGAAATTAAAAATCTTATTATTGCACTTGGAACTTCTATTTGAGAAACTTTTGATATTTCAAAACTTAGATATCATAGAATAGTTATCATGACCGATGCGGATGTAGATGGAGCGCATATTAGAACTTTACTTTTAACTTTCTTCTTTAGATATTTGAAAGATTTAGTTGAGGGAGGATTTCTTTATATTGCTCAACCACCACTATATAAACTAGCAAAATGAAAACAATCATGGTATGTTTATTCAGATGAAGAGAAGGAAAGAATTATATCTGAAAATGGAATTACTTGAGAAAATATTCAAAGATATAAAGGTCTTTGAGAAATGAATCCTGAACAACTTTGGGAAACAACTATGGATCCAAGTGTAAGAAAAATGTATAAAGTTAAAATAGAAGATGCAAAAGCTGCAGATGAAATATTTAAAATACTTATGTGAGATGAAGTTGCTCCAAGAAGAAGATTTATTCAAACTAGAGCGAAACATGTAAAAAATTTAGATGTATAATGACAAGGAGTGTAAAAGCTCCTTTTATTTTTAAAGAATTAATTTATGGAAAAAAATATATTTCAAAAAATAAAAAGATTTTTAGAACCAATAAAAAAATCCCCTTTAATTCACTTTAGAGCTTTCTTGATTTTTTCAAATTGGGGATTAAATTCAGTAATTCATATTTTATTTTTACAAAAAATTACTTTTTCATTAGAAAATCATAATATTAACCTCTTTAATAAAACTTTATTTTTATATATTATATATTTTATTTATTTTTATACTTTTGAGTTTATTTTTAAAAAATATTGATGGACTGAAGTTGGTAATCAGATAATGAAAGATGTTCAATCAGATTATATAAAGAAATATGTTAGACTTGATAATAATTATACTGAAAAATATTGAGTTTGAAAATCAATAGCTATAGTTGATAAA
>CAYOIP010000012.1:0-26457 GCA_964404065.1 uncultured Candidatus Peribacteria bacterium
TTATACCCAGCATAAGCAACTAAGTTATATCAACTAGCATAAAGAGTATTTTCTACAACTTCTGATCAAAATGTTATTTCTCTAGGAGGTAATATTTTATTAACATTTAGATAATCAAAAGGCATTTCTTTAGAACAAAACTCTTTATCTAAAATCTTTTCACAAAACGAAAATTTTACTATTCAGGAAGTTATTAATGATTCTAATGTATGACCATTATTATTATAAAACACCATTCATCAAGTTAAAGTTAAATTATCTTTCCATCAAATATTTTTTAAAAAATACCCACTTCAATTATTTGTTTCTATTTTTAAATAATCAGCATTTTCAAATATTTTATTTAATCATAAAACTAAATTGAAATTATTTTCATTTAATTTCTCAAATCAATTTATTTTTATCCACATTGTATCATTTATTTGTGAAACATTTTGGATAATTCTTTTATTTATTTCTTGTGGAACTGATTCTAAAGCTCAGGTTGAAGTTTCAATATTTGCTGGACTTCAAGTTGATGAAATCAAAATTCATTTAGGAGTTTCTCATTTTTGAACTTCTATATAACCATTTGGATCTCATCAAGGTATATAAATACTACTTTCAGTAATTGTTTGATTGTTTTCTAAACTACTTACTAATTCATCTGTTGTCATAGTTGAGGGTAGTTTTTTTACCTCAACTTTTCATTCTACAACTACTACATTTGTATCTGTAGTTTTACTTACTCAAAAAATAGTTCATCTAACGGCAGCAACTGCATCTGTTGTATATATTTTGAACTCTGATTTATCATCTAGTTTTACAGCTTTTGTCCAAATACTTCACATATTTAAAGCTAAACGAACTGAAGTGAATAAATTATTTTCTTGTGTATTTTTCATATTTGCAAACACTAATTCGCTTTCAGTTGTAGTATCTCAAAGTGAAGTTTCGCTTCAATCAGAATAATATATATCTACATATCATCAAGTTCATACTTTGATTTTATCTCACTCTAAAAAAGTATAACTTAGAGCTTCGTTTTGTCTAAGGGTGTAATCATTATCGTTGATGTAAATATTTCAGCTAAAACTATTTATTTTTGCTGTTAGAATATTTTCATTTGGATTGTATGGGAAAAAGTCAGTAGAATTATCATAAACAAAGTTTGGTCATAAATATTCTTTTACTAAAGAATAAGGTCAGTTTTCTCCTGTCCAATCTCAAACAACTACTGATTTGAATTGTTCATTTTCTGACAAAACTCATGCTAATTCAAATCATGTAAATGATTTAGTTTTTCAGTAAGCATAATATTGGTTTGTTCTTGGATCTAGTGGAAGTATATTTAAGTATTTTTTTGGAATTGTATTTTCTGTTATGTATCAGCTTACTCAAAAAGTGTCTGAGTCTTCATAATTATGTGTGTATCAAGTTTCTTTGTTATAAAATTTTAGGTTTCAAGATGGAAGTGGAAGGTTATTTACCTCATCTATGTACATTGAAATAGAGTTTTCAATAGTTTTTAAATCATCTTTGATACGAGTATTTTTTGCTTTATCTAAAAAGGCTGAATAACTTGTTGTAGCAACTATTCATAGTATAATTATTATTCATATTGAAATTATTATTTCTACTGTTGAAAATGCTTTTTTTAGAATTCTTACTTTTCTCATATGATAAAATTAAAAAAATAAACACTTCAAGTTTAGTGTTTATTTATATCTTTGTCAAATTATTTTCTTTAAAATAAACTTTACTTTATACCCAAAGTCTGTAAAATGACTTCTGAACTTTATGAATATTGATTATTCATAAATTAATTACTAGTTACTAATATTTTATGATATATAACAATTTTTCTGATTTATATAAAAAAGTTTTAATAAACACTGAAAACAAAGCAAAAGAACTTGGATGGAAAGAACTAAAAGAATACGATATTGTAATTGCGATTATTAGAGAATCAACTTGATGAATAAAAGAAATTTTTAATATTTACTGAATAAGTGATAAATTATTTGAAGAATTAGTTTGAATAAGAGATATTATATGAAAACAAGAATCAAGAGCTTGAGTTTATTCTTGAATGGAAAATTCACTAAAGGAAACTATTTTGCTTTCTGTAAAAATTGCTTCAAATTTTTCAAAACCAAAAGCTTCAGTTGAAGATTTTTTACTTGCACTTTTAAAAAATAATTGATGGTTTAATAAAGCTCTTTATTACATCTGAATAAATCCTTCTGATATAGAAAAAAATCTTATAGAATTAAACAAAGCTTGAGCAATAGATTGACTAACTTGAAAAAATAATCCCGGTGATTTTACTGAACCACTTGATAAAATAATTTGAGCAATTACAGAATGATTATTTTGATGAATGATGTGAGAAACAGATGAAACAACTCCTTTTGATAACAACAAAGATCAAAAACAAAAGTTAAAAGATTCAAAAACTCCTGCACTTGATTTTTTCTCAACTGATTTAACTTTAGAGGCTCGCGAAAAAAAACTTGATAAAGTTATATGAAGAGACGAGGAAATAGAAAGACTTTTGTCTATTTTAAACAGAAAAACAAAAAACAATCCCGTTTTGGTTTGAGAACCATGAGTTTGAAAAACTGCAATTGTTGAATGACTTGCATTAAGAATTTCTCAGTGACAAGTTCCATTTTGAATGAAAGATAAAAGAGTTTTAGCACTAGATATGAGTAGTTTAGTTGCTGGAACAAAATATAGATGAGAATTTGAAGCTAGAATTAAACAAATTATAGAGGAAGCATCAAAAGTAGAAAATGAGATAATTTTATTTATTGATGAAATTCATACTATTATTTGAGCCGGGTGAGCAGAATGAACACTAGATGCTTCAAATATACTAAAACCTGCAATGTGAAGATGAAAAATAAGAGTTATTTGAGCTACAACACTTAATGAGTACCAAAAATATATAGAAAAAGATTCAGCACTAGAAAGAAGATTTCAAAAAATAATCGTTAGTGAGCCAAAATATGATGATGCTATAAAAATTATTTCTGGACTAAAAGAAACTTTTGAAGAATACCATAATTTAAATATTACTGATGATGCTGTAACTTCTGCTGTTGAACTTTGAACTAGATATATAACTGATAGATATTTACCTGATAAAGCCATAGATTTGATAGATGAGGCTTGTTCGCTAAAAAGTATGACCTATTCTTGAGATGAAGATAAAATAAAAAATCTAAAAGAAAAAATAGTTGAAACAAATAAACAAATTGAGTCTTTTGTTATGTCTCAACAATACAAAAAAGCCAGTAGTTTAAAAGAAAAAGTTAAATCTTTAGAAGAAGAAATAATAAACTATAAAAAGAAATTTTCTATTCCAAAAGAAAAAAGATTAAAAATTACTTCAAAAGATATTCAAAAAGTTCTTAGTATGACAACTTGAATACCTGTTTTTGACTTGGAAAAAAGTGAAATAGAAAGACTGAAAAAATTACCAAAAAACTTAAAAGAAAAAATTATCTGACAGAGTGAAGCTATTGAGGCAGTTTGTAACTCTATTATGAGAAGTAAAGCTTGAATTTCAAATCCAAATAAACCACTTTGAAGTTTCTTATTTTTAGGGCCAACTTGAGTTTGAAAAACTGAGCTTGTAAAAGTTTTAGCACGCGAATTTTACTGAAGTGAGGAAAGTTTGATAAAAATAGATATGTCAGAGTATTCTGATAAAACTTGAGTTTCAAAACTTATCTGAGCAAATGCTGGTTATATTTGATATGAAGAATGATGACTTTTAACAGAAAAAGTTAGAAAGAAACCTTATTCAATTGTACTTTTTGATGAAATAGAAAAATGAGATTTTGAAGTATATAATCTACTTTTGCAAATACTTGATGAATGAAGTTTAACAGATAATAAATGAAGAAAAATCAACTTCAAAAATACTATTATCATCATGACATCAAATATTGGTCAAGAAGAGTTTAATGCTTCAGCTAATAAGATTTGATTTGATTTTGATGAGAAAAAAGAAGAAAAAGTTTTGAAAGATTTTAAAAAAGTGGAAGAAAATATAAAGTGAAATTTGTGAGATTATTTTTCTCCTGAGTTTTTAAATAGAATTGATAAAGTTCTGGTTTTTGCTCCTCTTGATAAAAAATCTATTTCAAAAATAGTTCAATTAAATATAGAAGATTTAGCAAATAGAATAAAAGATAATAAAAATATTAAATTAAAATATGATACAAAAGTTATAAATTTTATAGCCAAAGAAGTTTATAATCCAGAATTTTGAGCAAGAGAAGTAAAAAGATATATAATAGAAAAAATAGAAGATAAAATAGCTCAAAATTTGATTTACTCTAAAGTTTCTGATACAATTACACTTGCTTTAAATAAAAATAAAATTGAAGTAAAATAATCATGAAAAAATATATATTATTAAGTCTAGTTTTTATATTTATTCTACCAAAAATTACATTTGGTGATTTTATTTCTGAACCTACTGGACTTGATTTATATAAAAAAATTGATTCTTGAATTTATGATTTAGAAGTAAAATATTTAGACAAGGAATTAAAATGATGAAATGTTTCTAAAAGTATAATTGATAATTTAAAAAAACTTGCTAAAGAAGCATGACTTGATGAAAGTTGTATCAATTGAAATCCAACTACAAAGGATATTCAAAATATTTACAATGATAATGATTCTGTAAGTATTTTAAATGAACTTTTAAAAAATTGTTATGATAAAGATGATAATAGTATTTCAACACAAACTTTTAATAATTATTTAAAACTTATAAATAATGTTTATCTAGAAAGCTCAAATAAAGCACAAAAAAAAGTTGATAACATATATAAAATTTGAAGAATTTGAATGTATAGTGATTGAATAGATGAAAATTCTCCTTTTGATTTGATGAGTGATATAAAAGATATTGATAGTATAATTTTTGATGAAAAAATACCTTATAATTGAGTAAATAATGATATTTGAAGAGATGTAAGAGCTGCTTTATCTTGACTTAATTCTTTAAATAATTCAAAAATTGTTTCAGATGCAAATAAAACTGTTTGTGTAAGTAATGATTTTGATATAAATAGTGTTTTTTGAACAAATACCTGAAGTACATCGACTTGAAACACCCTTCAAAATACTTGATATTCAAAAGTAAATGATAATAATGCTTGGCCTTGTAATAACTTTTTCTGTATTGTTATAAAATTTGTAACTTATTCTCACAAAGTTTTATGATGAAGTAATTTAAGTATTGAATGACTTTTGAAAAGATCAAATGATCACCTAAAAAAATTTTCTGCAACCTCATGAATTCAAGCAAAAATGACAATAAATCATTTTGAAATATGACTAAAAGATTTAAATTTACCTGATATATTTCATGTTTGAATTCAAGTTAGTTATAAACCAGTTCCACTTTTAGATTTAGATACACCAAAAAATAAAAAACAGGATGATGATGATTTTAAATCTAAAAATTTATTAATTAGATATTATAGAAATCTTTGACTGGACTATGAAAGAGCAAATGATTTAAATATCTTAAAAAAGAAAGAACCTGAATTAAAAAGTCTTCTAGATTCAACTGAATTATGACAAAATGAAGTTACTAATAAAATGGGAAATTATAACAATATAATAGAAAAAATAAAAAAAGAAAATGAATTTGTTTCACAAACTGTAATTGATAAAAAAATACTTGCTGATGAAGTAGAAGATTTTTATCATAATTTCTTAGAACTTGAAAGTTTTTCAAGAGCATTTATGGATTACACACTTTGAGTTTCATGAGTTGTTTGAAAAATGAATCAAATACCTCAAACTTGAAAAAATTAAGCCCTCACAGGGAAATAAAATTAATTGATATTTTATGAAAAAAAAATTACTTATATCTATATTTTTAATTTTTACTATATTACAAGCAAATATAGTTTTTTGAGCGTGTAGTGATAGTTGTAAAATCAAAAATTGACCTCCAGATGTATTAAATAATTATATTTATACTCTTAGAAAAGTTATAAATAATTATAATTCTCAAATATCAAAACTTAAAGCAAAAACCTGAATTCAAAAAGATTATTCAAAAACAAAAACTGACATACAAACCTCATTTAACAAACTAATTAATTGGGATGATTATTACACAAATTTTGATTTCTATGTGATGTATGGAACAAAAAATGAATATGTTTCAGAAATATGGAGAGATTATAACTTATTGCAATCAGAACAAAAAAACTTAGAAAAATATTATAAAAAAATTATATCAAAATGATTTGATGAACAAGCTCTAGATCCAACTAAATTATGTAATTGAATAGAAAATTGTTTTTTATCTGGAAGTGCTTTAGATGTAATTATGCAAATCACGCATAATCATGAAAATATAATGCAATATTATAAATTAAGTATTATTTGAAAAAGAATTTTATTTTCAAGTGATTTGATGTTTGTAAAAACTGATTTCAAAGATGAGTTATATAAATATTATAATGAAAATACCACAAGAAACTGTTCAAAATGTGAATGATGAGTTTATGATAGAATTACAAAACAAATTGATAAAATATTAAATTGGCAAGAATTAGCAAGAAATTGAATAAAATCTTGACAAGATGCAATTGCACTTTTAGATGGAAGTTTATCAAAAAGACAATATGAAAAAGTTGAAAGAGATTTGCTAAAAAAAGAAGTATGAAGTAAATGAATGAGTATAAATGCTTCTCAAAGTGTTTTAAAAAATCTTGATAGATATAATCAAAATTGATTTTCTATGGATAATAATTTTATCACAAATAGTTTTGATTATATAAAATACACTGTTCAGTCAAGAATTGAATCATTTAGCGAAACAATTTTGCAAAAATTTAAAACAAAAACTACAACTGATATTCCAATAAGTAATTTTAATAATACAAAAACTGATATAAAACAAACTGCTTCCATAGAACAAAGAATTGCTCAAATGTACAATATGGAATTACCTTTTGCACAAATAGAAGATACTTCAAACGAAAAACTTATGTGAAGGATAGCAGAGTTACACTACAATTTAGCTCAAACTATTAAAGCATTAAATTGAACTGTAAAAACTGCACAAAAAGTTTGTAATGATCAGTGAAGATGACTTTGAAATTGTGAATAAAATTTCTTAAAAAATAAATTTAAAATATTTATTAATTATAAAAAAAATGACACTGAAAAAAACAGTTTTAATAAAAAATGAAAGAGAACTTCAAATTATGAGAGAACTTGCAAAAGTACACATGGAAGTTTTTGATGAAATAAAAAAAGTTGCCGCACCTTGAGTAACTTGATATGATATAGATAAACTTGCTTGAGATATATGCAATAAACACTGAGTTTTACCATGATTTAAATGAGTATATGGATTTCCAGCTAATATCTGTATAAGTGTAAATGATTGCGTAGTTCATGGTGTTCCATCAAAAAAAATGGTTTTTGAGAACTGAGATGTAGTAAAATTTGATTTTTGAGTAAAAGATAAAAGACATGGATTAAACACAGATGCTGCTTTTACAATGATTATTTGAGAATGACCTCATGACTTAAAAGTAGAAAAATTTTTAAGTGTTTGTGAAGAAGCTCTGTATAAATGAATAGCAAAAGCAGTTGTATGAAATAGAGTTTGAGATATATGAGCTGCAATTCAAAATCACGTTGAATCTCACTGATATCATGTAATAAAAGACTTAACTTGACACGCTATTTGATATAATCTCCATGAAAAACCTTATATTCCAAATTTCTGAAAAGCTTGAAGTTGAGAAATATTAAGAGAAAATATGACTTTAGCTATTGAACCAATTATAGGATTTTCAAGCTGAAAAATGATTGATAAATGATGATTTGAAATATATGTAGCTGATGGGAGTCTTGGTGGGCAATTTGAACATACCATTGTGGTTAAGCCTTGATATCCAGAGATAATAATATAATTTAAAAAATCCCTCCAAACCTCCCTTTAAAAAAGGGAGAGCTTATAAGGAAAACTAAGTAAATTCTCCCTTTTTAGAAAGGAGAAGTAGCTGAAAGCCGAGGGAATATATAACTAAAATTTATGCAATTTCACGATGCAAAACTAGATTTTATAAATTGGTTAGAATTTATAAAAAATAAATCAACTAAAACTTCAGAACAATATCTAAGACATTTAGATAAATTTGAGGAGTATTTAATTATTTTAAAAAAAGAAAAAATAAGTGTATCAGAAATCACTCTAAAAATTATTAATGATTTTAGAGTTTTTTTGCATAAAAATGCAAAAACAAAAATTTCAATTAAAACAGCAAATGCTTATATGATAACTTTGAGATCATTTTTTAAGTATTTAGAAAAACAAGAAATAGAAGCACTTTCCCCTACTAAAATTGATTTAATAAAAGAAGAAGAAAGAAAAATAGAATTTTTAACTGATAATGAGTTAGAAAATTTATTTAAAAGCGTATGAAATAAAGATATAAAAGATGTAAGAGATTTAGCAATTATGCATATGATTTATGCAACTTGACTGAGAATCTCAGAACTTACTTCTCTAAATAGAAATGATATAGATTTTGATAAAAAGGAATTTTCAATTAGATGAAAATGAAGAAAAATCAGAATAGTTTTTTTGAGTGACACTGCTGTTAGTCATATAAAAAAGTACTTAAATCTCAGAACTGATAATTTTTTACCTCTTTTTATTCGTCATAATTTTGATGTAAAAAATATAAAAATTTTAGATAATGAAAAAGTTAGGCTTACAAGAAATTGGGTAACTGATATGATTTCAAAAAGAGCTTTAAAGGCAAATATTACAAAAAAAGTCTCAGCACATACCTTAAGACATAGTTTTGCTACAACTCTACTTTGAGCTTGAGCAGATCTAAGAAGTATTCAGGAACTTTTAGGTCACTCAAATATTTCTACAACTCAAATTTATACACACATAACTAATCCAAAATTAAAAGAAATTCATAATAAGTTTATAAAGTAAATTTGACAATATTAATAAATTCTAGTAAAATAGGGATGTATTTTACTATTTAATAATAAATTTATGGTGATAAATACAGTATGACAATGATTAGGAACTGCTCAAAAACCAGTTTTAAAATTAGCTCCCTTAGAAAATAAAGCTAGAGAAAATCTTCAAAGAATAACAGAAGTTTTAGAAAATTCTTCTCTTCCAGTTAGTAAAGAAAAAGTTTTAGCATTAATATCACTTTTAAATTCAGATACTGATTTTTGGAGTAAATATTTTTCAAGATTTGATTTTGTAGATGGTGATATATATATTAGAGTTTCTGAAAATGATATGTATAATACTGATTTTAACGGATATCCACAAAATGGTACTACATCAGAATATGATATTCAAAATTTAAAAATGAAAGATTTTGTATGATTATACAAACATAGAAGTAGAGAATATGAAGTATATGTATCTTGGATTAATAATTTTACATCTTTTATTCATAATAAAAGTTGATGATTAATACAAGTATATGATGTAGAATCTGATTTTGCAAAAAGAAAAAATCACCCAAATAATCATTAATAAAACTCCAAATTCTGGAGTTTTATTTTATACTCTTCCCTACTATATGTCAGCTTGTCCATGCAAATTGTAAATTGTATCACCCCGTCTTCCCTGTTATATCAAGTATTTCTCATGCAAAATAAAGTCAAGGAACAATTTTTGACTCTAAATTATTTGTTAATTCATCAATATTTATTCAACCTGAAGTTACTTTTGCTTCTTTCCAAGTTCTAAAATCTTGAAGTTCTAAAAGTATTTCTAAATTTTCTTCAGATAAATCAAAAAATTTAATAATTCTTTTAGGAGTTTTTTCTAAATTAAAAGTAAGTTTTAGAAAAATATTTTCTTTTATGAATTCTGTTTCTCAAAAAATATTTAGTTTATTTAAATATTCTCATAAAGCAACCGAAGTATTAAAAATTATAGGTCCAGAAACTCAAAAATGAGTAAAAAGTAAAGGTCAATTTTCAACATAAATTGATTTTTTTTCTTTTTTATCAAATAATTCTATTTGTAAATTTAAGCTAACTCAAGATATTTCTGTTAAATCTTTTTTTGTCACGAGTCAGCAAAGTCATCTATGTGGTGTTAAAATAGTATGTCAAAAATTTTTTGCCCATTTGTAACCATCTCAAGTCGTCCCGACTTGAGAAAAACTTTTTCATCAAGTAGTTATAACAAGTTTTTTACAAGTATATTTTTTTCAATTAATAATTTCAACTTCAAAATCCCCCTTTAGTTCCCCCTTATTAAGGGGGATGTCTGTCAAGACAGGGGGATTAATTTTTATTACTTCACTATCACAAACTATATCAGTATTATTTTCTCTAGATTTTTTTAATAGTAAATTTAATAATTCCCTACTATCTCAACTTTCTAAAATGAGTCTTCATCTATCTTCCTCAACTATATTAATTCAGTTTTCTGCAAAAAATCACATAATATCAAATTGATTATATTTCTTAAACATGCTTATAAGAGCTTTTTTATTTTGCCCGAAATAATCTCTCTCGGGTTCTATGTTAATATTTGAAACATTTGCCCTTTCTCACCCTGAAAGAAGTACTTTTACTCAAGGATTTTGATTTTTTTCTAAAATTAATTTACTTAAATAAGATGGAATTTCAATACTTGTGAAAAGTCCAGCTGCTCATGCTCAGATAATAATTATGTCGTAATGAGTTTGCATAAATTAATTATCATCATCTAAATCTAAAAAGTCTTTAACTTCAATTCAAAGTTGTTTTATAATTGCTTTGATTATTGGAATTGGTATATCTTTTCAAGAATGAGTATTTGGAATAATTATCTTAAAATTATTTTTATTTTTTAAATATTCATGTTTTCCTCAAGTAAAAGGTCATTCAAATCAAAGATTTTTTAATTTTCTAATTAAATCTTTTCTATGCAAAGGTTTTAGTTTCATAATTTCTAGAATTATTAACTAAAATCAAATCTCATAAACAAGATAAATATTCTTTTATAGCTTCTTCTTTAGTATCTCAAACACCATAAACTCAAGGAGTTTCATGGTTTATTAAAGTATATTGTTTTGTTTCTGCATCAAATTCAATATTTACTCATAATGATATTTTTTCTAATATTGTTGTCATATTTTAAAAATTATTTTTAAATTTCCTTTATTATAAAGATTTTGAAGTTTTTGCAAAAAATAAAACTAGATTTCTCTAGTTTAAAAAGTTTCATAATATCAATTATTAATATATTTAGTATTTTTTAGCATTTTATTATTCAAAATTTCTAAAAAATCTTTATCTAAAACCAAATTCATTCAATATTGTTTATCTGATTTCTTAGTTATAAATATTGGTAAGTAAATTAATTTCTCTTTTTCTAAATAAACTACTCATCTTATAGAAATTTTCATATATCAAATTTATATTTTTTATATTTTGAATTTAATGTTATAAAATCACCTTTATGAATTTTTGATATAAAAAAATCAAGTGCTATTTTTGACTTAAAAACATGAAAAAAATCTTCTCTAAAAGTTTTAGTTATAATTATTTTCATACTAAACTTTTAAAGATTTAATAGCATTTTCAAAATTTTTAACTCAAGATAAAATATTTATTTGCTTTATTTCATCTTGATTAAAATCTTCATATTCAATTTCTGAGCTTGAAAAAGATAATAAATATATTAGTAATTCATCAATATTAACAAAATTCGTTTTATTTAATTTAACATCGTTTTTAAGTGTAATTGTTGTCATATTCTAAAAATTAAATTCTAAATTTCTTTTATTATAATCATTTCAAACTTTTTGTAAAAAATAAACATAAAAATTCCCTTCTACCCAAAGGGAGAGGGGCTAGGGGTGAGGCATGAATTACCCTAATTTTTTCTTTAAAATTTCATTAAATATTTTTGGATTTCAAGCTCAAGCTGAAGCTTTCATACATTGACCTACTAAGAATCCAAATATTTTTTCATTTCAATTTTTATAATCAGTTACTTGAGTTGGGTTTGAATTTATTACACCATCAACAATTACTTCTAACGCTCATAAATCATTTTTTTGGATTAAGTTTCTTTCAGTCGCAATAAGTCTTGCTTCACCTCAGTTTTTAAATAATTCTTCTACAACGATCTTTGCATTCGTTGAAGATAATTCATCTGCATTTATCATTTTTATAACTTCTGACAATTCTTCTGGAGTTACTTTTATATTAGTTATATCATCAATATTTTCTTCTTTCATAAGTGCTAAAACTACTGTTGTAACATAAGCACATGATTTTTTAGCATCACCAGTGATTGCAACAACTCTATCAAAATAAGTTCATAAAGTATGATCAGCAGATAATATTCTAGCATCATCTTCTCATAACTTAAATTCGTTTAAATATCTTAATCTTTTATCAATTGGAAGTTCAGGTAAAGATTTTCTACATTCATCTATAAAACTATCTTCTAAAACTATTGGTAATAAATCCGGTTCTGGAAAATATCTATAATCCATAGCATCTTCTTTACTTCTCATAGAGTGTGAAGTTCCTTTATCATCATCCCAACCTCTTGTTTCTTGGTCAATCTCTTTTCATTCGTCAATTAATCTAACTTGTCTAGCAAATTCTGTGTCAATTGCTCTTCCGATAGATGAAAATGAATTAATATTTTTAAGTTCTACTCTTGTTCAAAGTTTAGTTTCTCAAATTGGTCTGATAGAAATATTTACATCACATCTTAATTGTCATTTTTCCATATCAGCATCAGACACTCCTGAAGCTCTAAACATTTTTTGAAGTTCTTTCAAAAATTCCATAACTTCTTCTTTATCAGAAAACACAGGATTAGTTACTATTTCCATTAAAGGGCTTCAAGCTCTGTTATAATCACAAAGAGTTTTTCATCCAGCATGAACTAGTTTTCCAGCATCGTTTTCTAAGTGCATATGATGAATAGAAAAATTTCTCTCTTCTCCATTCACTAAAACTTTTACACTTCAAACTCAAACTATTGGTTCATACATTTGTGTAATTTGGTAACTTAAAGGATTATCTGGATAGAAATAAGTTTTTCTATCAAATCTTGAAGTTTTATTTACTTCACATCACATCATCATACCTCAAATAAGTCAAAGTCTCACAACTTCTTGATTTAAAGTTGGAAGCATCCCAGGAAATCACATACAAATAGGACAAACGTTTACATTTGGTTCGTCAGCTAATGCAACAGCATTTTTACAGTTACAAAACATTTTAGTTTGTGATTTAATTCTTACGTGTATTTCAAGTCAGATAACTTTTTCAAAATCTTTAATTGGCATAACCTTAAACATTAATTTTAAATTTTGACTATATTATGAAAAATACAAAAAAAAACAAGGAAATTTTTAGTTTCCTTATTGTCTATTTGCAATTTCTTGAGCTCTTCCTTGTTTTCTTTTATCAATAAGCGCTAGCTCTTCAACAGATAAATCAAATGTAATTCAAGTTTTTATAACTCTTACTCAAATAAATTCTCAACTTTCATCATATAAAGGATATGCTTGTCAGTTTTTTTCATCAATTTGTGATAAATCAAGTCATCTTGTTTCTAATTCTCCTAAAATAAATCTAAAATATTTTACAGCGTACATATAATAATCAGCTTGTTCTTTTATTTTATGTTTAAAAATTTCTTCAACTTCCTCTTCTGATAAATCTTTAGAATAATATTGCTTTACATCAAAAACTTTAAATCCCCAACTAGATGAAACTTGAAGTGGTTTTTGAGATAATTCGTATGGAAATTCTATCTCTAAAAATCATTCTCTTAATTCATTTATTTTTTTTGTAATAAATTCAATATCATCGCTGTCAAAAATTATAGCAAATTCATCTCACCCTATTCTATAAAAATTATCTCAAGCTCTTATATGAGAATATATAAAATCAACAAATTTTATAAGCACCTCATCTCAAACATTATGTCATAAAACATCATTTATTCATTTAAAATTATCTAAGTCAATAATAACGGCTGTTTTAATTTTTGGATCTCACTTTCTATCAATATTAGTAAAAATTTGATGTAAATCTTGAAATAATGCTAATTCATTAAGTGCTTTTGTTTTTCTATCAGTTCTTGTTGCTTGTCTAGTTTTTTCAAGAGCTTTTTGTTTTTCTACTTCATCAGTTAATTCAACGGCAGTTCTTAGAGTTCATCATTTTCCATCTGGAATAGTTGTCCATGAAAGTATTGCTTCTTTTCAAAACTTAGTATCCATTCTAAAAGTTTCTGTATATCATCCCCTTGTATCAACATTTCATACAAAATCTAAAACTTTTTTTAAATTTTCTCATTTATATTGTAGTTTCATAACAGCATATTTTTTTTCTAATTCAGGAGCTTCTTCCCAAGCATTTAAATAATCTTGATATGTAAATCAACTTATTTTTTCAAGAGTTTTATTTATATGAACTGGTTTTCACTTGCTATTATAATATGAAAAACACATTCAAGCTCTATCAAGATTTTCTCATATTAAAACTATTGCATTATATTCTTCAGGAGTAATTTCTTCTTTTTTATCATTTCATTCATTAACAACATTGTTTAAATGTAAATAAACCGCGTATCCAGCAAGCAAAAATGATTCTAAATATACTATTGATCAAGGAACAAATCAATTTACTAAAACCATTCATCAACTAGTAAGACAAAATGTTAAAAAACTTTTTACATCAATTTTTAGTTTTTCATCTCTTACTCTTTTTATAGTTTTATAATATGCAAATCAATATAAAAATCATAAAATAAGTGATTGAATCAATTTTATTCAAGTTAGTTCTTCATAAGCCTTTATTTCATCATATAGTTTTTTTTGAAATTCTGGAGAATCTATATCTTGGTTTCATAAATTATTTTTAACTTTTTGAAATATTTTATCAATAGCTTCTTGTTTTGATATATCAAAATCAGCTCATAATTTTTGATTCAAAACCTGAGCAGTATCATATTTTATTTCTTCAAATACTCAATTTATTTCTTTAGTAGCTAGATTTGAAACTCAAAAAAGTGCCAGTCAATAAAATATAACTTGAAATTGTGAAAAAAATTCTTTAAAATTTGAAAGAGTAAAAAAATTTCATAAAACTTCTCCTGATAGTAAAGTTTTATCTGTATTATAGTCTAATTTTGTTCTCATTAATTATTTTTTGAAATTATAAGAGAACATAATAAACATTTTTTTTATTTTTCAAATTATTTTTTAAAATCTGATAATTTTGGATAAATTTTTGTTTTGTTCCTTTCAACCTTATTTTTTGATTTAGAATAAACTTCTAATGCATTTTTTATACAAATTTTTTCCCTAGTTTTAGAAGATAATCTATCTAAAAAACTATTAAATCTAGAATTTATTACTCAGATTTCTTCAAAAGCATCTCATAAAACATCACTTCAAATCATAATTCTATCAGAAAATTTTTCACTTAATTCTACCCAATCTTGCATAGAAGTATCATTTATAGCAATTATCTCGTCAAATACAACCCAAGAAAAATCAACATAAAGCCCAGGATATTCTCTCAAAAGCCTTGAAATCATCTTTGTATAATATGGTGCTCTGAGTCTTCTTGAAGCTCAACAGTGAGATAAAACAACTCTTGCTTTTGGAAACTCTCTAATTACTTCTTCCATTTCATGTAAAAATTTTGGATAATCAGAAATTCATGGAGCTGTAATATTATTATGAATACAAAGAGGTAAATCATATTTTGTTATAAATTCAAGCAATCTTCTAGTGGCCTCGGTATTCATCCTTGGTGGTTCCCCGTAAGTCAAATGAGTTAAATCATCATGTCTATAAAACACCTCTCAAACTCAATAAAAAACTCAAGGAAAAGTATTGTAAGTATTAATTATATGTTCAACAGAATTTATATCAGATGGATTAAATCAACATAAAAGTGGAAAAAATCTTTCTTGTTCTTTTTTACTTAAACTTAAATATTCTTTTGCAACAATTGCATCAGTATTAGAATAAT
This sequence comes from uncultured Candidatus Peribacteria bacterium, assembly GCA_964404065.1. GTDB lineage: Bacteria > Patescibacteriota > Gracilibacteria > BD1-5 > UBA6164 > UBA7396. Next base: position 16,036 of record CAYOIP010000012.1, read on the forward strand.
AATAACATTTATTATCATCATCTAAATAATAATTCGGTCTGTGTTTTTCATTTTCATTCCATGATTTTATAACTGGCATTCAAAATATAACTCAAGCTTTTATATTTGATTTATCCATACATTCTAGTAATTTTTTTAATCATTTTGTCTTCCCTAAAAAATCAACTATGTGAATATGTGCATCAATTATCTCGTATTTACATCATTTTAATTTATCTAACTTTTCTAATTCAGTCTCAAAAGCCTTAATATCTCAATTAAGTTTTAATTCAATAGTTTTTTTAATTATTCTTTTATTTATATCCATATTATTTTTTTAAATAATTTAAAAATATTTTTTCTTTATTTTCAGGTAGTCTTAATAAAAAATTATAAAACTCATCATCATTTCTAAACATATTAAAAATCTCATTTTTTGAGAATTTTTCAAGTAATTCAAATCACTTTTTATCCGTTAATCATTTAAACATAACAAGTAAATTTTTAGATGTTTTTATTTTACTTTTAGTCCCTTCAAGTCACAAAATATTCATTAAATAATCTTTGTTTTCATCTGTTAAATAATGCAAAGTCATTATAATTTCATTTGTTCTAAAAAATATTTCTTTTATAAATTTTTCTCCAAGCAAATCTATAAATTCTCTTTGAGAATCTCCATATAACCACGCAAATATATTTCCCAAATCATGTGCATCAAACAAAATCTTTGTTAATCATTTTGCTCTTAAGATATTTAAAAGCTTAATCTTATTTTTTTCATCCGGAATACGAGAAAGTATTTCTGCTAAATCTTCACTATCTTCTATCAAATCAATTAAAATATCTCAAAGCTTTACTAAAAGTAAAAATCAATTTTTTTCATTTAGATATTTTAAACATCATAAAAGTCAGTTATAACTGACAATAATTTGTTCTAAATCCGTGTCTATTTCCATCAAAATATTCCAAGAAATTATGCTTGAAATATTAGATGGTGAATAAAATATTTTAAAAAGTGTTTCTAGATCTTTTTCATCATTTACTAAATACGTTTTATTTGATATTACAAATGAGTATTTTTTCATAAAATTTAATTAAATATTTATTATATATTTTAGCATATTTAAAATTAAAAAGCAAAAAAATAATACCACAAATTTGTGGTATTATTTTTTTGCTTGAAGTTGTCTATAAAATTCTAATCTAGCCCTTGCTTGTTCTACAAGCTCTTCAACTGGGTTTTTTTGAGGCTCGTTAGCTTTAATTAAAGAACTTGGATGATAAGTAGTAATTCAATTTCATTTATAACTCATATTATTTTTTTAGTTTTAAAATAATTTTTATATCCTCTATTTCAACTTCTTTTTCTAAATCAGCTTTTTCTAAATTAGAAACTATCGTTGAAAGAGTTTCAGATTGTATGTAATTTTTAAATTTTGTCAAGATATTTTCTATTAAATTATCTCAAGAAATACTTATTTCTATTCTATCATCAACATTGAAGTTTGCATCTTTTCTTGATTCTTGAATATGTCTAACTATATCACGAGTATATCATTCAAGTTTTAAATCCTCAGTTATAGTTGTATCAAGAGCTACAACCATTCCATTTCAACTTTCTAAAATTTCATTCGTATTTTTAGATGATTCATTTGAAACAAATTCTACTTCAAATTCCCCTACTTGTAATTCAAATTCTCCTACTTTTACATTTCAATTTTCAAGTATTTTGAAATTCCCTTGCTTAGCTTCAGATATAATAAATTTTACATCTCATCAAAACTTTGGACCGATAAGTCTAGCATTTGGTTTACAAATTTGAGATGGAATTTCATTTTCGCTAAATACTCTTATTTCTTTTACATTTAATTCTTCTTTTAATATTTCTTCAAAATAATCATCTAATTTATGAGTAACTTTTATATATTGCAATGGTTGTCTAACTCTTAGTTTTGCATTAGCACGGGCTGCTAATCCAAGAGTAATTATATCTTGAACTTCTTTAGTATTTTTACTTAAATCTTCAAAAATAAATGCGGGATTTTTAACTGGGAAAAGTTCTAAGTGAACTGACTCTTTTCCTGTTAAATTTTTAAATATATTTTCTGAAACAAATGGCATAAATGGAGCAATAATTTTACAAGTTTCAACTAGAATTTCATATAAAGTATTATACGCTTCTAGTTTATCTTGCGTCATCTCATTTCACCAGAATCTTTTTCTTGAACGTCTTACATACCAATTTGTCAGATTATCCATAAATTTTACAATTGGTTTTGCAGCTTCATTTAGTTTATAATTATCCAAAGCGTTTGAAACTTCTGAAGATAAAATATTTAATTCTGAAATAATCCATTTATCTAATTTATTTGATTTTGAGTAGTTTGGTAATTTATAAAGTTTGGAAGTTCTAATTCATCAAACTCAATAAAATGCCTCATCATGAGTTAAATTATTTATGTATTTATTTATTGGTCTAAACACTCACCCGTGAGCTACTATTAAAACATTTTTTCACTCATATTTTTTCTCGACATTTAAATATCATTCTAAAACTCTTTTTTCAAAACTTTGTGAGTTTTCTTCTGAATTATTTCTATAAACTCTTGTTAAATCACTGTTTGTTTTACAATTATATTTTACTTTTATTTCATCATGTGTCATACCTCTAAATTCTCAATAAGATTGTTCTCTAAAAGCTTTTTCTTCTACAATCTCAACTTCATAATTAAAATATGACTTTAATATTTTTGTAGTATGTTTTGTTCTAAGCATTGGAGAAGTAATTATTGTGTCAAACTTAATTCATGATGCAATAATTTGTTTTGCTAATTTATGTGTATCCTCTATTCCCTTTTGATTTAAATCAATATCATCATCTCAACCATTTACTATTCAGTTTGCATTATTATCTGTCTGACCATGACGAACATAATAAATATTTCAAGTTTTTGGCTCAAATTTATCTATATTAGCATAAGTTGTGAAAAATGAGTAAGTATTCCAAAGTGGTAAAATAACTTTTTTAACTACTTCTTCAACTCAAGCGTCACTAAATCTCAAATCTTGAGCTTCAACAACAGGAGAATTCATCAAATAAAATCTCATAGCATCAGCTCCGTATTTATCCATCAAGATATTTGGGTCAGTATAATTTTTTAAACTTTTCGACATTTTTTTCCCATCTTCAGCCAAGATAATTCAGTTTACTACACAATTTAAAAATGCTGGTTTATCAAAAAGTGCTGTTGATAAAATTATAAGTGTATAAAACCAACCTCTGGTTTGATCAAGTCATTCTGCGATAAAATCAGCTGGGAATTTAAAATTCTCCTTATTTTCAAAAGGATAATGTTTTGAAGCATATGGCATACTTCAAGACTCAAACCAACAATCAAGTACTTCAGGAATTCTTTTTAGTTTTTCTCATGTTTTTGGATGTTTAACAAATATTTCATCAACAAAATGTTTATGAAGATCTACTTCTTTTCCTGATGATGTATAGAAATATTTAAACCCTCATCCCCCACCCCCTTCTCCTTTGGGAGTAGAAGGGGAGTTTTTAAGTTCCCTCTCCTCTCAAAGGAGAGGGCTAGGGTGAGGGATTTTCTCAATTTGACCATATTCTTTATTAAGTTCGTAAAGTTCTTCTATACTTCCAACACACACTTCAGTTTTTTTGTCTTCTGATTGCCAAACAGGAATTGCTGATCCCCAATATCTATTTCTTGAAATATTCCAATCACGAGCTCATTCTAGCCATTTACCAAATCTTCAATCTTTTATAACTTCAGGTACCCAAGTGATTTCCTGATTATTTGCAACCATTCTATCTCTGATTTTTTCAACGGCAACATACCAAGCAGAAATTCATCTATAAATTAGTGGTGTATCACATCTCCAGCAATGGGGATAAGAATGAACTATTGTCCCAATATTTACTTGTAATTTTTGTTCTTTTAGTTCTGAAATAACCATTTCATTGAAATCAAAAACATTGATTCCATTTTTATCAAGTAAATTGTAAGTTTTTCCTGAATTATCTATATGAGCCACAAATCATAAATCTTCTTTTTCTCAAATGATAAAATCGTCTTCCCCATAAGCAGGAGCTATATGAACGATTCAAACTCAAGTTTCAGTTGTTACATGATGCCCGGCAACTACGCTAAATGCATTTTTACCTTTCCTCAACCCCGGGGTTGAATAAACCCCGGGGTTAATATTCGGATCAAAATCTGGGAAAAGTGGTTCGTATTTTATACCAACTAAACAAGCTCATTTATAGCTTCTTAGTATTTCATAATCTTCCTCTTTTTTGTAATAATCTTTTACTTTATCTCAAGCTAATACATAAGTATCACCATTTGTTTTATCAAATAATTCTACATAATCTATATCAATTCAAACTGCAAGTCACAAGTTAGCATACAAAGTCCAAGGAGTTGTCGTCCAAGCTAGGATGTATTTGTTTCAAGTTGAGTGATAACTTGAAGTTGATTTTTTTCATATTATTTGATTATAAACATTAAAGGAATGAACTTCAAAATTATTCTCATTTAATAAAACATCATCTATATCAAAAAATTTCCAGTATTCAAATTTATCTTTCTCAATATTTTTTAATAAGCTTTCATCTTCTAAAAACATTTCATAAACATGTTCTTTCCAATCCTGTCAATTAGAAAAACTTGTATTACAAGAAAATAGGTTTTCATTTTTTAATTCCAATCAAGTTTCTTCCATTAATTCTCTTTTGATACAAGAAATAGGACTTTCTCATTTTTCAGTTTTTCATCATGGAAAAGAAAATAATCCGTTAGATTTCTTTTTTCAAAGTAATATTTGTCATTTTGAGTTTTTTACAACTATTCAAGTCGAATCCTTATAATTTATTTCTGGTTTATCAGTTTTTACTTTAAATTTTACAGTAACAGTTTTTGATTGTTTATCTTTATATCATTGATTTACTTCAAAGTTTGAAAGTGGAGTAGTACAACGAGGACAGTAAGGAACTATTTTATTTCCTTCGTAAATTAATCATTTATCATAAATGCTTTTAAATACCCACCAAACTGATTCCATAAAGTTGGTATCCATAGTTTTATAATCATTTTCCATATCAACCCATCTTCACATTCTTTCTACTGATTTTTTCCATTCATCAACATATCAAAAAACATTCGCTCTACAAGCTTCGTTAAAATCAAATACTCAAACTTTATTTTCAATATCATCTTTACCTGATATTTGAAGTTTTTTTTCTACGATATTTTCGATAGGTAGTCAGTGACAATCCCAACCAAATTTTCTATCAACTTTACGCCCAAGCATAGTTTGGTATCTAGGAATTACGTCTTTTATAGTTCCAGCCAAGATATGTCCATAGTGTGGAGTACCAGTGGCAAATGGAGGACCATCATAAAAATCAAACTCTTCAGAGTTTTCTCTCGTTTCTATAGATTTTTTAAATGTATTATTTGCTTTCCAATCTTGGATTATTTCTTTCTCTAATTCTGGGAAAGATTGACGCGGGTTTACTTGTTTAAATGTCATAGTGTGGGTGGTTAGGGGGTAAATTTAGAAAAATTTTTTTAAAACCTGTTTTGCAAGCATAATTCAATAATCTATATCATCTCTATTATTTATATTATAATTAGTCACATCTTTATTCCACATTCTCATTGCTCCTTCAACTTCTTTAGTTTTATTTTCTGGATCATTTAAATCTTTTGGCTTAACTCTAAGTAATTCTAAAACTATTTTAGATTTTTGAATTTTTATAGAAATTGCAACCTTATTTCATATTTTATATCAAATATAAGGACTAACAGCTTTTTCCTCAATTCTTGTATCTAATGACATTATTCTTTCTCTTAATTCTTCATATAACTCTCTTGAATTATCCCAATCTTCTTTAAAGTGGTCCTCAATAGTGTAAGTTTTTATTTCTTTGCTTATATTTTCAAATTCTTTAGTCTCAAATTTTGTTACAGTTTTTATACTTTCTGAAATATTTGATGCTTTTATTGGATTAAAAACTATAGTTCAATCATTAAAGTTTTTTAACTCCCATAATTCAATCGCTAAATCTTTAAAATTTATTGATTCTTTTTGATATCTATTAAAACTATCTGCTATTATAATTACTTTACTTTGAGACCAATCAATACTTTTTGTATCAATAAACTTATTTCTTTTTCTTGATAATTCTTGTACAAAATCAGCTTTATTATTTAACATCAATGATAAATAACTCATTCATTGATCAATAACAGAATAACTATTTCATCTTTTATATTCAATAATAACAAATGAATTCGATTCATTATCAAAAGCTAAACTATCAATTCTTAAATTATTTAATTGAAATTCAGTGACAATAAATTCTAATCAAAAAACACTTTCAAGATTATTCTCAGTTAATGCCTGCATATGCTTTTCTAATTCAAATCAAACTTCTTGAATTTGTTTTAAATTTCAATCAATATTTTTATATATTTGCATAAGAGTTAAATTAAAAATTAAATTATATTTTCAGCTTTTAATCCCCCGGTCTTCGACCACCCCCTTTGGGAAAGGGGGAATTAAAAAATTTGCTTTTGTAAAAGATTTTCATATAATACTCTTACAAATTTCCTTCGGGACTCCCTCGCAAGAGGGTAACAATTACTTAAAACCAAAGAGTTTTAAGTTTTTTTGTACTTCTTTAAAACTTTCTTTATCTAAACTTCAAACTTTATAATGAAATCTCTTTATATCAAGAAGTTTTGGTTGAGATAATATTACAAATGAATTTTCTCTTGAAATATCATCAGGTAATTTATGATAAAAATCATTATCTTTTCATTTAGTTGTCATACTTAAACATAAATACATTATTCAAATTTTCTTTAAAACTAAAATAGGTCTTTCATAAGTTTCTCATTTTTCAATCTTCTTCAAATCAAATATTCTGTCACATATATACACTCCAAATCTCTCTTTGTTTTACATAAAAAGTTTCATTTAAATTTATGTGTAAATCTTTTTTCAAAACATTCCATTTATCAAACTTTTCTCTAATCATATTTTTAAAATTAATTTTTTAATATTTATTTTACCCAATAATCCCCTCATCATACAATTTTTCAATCATCTCCCCATAATCAAAAGCTATTTTTAAACTTTTTGTTTCTTCATAAGTATACCAAGCAAATCAGTCGCATTCTTCGTCTTGAATATTTACTTTTCAAGTCCGATTTCATAAATATCTATGAGAGTGAACTTTTGTTCAAGAATGTTCCATAAAACATTCCATATAAAGCTTTGTTGGCTCAAATTTTAATCAAGCTTCTTCAAACACTTCTCTAACTACAGTTTCTTCTGGAGTTTCTCACTCTTCTCATCTTCAAGAAGGCAAACTCCAATGATGTGGAAACATTTTTGTATAATTACTTCTTTTTATTAAAAGAATTCTTTTATCTTTATCAATAATTATTCATCATCAAGTCAATCTCATAAATTTAAAGTTAAAAATAAAATTACTTTCACCTTCCCTTAGACTTAAGGGAAGGATGGGATGGGTTACTTATTTTTTAGTTCTTTCACTTATAACTCTACCTAATTCATTAAGTAGTTTATAAAATCTATCCTCTTCTAAATTAATTCATTCAGCATAATTCCAAACATCGGCCAATCAATCTAAAGCTCAATTATAATCTCATTTTAAAAACAAATCTAAAACTAAAATTATATTAATTCATATTTGAGATTTTGCTCAAGTTAATGAATTTTTTCATCTAACATGTTCTTTTTCTAACTGTAAATATTCTGTTATTCATACTTCCTTTGGTAATCTTCCTAACCAAACTTTATAAAGTCAATCATTTAATCCTAGAATATTTAATAACTCATTTAAAATGTGAATAATCTCTTTATATAAAATTTCTTCAACCAAAAATCAAAGTTCTAATCTTTTTAAAACATCTAATTTTCCCAATTCATCATAAAAACCTTCTGTTTCCATAATCTATTTATTAATATTACTAACAAGTTCCTCAAAATGCTCAACCTCAGAGCTTCTAAAATGTCCTTTATCTTCAAAAATATTAAATTTAGTATTTTTTAAAATTTTTTGAAACTCTAAACATTGTGAAAATGGAACACAATAATCATTTTTTGAAAAATAAAAATTTGTTATATTTTCATATTTTTTAAAAATTTCTAAATTCTCTAATTCAAAACTCCCAAGTTTCTCATCTGGAGTATCTTGACTAGCTGGAGCAACTAGATGAATTTGGCTCAGATTCTCCAAATTATTTTCACTTAAATATTTTAGTAAAAATGTTCCTCAAAGCGAATGTCAAACTAAGATATTTTTTTCTCCAAAATAAGGTAAGGCTTTTTGAAACGCGATTTTCCAGTAATTATATTCTGCAAAATGACTATTTGGCATTGGAATTCTAATTACTTCAAATCCATTTCATAAATCTGAAAGCAAATTATCTTTCCATCATTTTAGTTTTTCCTCATAAGGATTAAAATCTTCTTGTAGCAAATAATCTTCAAAACTAGCAAAGTTTGAAGCATCTACTCAACCTCAGATAATAAATATTTTTTTTGTCATAAAATAGTTAATTAAAATTACAAAATGTATCAAAAAGGAAGTATTTTTCTTGAAAAATTAAAAATTTTAGCGAGCTGTATGAAATAATACAGTGAGAGAATTTTTAATTTTGTATGAAAAAGACGACTTTTTCATACATTTTACTCATATTCTTTTATAAATTCTAAAGCAGTTTCTTTATATTCTTTATCTTTTAATTCAATATAAAGAGTTACTTCTTGTAAAATATCATCAATTTCATCAAGTACTTCATCTGGAAGTCATGATGTGTACATATACTCAAGAATATAATCAAGTGAAGCAAAATCATCAGCCTCTAATACTTCTTTTATCTTTTTTAAATAATTTTCATAAATTTCTTTATTATTCATAGTTTTTTAATTTAATTTATAAAATTTATTATAAAATGGTGCAATTGCAGCTTTAAAAGCATCTTCAAATTCGTCTTTTCTAGTAAACATATCATCACTCCAAGCTCACATACTTCAGTTTTGAGACTGAATATTTGTTATTCAAGAAAGTTCTGACATAACAGGTCCAAGCTCTAGTCATTCATCATACAATTTTTTCTCAACCAATTTTGGCACTTCAATCATTGGAGAAAATCAAAAATGTCATTCTCATTTATCATTTTCAACATAAACTATTCAACCAATATATTTTTTTCACATAATATCTGTAGTTCAACCTTCTATTCCAATATAATAATCAGCAACAATTCATTTCTTTTTTACATTTTGGGCTCTATTTTTTGCTCATTTCATTGTTTCTTCTATTGATAATGGCATATCTGAAATATCAGATGGTACAGATTCTAATATATATTCTGCTTCAATTCAAGGAAAATAAGGACAACTTTTAAATCAAGCTTTAATTCATTCAACTTTTGGTGTTTTAAGTGTTCAAATAGCTATTTTCATAAAGATTAATTATATTTTAAATTATGTCTATTTTTTAGTTCTTCTTTTTGTAGTTTTTTCGTAATTTCCCAATCTATTCAGTTTCTTCTTCAATTTATTCTATCACTGAATTTTTTGTCAGCATGTAAAAATACTTCTTCAACACTCTCAATATATCAGTTTTTTTCTAACTTTTTTAAAAAATTTAAATAACACCGAAATATATCTCATAACTCATCTTCTAAATAAACTGAATTATCTTTTTTTAACTCTTCCCTAACTTCTGATATTTCTCACTCAAGTTCAGATAAATAAAATCATATTTCTTTCCCGTGCCACTCATTAGTATCTATTTCATACTTTTCTTCAACAAGCTTTAATAAATTCGTTAAATCAATTTTTTTCATAATTTTTTAAATTAAAAAAAGCACAAAAATAATATTATTTTTGTGCTTTCGGCCCCGCAGTATTGCGGGGAGGTACCACCAGAAAAGCTAATACTTAATTTTTATTTTTTAACGAAGTTTTTTCTCCGAAGAGTTCTACTTATGCAGCAAGTGCAAGTTCTTCTCCTGGCTCGTGGTTGATAGCCACTCAAGCGCTTTTATTATCTTGGTAAATTTGTCATTCAATTTTTTCTATACAAACTTGTTCTCATCAATTAATAATATTATTCCAAACCTCTCTAAATTTTAGCCTATACTTCATTACCCACTCATAAACTTTTTCATCATTTAAATCTCAGTCAAAATATCTTGAAATTAATAAAAATTGAACTCTAAGGGAAACAATATCAGTTGTTTGATTAACAGATAAACATCTATTAAAATCTCAACAATATCAAACACAACTATTACATTCATCCATATTTTTTTCAAAAATCATGTAAGTATTTTTTTTATAATATACTTTTATTTTTTTTGTCAAATTTTGTTT
>CAYOIP010000013.1:0-26371 GCA_964404065.1 uncultured Candidatus Peribacteria bacterium
TGTAACATATTTTTTAAAGTTAAATGATAATAATTCTCATTATAATGAAATAAAAAAATTTTCAACATTTTTTTAAAAGTCCGGACTCTAGTTTAATCAACTACATTTAAGTTTAAAATTTTATTTAATCAAATTTTGTTGAGTCCGGACTTAACAAGTTCTTTTTCAAAATACTTGATTTATAAATTTCTGGTTTATAAGACTCTATTCTAATTATTTGAGTTTTTAGATTATTTTTCAAAATAAAATCTTTTAACAAATAAGTAAATCAAGTTTGATCATATCATAAACAAACTACATCTGGTTTGTATTTTTCTATAAAATACATAGGATTTTCTTCATTTCAAACAAAAACTGTATCAGAAATTCCAGATTTTTCTACTTCATTTTTTCTTTCTAGTTCATTAAATTTTGGTAAAAATCATTTGATTTTAAAAACGTTTTTGTCTGTTGCAATAATTGTTATAAGTTTATCTCAAAAAATTTTTGCATAATTTAAAAAATATTTATGTCCTTCATGAAAAAAATCAAAAGTTCAAAAAGTCATTACAACTATTTCTTTGTTTTTTGCAAAATCTCTATCTTTTGAAATCTGATTTTTTAGTTCATCTAGTGAAGAAAATTTTTTATTTTCTCTAATTTTATATAAAACATAAATTTCAATTTCTTTAGAGTAAATATCTTCATCAAAATCAAAAATATGAGCCTCAAAAAGTTTTTTCTCACTCAAAAAAGCTCAAATTCAAGCATATTTTTTTCAGTCAATAATTATGTTTATTCTATAAGTCCCATCAGAAATATTTTCATTATTACAGAAAGCATTTGCTGTTGGAAATCATATAGTTTTTCCAAGTTTTTTTCACTCTAAAACTTTTCAGTGTATTTTTTGAAACATTATATTTTCTTTTTTTCAGCTAATAAATTAAGTCAAGCTAAAACGTATCAACTTCCAATTCTCGATGCAACTTGATCTTCATTTTCACAAGTTAAAATTCAGTTAATTATAGATATTTCAGGATTTTCTAGAGTTACATTCATGATTCATCTTGCTGATTCTCATGCTACCATATCATAATGAGTCGTTTCTCATCTAATAACTACTCAAAAGCAAATTATTAAATCTGGCTTTTGCTTTTCAACTACCAATTTTAATAAAGCAGGAATCTCATAAGCTCACGGAACTAAATATTTTTTAATATTAGAAAAACCATGTTCATTTAAAAATTTTTCTGATTCATTTTCTAGTCAAGAGGTAAATTCTCTATTAAATTCAGCAGTAACAAAAACTATTTTTGCGTTTTTATCTATTCAAGAAATATCTTGTAATTGTGTTTTATAATTAGACATAAAAAATTGGTTATAATGTAACCCCCTCACCCCCGACCCCTCTCCCTCGGGGGAGAAGGGGAGAAAAATATTTTCCTATATTCACCTCTCCTCCAAAGGAGAGGGGCTAGGGGTGAGGGCTAAATTAAATTTTATTATTTTTATAAATATATTTTCCAACAATATCAAATTCCAAATTCACTTTATCTCAAATTTTTAAGGTTCATAAATTTGTGATTTCTTGAGTTATAGGTATAAGTGAAATTGATAAAAAATCAGCTCATTCTTGAACAATTGTCAAACTTACTCAGTTTATAGTTATAGATCATTTTGGAATAATGTATTTTGAAAAATCTGGAGAAAAATTAACAAAAACTTCTAAAGAATCATCAGAATTTTTTATAATTTTAGAAATCTCTCAAGTTATATCAATATGCCCAGAAACTATATGTCCATCAAGTCTATCTCAAACTTTCACACATCTTTCAACATTGAAAAAATCTCAAAGCTTTTTTGTAGAAAAATTTGTTAATTTCAAGCTTTCTTCCATTGCAAAAAAACTATATTTTTTATTATCAAAACTTGTAATTGTCATACAAGCTCCATCATGAGCTATACTTTGACCTATTTGAAGTGGCTCATCAAACACATTTTCAACTGTAAAATTTCATTTATCAATTGCTAAAATTTTAGCTTTTTTTTCTATTATTCAAGAAAACATAAAATCATATATAAAATAAAGTGTTTTTATTATAGTAAAATTTCATCAAAATCAAATTACTTTTTTTATATCTCTCCCCTATCTTTCATCGCGTCAAATATTCTTTTCATAGCAATTATATATGCTCAACTTCTTAAGAAAGTTCAGTATTTTTTTGCTGTTTCATGAACTTGCTTTGCTGACAGAGTAATTTTTTTAAATAATTTTTCATCAACTTCTTCTCAAGACCAATAATAATTTGTATTGTTTTGAACTTGCTCAAAATAACTTACAATTACTCCACCAGAATTAGCTAATATATCAGGAATAACTATAATTCAATTCTTAAAAAGTATTTCATCAGCATCTTGAGTTATAGGCCCATTTGCAAGTTCTAGTATAACTTTAGCTTTTATATTTGAGGCATTTTTAGAAGTAATTTGATTTTCAAGTGCAGCTGGAATAAGTATATCACAAGGTAATTCGAGTATTTCCAAAGCTGAGATTTTTTGTCAGTCAGAATAAGCCACAACTGATTTTTTTGATTTTTTTAGATTTTTGATTTCCTCTAAATTAACTCATTTATTATTGTAAATTCATCAAGCACTATCAGCTATTCAAACTATTATTGCTCATAAATCTTCAAGCATTTGCGTTACAGTAAGTCACGCATTTCAAGCTCATTGAATAATTACCTTTTTTCACTTTATATCTATATTTTCAAGTTTTAATATTTCCTCTAAAACAAAAACTCATCCCTGAGCTGTTGCTTTATCTCTACCTAAACTTCATCAACTTGAGACTGGTTTTCCGGTAAAACTTCCTGGAGAATATACTCAAACTAACTTTGAATACTCATCCATCATCCAAGCCATTATTTTTGGGTTTGTATTTACATCTGGAGCCGGCACATCTATTTCAGGTCATAAATATTTATATAATTCTCTTACATATCATCTAGAAAGTCTTTCAAGTTCCGTTTGTGATAATTTTTTTGGATCAACTATAATTCATCATTTTCAACCTCAAAGTGGAATGTCAGCAACTGCACACTTAAAAGTCATCCACATAGAAAGTGCTTTTACTTCATCTCTTGATACATCTGGGTGAAATCTAATTCATCATTTAAATGGTCATCTTGCATCGTTGTGCTGACTTCTAAATCAAGTAAAAGTCTCAATTCTTCCATCATCCATTTTTACAGGAATATTTATTTCAATAATTCTTCTTGGATGAGAAATTATTTCATATTTATTTTCATCGTCATGACATCATTCATACAAATCACAAGATTTTTTAATTTGTTTTCTAGCATTTAAAAATGCATTTTCCATATTTTGCTCTAACATATTTTCAAAATTAGAAAAATAAAAGCTATATTTTTTATAGTATTATTACTCTATTATTATTTTTTTTAAAGTCAAATAAAAACTATATTTTTGTATAGTGTTTTTAAAAATTTGATTTATATCTAATTATAAATATAAATTAGTAAATATTTTTTAATTTTAAAAAATGAATATTTTATATATTTACATTATTTCAGCAATAATCACTTTTGTGATTTTATTTAATTTATTTTTGATATTTTTTGATGATAAATTAAAACTTTTAGAAAAACAAATTATTTCTCTTTTTGAAAAAAGAACAAATTTAATTCCATCTTTATATGAAATATCAAAAAAATATTTAACAAAGCATGATGAAGTTTTTTCACAAGTTATGAAACTGAGAAAAGCTGAGTTTTGAAACTATGATGAAAGTTTTTTATTTAAAATAAACAATGAAATACTTATACATCATGAATTAAATTTTATTTTCAAGGTTATAAATAAACACCCAAAGATTCAAAAGGATGAAAAATTTTTACTTATAAGAGACTTATTTTTAGAAGTCAGTGATGAAATATGAAAAAAAATTGATATTTATAAAAAAATGATGGTAAAGTTAAATAAATTATTAAGATTTAAAAATTTAACTATAATTTGATTATTTATAAATATAAAGAAAAGAACTCAAATATAAAAAACTTCACTTAAATTAAGTGAAGTTTTTTATATTTTTGTAAAGCAAATTATGCCTTTCTTCTTACAAACATAAATCATAAAGCTAAAATCATAGCTAAAACTATAATCATCATTTCTTTTGTTCAAGTTTGTGGTAACGCTTGAGCTTCAGTAGCAGCAGTTTCAGTAGTAACTCATGTTAAAGTAGAACCTGTTGATTCAGTTCAAGTCATTGTTTCTACTGGAGCAGCTGTCATTTCTTCTGGAATTTCAGTTACAACACCAGCTTCTGGGAAAACTTCTGGAGTAACGAATGTAATCATTCCATCAACTCAATTTTCAATTACATTTCCTTCTTTATCTGAAGCAAATACAACCACTAAATTATATTCAGTATTAGGAGTTAAAGATTCAACTGAAGTAGCAGTTAATTCATTTGATGCAGATAAAACAAGTCCTGTTAAAGCTAATTCTCTAGTTTCATCAGCTTTTGGAGTTAATAAAAATTCAAACATTGAAGTATCTTCAATTAAATCTTTAGAAAAAGAAATTTTTAAAGTACTAGCATCCACAACATTTACTTCAGTCATAGAAAAACCATATGAAGTTGTTCAAGTAGAAGTAGAACCTGTTTGAGTATCTCCAGAAGCAGCTGACAACTCAGAAAAAGATAGTCAAATAGTTAAAGCTATAGCTATAGCTAAAACACTTTTTATTTTATTATACATAAACTAATAAATTAATAAATAAAAATAAATTTGTAAAATATTGTAACTTTTTTAGAATATTTTAAATTACGTCTCGATTATACCACATTTTTTACTTATTTGCAAATCTTTTATGAAAAAAACTTTATCTGGTTTTACCTTACTTGAGCTTATGGTTGTTGTTGCTATTATATGAATACTAGCAATTTGAGCATCAAATATACAATTTAACCCACAAATAGACAAACAAAACTCACTTTTATTCTCAAATGATATTTTTACAAATATAGAAAAAGTTAGAAATAATGCATTATTTTGAAAATGAGTTTGAAGTTGAAGTACACTTACATATCCTGAAAAATGGATAATAAATTTAGACACAAATTGAAATGGAAGTATAAGCGCAAAATATTCAAGTTGATGAACAATTTACAATTACAATGATTTCAGAGTTGATTTTTTAAATCAAAATTCAAAAATTTCTCAGTTAAAATGCTTATCAATTGATAATTTAAATTCTGAAACTTGAAGTTATGTTGATATAGAAATCTCAAAAAATAATATAACCTTATCTTGATGTTCTTCACCAAACGATAAAATACTTGAAATAACTACAAACTATAAAGCTTTTACAAATACTATAAAACTAAATACAGTTTCTTGACTTTTAGAAAAATCTCAGAAATAATTTAAATAGTTAAATTTTCATTATCAATAACAACTTTATCTTTCTTGTAATCAAGATATTCTTTTTTGTTTATAAAAAATAAAAAAACTACAAATATCAAAGTAATTGGAATTCAATAAACAAAAATATCGAAAATATTTCAAAAACCAAAATTTTTTAAAAAATAATCTCATAAAAAATAGATTCAAATAGAAAAAAGTATAACTTTAAAAATATACAAAATATCAAAATTAATTTTCACTATTTTTCTAGAAAAATAGTATAAAAGTCAAAACAAAACTATTTGACTAAAAAGAGTTACAAGTGCTGATCCAATAAAACTAAATTTTGGAATCAAAATTATATTTCAAACTATATTAAAAATCGTTATAAAAATATTTACCCACAAAATAATTTTTTCATTTTTTGATGCTATAAAAACATAATTAAAAAGTGAAGAAATGAAGTAAAATAATAGCACAAATAAAACTATAAACATAGCATCATAAGAAGTGTAAGTGTAGATATTTTTATCAATATAATCTGGCGTTGCAATAATAGAAATCATCTCTTTTCAAAATAAAATTCAAAAAATAACTATCAAAAACGAAAATGAAAATAAAAATTTAAAACTATTATTTATCAAGATTTGTAATTTTTCATATTTATTTTCTTTAAAATATTCACTTAAACTCGGTAAAATACTATTTAAAAAAAACATTCAAATTACCATCAAAACTTCTATGATTTTCATCGGCAACGAATAAAGAGCTATACTTACATCTGCTTTTGTTCAAGTTTCAATAAGTGAAATCAAAATTACATCAACTTTGAAATAAACTACACTTAAAAATAAAGCAAATCAATAAGCAAACGAAGTTTTAAAAAGATACTTCATGTATTCTATATCAAACAAAAGTCTAACTTTTACTATTTTGTTTGCATAATAAAAATTTAAAAAGAAATTTACCATTATTCACAAAAGTCAGCTTATCATAATAAGTATAAATGCCATATCAAAGCTAAAAGTTTCAGATTTTGGAAAAACTATAAAAACCACTCATAAAATCAAAAATAAATTTACGATTTTTCATAATACAAAAGTAAGAGAGGAAAATTCTATTTTCATATAAGCTTGCATCAAAGACAAAACTGAAGAATTCATCAAACTAAAAACTGAAAAAATTGAAATAATAAAAATAGAAATCAAAGAAACTTTTGTGTTATATCCTGGTAAAAATAGTGCTATTAAAATAGATAAAACTATAACTCCAATTCATAAAATAAACCTCAAACTCATGACATTTCAAACTATTTTTTCTGATAAGTCTTTATTTTTTGATATTTCTCTAACTGAAATAGTGTAAAGTCACAAATCAGCTAAAAAAGTAAAAATTGACAGATAATTATAGATTTTATTGTATTGTCAATACATTTCTGGAGTTAAATATTTCGTCAAAGATGATATTAAAAATATTGAAATTATCGCAGTAGCAACTTTTGAAAGTATTTGTGAAATAGTATTTGAAGCTATTTTTTTTAACATAATTAAACTTGTTATTTACTAATTATTTTTATAATAGGAAAAATTATTTAAAAGCAACAAAATATGAAAAAAATTTTAACTTTAATTATAATTATTTTAATTCTTAGTGTATCTTGATATTTTTGACATAATTATTATCTAAAATCAAACCAAAAAATTATCTCAAAAGAATTAGAAAACCTTGAAATAACTTCAAACTCATGAAGTGAAAATTGAAATAAAGTTATCACAAAAAACAAAGATGAAAAAATAGATATACTTAGAAAAAGATTTTCTTTAAGATGAACTATTGCAAGATGAGATAGTTTTCTTGAATCAAATCAACTAGAACTTGCTAAGAAAGAATATTTAAAAGCATTGTTGCAAAATCCAAATGATGAACAAATTATAAAAAAATTGAGTAAAATTTATTTTGACTTAAAAGAATTTGATAAATCAAAAGAAAGTTATGAAAAAATAATAAATTTTTTATCTTTAGAAGAAAAGCAAAATTATGTTTTAACTTTACTTTATACGCTTAATTATAAATCTGGAAATGAAGTAAAACAAACAAGTCAAAAAATAAGAGATTTACAACTTGATAAAGAAATGACTTTTCATTATATAAATGCTATAAATTGTACAATTGACTTTCACTGATGTAAAAAAAATTATGATGAATTTTTTACTAACAATCCCGAAATAACATTTAGTGATTTAGCAAATATAAAAACTGCAATAGAAAATTATAAAAACTTTCAAAGTAATAATTTATATTATAAAGATGCTTTGATTATTTGAGCAATTTTTCAAGATAAAATTTATACAGTTAGTAATATCTTGTCAGAAAATTTATTATCTGGGAAATCCGATTACAAACCACTTATACTTATAATTTGAAAATGATATTATGAACTTTGAGATTTAGAAAATTCAAAAACTTCTTTAGAAAAATACTATTTTTTAGAACCAAATGATGTGAAAATAACTTATATTTTATGAAATATTAGTTTTAAACTAAAAGATTTTGAAAAAAGTAATATTTATTATAATTCAGCTTTAAAAAATTGATTTGAGCCAAAAGTAGAACTTTTAAGAAAACTTGTTTATAACTATTATCTTTTATGAAATAAAAGGTTGATGTTAAATATTTTTTGACTTTTATTAAAAGAAGAAACAGCTCAAATAAATGATTTTTCTCTATGAATTTATCATGCAATAATTGAGTGAAAAACTTCTAGTGCTATATTGTGGAGCGAAAAATGATTGCAAAAATTTAGAAACAAAGATTGATATGAGATATTTTATTGATATCTTTGATGGATAAAAAGAGAAGCCTGAGATCTAGAAAAAGCTTCAGAATATCTAAAAAAATGACTTTTAATAAATCCAAAAAATCCCCTTTTAACACTAAATATGTGATATTTAGAAAAATCATTATGAAAAAATAGTTTGGCTCTCATGTATTTCAAAAGAACTATAAATATAAATTGATCTTGAGAATTTTGAGAATTAGCTATAAAAGAAATTCAAGATCTAGAAAATATAATGAAAAATTGAATTAAAAAACAATAATTTATAAAAATGTAAAGATATAATTATTTGTAAAATAACTAAAATATTTTAATATGTTACCTTAAAATTTAACTTTTAAAAAATGTGAATTGAACAAATTAAATCTTCAGTAGAAAGAGTCGCAAATAGCTGAATTGACATGAAAATAAATTCTTTGGTTTCTCAAATAGAGGGGGAATTTAAATTTAAGTGAAATACTCTAAATAATCTTTTTTCTTTTAAGCTAACTAAATGACAAGAAGAAACAAAAGAAGATTCTCAAGAGTTCAGAAATGCACTGATTGCTGAGATACAAAGACAAGCAAATGCATGAGAAATCTACCTAAATAATTCTCAAGACTTATCAGAAAAACAATACGAAGCTTTAGCAAGCAAAATAATTGAAATAAAAAAATTAACTAAAGAGATTCAAAGCTGAATTGAAGAACTTAGGTCTGAAATGTTAAATAAACATTTTGAAGAGTTAAAATTAACAGCTAATGATTTAACAACAAGATGATGGTATTCTCCAAAACTTTTAGAAAGAATAGAAAATCCAAAAAATCTTGCAGATCAGTTAATGTGAATTTTAGTTTGAATCGTTGAAACATCAGTTGTATTATGAAGATTGTGATATGATTTATGAAAATGAATTGTTTTAGCAATTTATCATTTAATAGAAATTATCGGATGAAAAGGAAAGCTTGATACTAATGTAAAAATTTAACTTTTTAAATAAGACCGGTCTCTTACGAGACCGGTCTTTAATTTATCAAGATTATTTCTGAATATATTTATAAAGTATTGAAACTAATTCTTCCCTAGTCAATGCCTTATTTGGTTCAAATTTATTTCAAATTATTTCAAATAAATTATTTTTCATTGCATAATTTACATATTTATAAAACCAATCTGACTCTGAAACATCTCTAAATTTTAAATCATTTTCTAGTCTAGTAAAATCTACTTTTCATAAAGTCAAAATAATTTTTAAAGCTTCAACTCTAGATACATTTCTAAATGGTGAAAAATATTTATTATTTGAATCTACTATTCAAGCTTCAACTCAAGCAATTACATAATTATTTTCCCAACTATTTGCTGATATATCAGCAAATAGTGATTTATCAAATTTAACTATTTCTACTTTGTTAGCCAAAAGCATAATTTTTAAAGCTTCAACTCTAGTAACATTGTTTTTTGGTCTAAAACTTCCATCTGAAAATCATGAAATTATATTATTTTCCTTAAAATATTTTACTTCATCTAAAAATTTATAATCATCTCCAATATCTGAAAATACACTATCCATTTCAATTTCTTCGTTTAACACTTCTAAAGTTTCATTTAAAACTTCTCAACTTTGTGTAATTTCTTCTTCTAAATTTGGAATCAAATCAAATCCTCAACTTTGAGTTAAAATATCACTATTTTCATCTATTTTATCAAAAGATTCTGATAAATCTTGTAAATCCTCTTCATTTAATGCTAGGATAGATTTATCAGCTGAAGCTAAAGCAATTTTTATATCAGTTTTTGCTAAAATATCTTTAGCGTCTAACGCACTTAAAAGCTCTACATCATTTTCAATTGTATTTTCTTTTGTTATATTTTCAGTATTGATTTCACTTGATACTGTTGCTACTAGTATCTCTTCTTTTGTACCTGTATCTTGTTTTAATATTTCATTACTTTCATTAGTGTTTGTTGTAGTAATTTCTTCTATAATATTATCTTGTGTTTTACTTTCCTTCGTATCAATTTTTTCAGTTTCATTTGAAGTAGCTTCATTTGTAGAAGTAAAATAAACATTAGTTAAATTTTTATTTACAAATTCAAGTGGATTTATAGTATAAGTAAGTGCATTTTCTTTTCAAAGTCATATATTTACTCAATCAAAAAATCAAACTCAAGATGCTTTCATATCAGCTGTTGAAAATGGCCAATATGGACTATATGGAGCTGTATCAACATCTATTTGAAAATGAAGATGTGGTGTTGTTGCAGTTCCAGTTTCCCCTACCAGTCATAAAAGTTCTCATTTTTTCAACTTAACTCAAGCATTTACATCAACCTCAAAAAGATGAGCATATAAACTATAAATATTTCATTTTTTTCAATTTACTAATGTAACATCATTATGTTTTACTAAAACATATTTTCAAAATCATCCAGGTTGATATCAAACATCAACTACTATTCAAGATGCAATATTTCTTACTGGAGTTCATTCTGGAGCGATTATATCAACTCAAGGGTGACTTCAAGTATATTCTTTGAAATCATAATTATAAGTTCATAGATAAGGAACAGAAAAAACCAATCTTTGAGTTATAATTTGTGAATAATCATTACTTCAAACTTTGTAATCATCTAAATTTTTCTCAAAAATATTTGGAGAATATGTAGGAGTTTTAATAAAATATTTTGAATCAATTTGAGAATACTCTTGTTTTCTTTGCTCATAAGTTAATTGAAGTGGATCTGGTACAAATTCAATCGGATAAACTGTTCAATCAAAAATATCTGACTTAACTAATTTATAATCCAAAATTGAACTATGAAAAAAAGATGTTTGAAATCAAAATAAATAAAAGAAAAAAAGTATTAAAGTAAATATACTTGTATGAATGTAATACTTTTCTCAAAGTGTTTTTTTTGTACTCATTTTTTTGTTTTTATTTTTTAATATATGTCTAATTC
Organism: uncultured Candidatus Peribacteria bacterium; assembly: GCA_964404065.1. GTDB lineage: Bacteria > Patescibacteriota > Gracilibacteria > BD1-5 > UBA6164 > UBA7396. The sequence continues at coordinate 11,189 of CAYOIP010000013.1, forward strand.
TAACATATATTTTTATTTTTTACAAAAAAATGAGTGATTTTTGAAATTATTTTTCAAAAATCACTTTTGCCTTAAAATTATTTATTCATAATCATCACATTTTACGACTATCTATACTATTTGTTAAATTATCTCAAAAAGCAAAAAATGCTCAATCTTGTAAAACTCAATTTTGCATATAAGCTATCATTAATAATATTTCTTTATCTGAAAAACTGTATTTTTCTCAAATACTATTTTTTAAAATTTCTCCATTTATAAACATATTTCCATTTTCAAACTTGATAATATCTCAAGGTAAAGCCCTAATTTGTTTTATAATATCTCAAGAAGTTGTTGAACTAGCATAGATAATTATGTCTCATCTAGAAACTTTTTGATTACATTTATAATAATTATCCAAAACTTTTACTTGTTCTGAATTTTTCAGTAATGGTTCCATACTTTGTCAGGAAATCGTATATAGAACTTCATTTGTTTTACAATCATTTTTTTCACTACTTCATAAAACTACTTCATTTTTTGGAGTTAAAAACAAAATTTGTTTTTTTAATTTTATATTTTCATTTAAAAGAAAAATACAAAAAACAAAAAGTAATAAAAATGAAGTAAAGGTAATTATATTTTTTTTCATATTATTTCCCAAATAAGTGAATAAATATATCTAATTTTGACTTATTATGTTTTTCTCATACTTGTGATAAAATAGCATTGAAAAGTCATTCTTTTATAGATTTATGATCAGGTATTATAATAACACTACCATCATGAAATCTTATTTTCATATGACTTCATTTTTGAGATATATCAACATATCAAAAATGTTTAATTAAATACTTTTTTAAATCTTTTCATGAAATATTAGTATAAACCATATTCACTAATTTAATACTAAATCAAATTCCCTAAATTCATTAAAAGAAACTTTTTTATTAAAATTATCTTCATAATATAACTCTATTGCTTCTTTTAAATTTTTAGTAAGTTCTTCAAAATTATCTCACTGCGTAAATATACCAAAATCTTTTAATACTGCTGAGTAACCAACCTTTTCTTTTATAATTTTTACATTCATATTTTTAAAAATTATTTTATAAACAAAACCATTATACAAAACATCAATAAAAATCAAATGAATTAATTTACTATACAAATTAGATACCGATTGTTATTACATGTAAAATTTGCATCACCATACAAAAAACGATAATTATTATTAGACGCTGAATATCATGTCCGTCAGTAATATGATGAGGAAGAACTCTCCCATCATTGACAAGTTTGATTTAAAGTATTTTGATTTACATAAGTATACCATAAAGCAGATGTACCTGAACGATTTGTCCAATAATAATAAGTAGATCAAAAATATGCTGAGGTATTCCAATAACTACTATCATTAGGTCATTGTTGAGATGAATTTACTATCATTTTTGCTCATCCAATAGATGCATTTCATGATTTAGCAAAAGTATATATTTTATTTCCATTTGGATTTTGACAAGAAAATGGATCACAAAGCCAGGCTTTTACATTATCACTTGATAGAGTTCCAGCACTAGCTTTTCACATCCAATCATAAGTAGTTAAATCAGATAAACACTTTGCATTTGCTCAAGCAAGTCATCATAAGTTTCAATTCCGTGTTCCATTTGTCAAAACAAAAAATCATGGTAATGAGTTTGTTGTAGTAGTTTCAGCATTAAATGGATTTGGTTGATTATAATTCCAAGAATTATTGACTCAATTAGCCCGCGTACATTTTGTTTCTCATGTTTCCGTATCAGTACGACAACATGTTATATAATTATTATACCATGCAGTACAACTTATTTGATATTTTCATATAGTTGTACTTCAGGCTGCTTGTGCCATCCTAGCTTCTACAAAAGCTGTTGTAGCTATTTTTGTAGATATATCTCAGTCTGTTGGTGTCACTGATGTAGGAATACCTGTTAATGATGGTGAAGCAATTGGAGCTTTTAGAGCAAGTCAAGTATCAACATAACTTTTAACTGCATTTTGTGTTGGATAAAGGGTATTTGATGTTCAAAGTGTTGTAAGACTAGATTTATTTGATAGATTTTCCTTTAAATTTAGACTACTATCTACTTGTGTTTTTGTATAATAACTTCAACTTGCTGCTATCCAAACTGGATCTGTTTCAATTGTTAAAGCTGTTGAAACTAGTGAATTTATCCTTGTATTTAGGTCATTCCAAACTTGAGTTAGTATATTTATTGTTGGTGCTTTTGTTGTCAGAGTTGATCCAGTTGCATTATCCAGCATAACTATTCAAGTTACGCTTGTTGTCGCATTTTCTACTGTAAATCATGATGGTAAGTATTGTGATTTGATTTTTGCATTTGTATCAAACATCTCAGTTATTATATAACCAATATGTCAAGTATCTCAAGCTCATCTTAAATAATTAAGAGAATCCAATACAGATGAGTAAGCATAAGTAACTCACAAAGTTATTATAGTAAGTAATCATAACAAATAACTTTTTGTTTTTATATTTTTCATATAAATAAGTTAATAAATATTTTTTTTATATTAATATGTTTTTTCTATTTTTGCAAATTTTAATATGTTTTTTCTATTTTTGCAAATTTTAATACAAATTCACTCTTTCACGAGAAAAGTGACTTGAAGATTTATAGTGTTTCCCGGTTTTTGTTTCATCAACATAACGAGAAATATTTAAAAGAAGTCAAAGACCTAAAGTAAGGGATAATAAACTAGATCATCAGTAACTTATAAAAGGCAAAGTCAATCAAGTCAATGGAACTATATTTAAATTTACTCAAATATTTATACATGCCTGCATAATAAACCAAGTTGTAATTCAAAAACTTGCATATTTTGCAAATAAATCCTGAGAATAGTACGATATACGATAACCTCTATATCAAATAAATCAGTAAAATCCAAGTAAAACAAGTCATCATAAAAATCAAAGTTCTTCAATAATTACTGCAAAAACGAAATCTCATTGCACTTCTGGAAGATATCAAAACTTTTGCAGAGAATTTCCAAATCAAAGTCCTGCAAATCATCAACTTCAAATCGCAATAATAGCTTGTTCAGTTTGATAATTTATAGTTTTATTTTTTATTTGCTCTTTTTCATCAGTTATAAAGTTATCTATTCTATCAGTAATATAAGACAATTTATTTCTTGAAGTTGGGTCAGTTTTATCATATTTTCAAAATACATAAACTCAAGTAAATAACAAAGCTCAAAGTAGCGTAAAATAAGCCAGATATTTCACTTTTGCTCATGATATAAAAAACATCATTACCATTATTGGAGCTAAAAGCATAATAGAACCAAAATCTGGTTGTAATCACAAAATAACTACAACTAAAAATAAAAGTCAAAAAAATGGAATAAATCATTCTTCAAAAGATGAAATTTTTGAGTTATATTTTTTGAAATAATAAGCCAAAAAGATAATTACACTAAATTTCAAAAACTCAACTGGTTGAATTGATGGAAGTCCGGGTAAGTTTATCCATCAAGTTGCTCAGTTCCAAGTAGTTCAAAAAAATAAAACATAAAGCATTAATAAAAGATTTCAAATAATAAAATGCTTAGAATATTTTTCAAAAAAGTGATATGGAATTTTCACTAAAAATAAAAGTAAAAGCATCGAAATAAAAACATGACTTATGTTTCTTATTACATAAAAATGATTATATGCTTCCTGAATTTCTCAAGCTTTTTGTAAAACACTTGTTACTCTAAAACTTGAATAAACTGAAACTGAACTAATCATTATCATTCAAAAAATAATTAACGCAAAAACGCTAAAAAATAATTTGTAATCTACTTGTTTATTTAACATAGGAAAAATGTTATTATTATATTTAATCCCTCCAAACCTCCCTTTAAGAAAGGGAGAGCTTACAAGGACTTTCTCCCTTTTTCAAAGGGAGTCCCCGAAGGGGGAGGGATTTCTATTTACTAATTCAACTATAAAATTGAACTAAAGAATTTATTTCTGGAAAAAATCACATCAAAAGTCATTTTAAAAAATATATAGCAAAAATCACAATAATTGGTGTAAAATCCAACGGCCCGATAGTAACTGGAATATTTTTTTTCACATAATTATAAATCGGGTCCATAATATTTGCTACAAATTTTGGTCTAGCATTTATTCAAAAAAGCGTAATCCAAGACAAAATAACATCTACAAAGACTAAAAGTCAAAGTAAATCTAAAAATATATATATTCAAAAAATTATTGTTATCATAAAAATTATTTTAATTTTATAGTTTCTTTATTTAAAAAAGCATTTTTTGCAGCATCTTCTTGCGATTTCTTCTTGCTTGATCCATTCCCAGTTCAAATCATAGTTTCTCTCAAAAATACTCAAGATAAATAATTTTTCTCATGATCAGCTCAAGATTCATCTAGAACTTTGTATTCAGGTGTTATAGAAAAAACTCTTTGAGTGTATTCTTGAAGTATAGATTTATAATCTTTCAAAGAATCACTATTTATAATATTTTCAAGTTTTGAGTAAATATTTTCTAAAATAAATTTTTCTGCTTCAATATATCATAAATCCAAATACAATGCTCAAATAAATGCTTCAACTGAGTTTGCAAGCAAATAATCATTATTTCTTCAACCTCACAATTCTTCTCATTTTCATAAAATCAATTGTTCTTGAAATCATAAACTTTTTGCAATATCTGCCAAATGCTTTCCTTTTACAATTGAACTTCTATAATCAGTTAATTCTCATTCAGGTTTTTCAGGATAATCTAAAAATAATCTATTTGTAATTGCTAATTCTAAAACTGAATCTCATAAAAATTCAAGTCTTTCGTTATGTTCTGCTGATAAATCTGGTTTTTCATTTACAAGCGAACGATGAACAAAAGCAAGCAAATAATTATCATAAGAATTTGGAATAATTCCTAATTTATCAAGTAATTTAATAATTTTATCTATATAAATTTCGTTTTCAAAGAGCTTTTTTGTAGGAACCATAAAAAATAGTTAATAATTAATAATGAATAATTAATAATTAGGGAAAAACTATTAAATCTTTTTAATGGCTTTTTTTAATCAATAATTATACTTTTTATTTATATTGATTTTTACAAAAAAATAAAGTAATTTTTAAAAATTAAAAAAAAAAGTCTCCCCTGCTAGGGGGAGATTTAGTGGGGGGGGATTACTTACTAAATATTGTTTTTTTATTTCAATCTTTCTTGAAAGCTTTAACTTCTTTTTGTAATAATTCTAAATCATTTAAAATTTTATTTAAAACTCAATTCACCATTTTTCTTGACGAATCATCTCAATAAACTTTTGATATTTCAACTGCTTCATTTATAGAAACTTTTGCTGGAATTTCCTCTGGTAATAAAAGTAATTCTGTAGTTCATATAAAAACTGGAATAATATATGATAAATCCATATTATCGACTTCAAATTTCGGAGCATATTTTTTTAAAACTTCTATCAAAAATTCTTCATTTTCTAAAATCAAGTCAAACATAGTTTTTAGGTACTCTTCATCTAATTGACTATCAAAAACTCAAGAAAAAAACGACTCTTTAAAAGAATTATTTTCAACCTCTCAAAATGATTGAGCATAAAGCATTTGATATAAAAATTTTCTAGTTCTAGAACGAGAGAAATTTGACATTTTACTAAAATTAAAACAAATATTTACAACCTAAGACCGGTCTCTTTATAGGAGACCGGTCTTTAAAATTTTATTATTACACTCTTGTAACGCTTTTCTTTTTAGATTTCACTTTATAAACTTGTCTTCCTTTATAAGTTCCATCAATTTTAGCAAAGTGTGCTAAACCAACTGCAACTCATGCTTCATTTAATTGTAATTGAACTCTGTTTAAAAGTTTTTTAGCTTTAAGTTTTATCCAGTTTGTTGTTCTTTGTCTTGTTCTAGTTTTAGACGTCTTTTTCTTAGGAGTAATTGTCATTTTTTAAAACATTAGAAAAATAAATACTGGAGTATTATATAAGTTTTAAAAATAAATCAAGTTTTTTTATAAATATTTTCCTAAAATTTGAAAAATTTAAAAAAATTATTAAAGTGTCTAAAGTTTAAAAATAGTAATTATGTTTATTTATGCAAAAAATACTTATTATAGAAGATGATGTTTGAATCTCTAATTCACTAAAACTTTATTTAGAAAATTCAGAATTTGAAGTTGAAATACTAAATACTTGAGAAAATGCAACTGAAAAAATATTAAATTGATTTTATGATGCAATTATTTTAGATATAAATCTGCCTGTAAAAAACTGAATAATTATTTGCCAAGAAGTTAGAGCTAAATCAAATATTCCAATAATTATGCTTACAGCAAAAACCGGAGAATTAGATAGAATTGCTTGACTTGAAATTTGAGCCGATGATTATGTTTCAAAACCTTTTTCACCTCGCGAACTACTCGCAAGAATAAATACAATATTAAGAAGAACTGGAAATAATCATAATTGAATTAGTGAAAATATTTTAAAATTTCAAGATATAGAAATAGATACTAAGAAAATTACTGTTTGTAAGGCTTGAGTTGAAATACCATTTACAAAAAATGAATTTGAAATACTAAAAAAAATAGTAGAAGAAGATTGAGAAATGGTTGAAAGAGAAACTCTTATGAAAGATACGATTTGATACGATAATTATGCTTTTGATAGAACTCTTGATACTCATGTAAAAAATATCAGAAAAAAACTTGAAGATAAAGATATTATTCTTACAATTCGCTGACTTTGATATAGACTTAATAAATAATTTATGACTCTTACAAGAAAAATAATTTTATCACTTTTATGAAGTATATTTTTTATCACAATAGTAAATATTTTATCATTTTACTATTTTTATTCATATTATTTCAAAATCTATCTTGCAGAAAAAGATATAGCAAAAGAAGAAATTACAATTGATTATGTAAATAAAATTATAGAAAAACAAACTCAAGATGAAATTGATAGTATTTTTAATGATATTGAACTTAGTTTTTTTGAACTTTTAGAAAAAAATGCCGGAAAAATCAAACTCGATAAAAAAGAAAATATTGATATAGTAGTAAATTATTTATCAAAAGCTTGAGTAAATATAAAATATATTGAAGAAGTAATTCCTAAAAACTATCTTGAGAAAATTATTGAAGACTTAAAAAATAAAGAAACTCCAGAATATTTATTTTTTCATAGACTTATTACATCGATATTAATTACAAATCTTATAGCAATAACTTTACTTGTTTTATTTTTATGAATTATTACAAAAATAATAATCCTGCCAATTGAACAAACAGCAAAAAAGATAAAAGATTTAAGAATCTGAAAAGATTTTAGGCTGATAAATTATAACAAAAAAGATGAAATTTGATTACTCGTAAATGCGATAAATTGATTAAATACAAAACTAAATATTTGAGAAAATATTAGAAACAGATTACTTGCTGATATATCTCATGAATTAAAAACACCAATTACAGCAATCGGGTGTTATGTTGAATGAATTAAAGATTGAGTTATAAAACTTGATGAAAGAACCCTGAATTCTATTTTGAGTGAAATGCAAAGACTTATAAAACTTGTAAATAAAATTATGGAATTTGAAAAATTTGAAAGCCAAGATCTAGAATTAAATCTAAAAAATGAAGATGTAAAATTTATAACAGAAAGTGTTATAAAACAATTTAAGCAAAAACTTATTATAAATAATCAAAGAATTATTACTTCCGGAATAGCAAAAAATATAAAAACTGATAAAGATAGTTTTATACAAATTGTTCAAAATATTATTTCAAATTTTCTAAAATATGCTTGAAAATGAACAACATTAAAAATAGAATTTTGAGTGAATTTTATAAAATTTTCAGATAATGGAAAATGAATTGCTAGATCAGAATTACCTTATGTAAGGGAAAAATTTTACCAATGAAAATCTGAAAAAACTTGAGATATTGATTCTAGATGAATTTGAGTTTGATTTAGTGTAATTGATAAAATTGTTCAAGCTCTGAACTGGGAAATGGAATTATCAAGCGAAGAAGCAAAAGGTCTTGAGATAAAAATCATCACAAAAACTTCACATTAAAAACTTTTATTTAAAAAAAATCAGTTATAATAAAATTACTAAATTAGAGAATTATTAACAAAATAGGTTAAAGCCAACTTAATTTTTATTTATAATTCTCTAATTTTATTAACTTAATTAAAAATGAGAAAAATTCTTTTATTTATATTAATTACTTTGTTTTTAGGTTCTGGTGTTTATGCTGATAACACTGGTTTTTTTGCAAGTAATTTAACTATAAAAGAATTAAGTAAAAATATAGAAAAACTAAAAAAAGAAAATGATGTATTTCAAGAAGAGACAAATAAGCAAAAGTGAGAGTATTGAGAACTAATTTCATTTATAAAAACAGATTTAACAGATGAAGAAATAGATTGGATACAAGAAAAAATTGACTTGTATATAAATGCTAGAGATAGAATTGAAAAAATTTTAAAAGAAAAAATTGAGAATCTAGAAGATACTCAAAAAGAAAAAAATGAACTTATACTACAAAAAGCTAATTTATATAAATATTTAGCCAAATTTGTAGCAAAAGATAAAAGAAATGATTTTCTTGATTACATAAAATTTCAAATTAAATCAGAAAAAGAATCAAAAGATTTGATAGAAGAAATTCTAAAAAATCAATTTATTTTAGATCAGAAAGTTAGCTATATAAAATGAAAAATTGAAGAACACAAAGAAGATCTTCAAGCTCGTATAGAAACATCTATCACAAAAAAAATGTCTCAAAGAATAAATGAGATTGACACAGACCCAAAATATAAAAAAATTGATCAAAAAGTAAAAAATAAAATTTATAATGATTTCATAAATCAGATAAAAACTAAACTAAAAGAAATTGAAGAAAGCAAACTTTCAGATAATTACAAAGAAATGAGAAAAAAAATATTTGAAAAAATGATAGAAGAAATAAAAGCTAGAATTAAATACTAGTCTTTTTTTTATATTTTCTATAAAAAATATAAAAAAGTAAATAATATTTATATTGATTTTAAAAAAAAATATATTAGACTTTAATTGTTTTATTTTTTAGTATAAAAATTATGATTAATTTAAAAATAAAAAAGATATTATCAACTATGTCTATTTGGGGAATTATTTTAAATTTGGTAATTCCTAGTTTATTTTCTTTAAATAATGTAAAAGCTAGTACAATTGCTTGATGAAACATATCATTAAATTATGAAAATGGATGACAATTCAATTCTTGATGATTTATTACAGTAAATATATTAAATGATAAAAATATAACTCTGAGTTGAGTTTCTACTTTATCTATTTGATTATCTGATAAATTTATTTTATGAGATATTTCTATTACTGGTTTTTCATGAGCTATAACTTGAAAATCTTGTAGTTGAGCTTTATGAATAACATCAGAATATTTCTGAACAAATGAAAATATTAATATAATAAAATGCCAACTTGATAGTTCATTTAATTTTCCAGCAAATGAAAATCTTAGCATAGTTTTATCATGAGTGACAAATCCAGGTATAGTTTGAAAATATCAATTGTGAGCAAGGTTAAAACTTTACGAGTGATATGAAGAACATTTTTGGTGAGAAACTTTAATAAAAGATATAAATGATATCACAGCTCCAAATTTATTATGAACTTACATAAATAATTGATATCAAATAGCTTTAGAATTCAATGAACCAATTTTTTTAGATTATAATAATCCTATAATTGTAAATATACCTTGATTAAATACTTATTGAGTTTGGGATGATTATGATTCTCATAGAAAATTATTTATAAGTACAGATAATCAAACTCCTTTAACAAATTATTCTTTTTCTATTTCCTGAGTAAAAGATTTAAATTGAAATACTCAAACTATTTCTTGAACTTTTATCTGATTTGATGAAACCTCTACAAAATCTATAGATTATATAACTCCTTATAACTTACAACAATGAAAAACTTGAATTTGAGTTGATATATATGGTAAAAATAATATATTTTCTACAACACCAACTGTAAATTTATGAAGTTGAATAACAATTTGAACTATTACAAAAATAGATGATAATCACATAAAATTTAATGTAAATATTGATACAAATGCAAAACTTTGAGGAAGAGATGTAGTTATAGATGTTAATTGAACTACTTATAAATTATTTAATTGAATTTGGGTTGAAAAAAATTGGTCAAATTTTGTAATGTGGAATTGAGTTTTTCCAGATTTTACTACTCAAAGTGTAAAAATAGATTTAGATACACAAATAATGTCTATTTGAGATTTAATTATAAATAAAAATTATTGAACTTGAACAAATATTCCAGTAATTTCTTCTAATTCTTTATCTAATTCATGAAAAACTTTAAATATTAATTTATCTTGAATAGCTTTATGAGATAGTTATGATTTAAGTTTATCTTGATTTACTTTTGATTGAGGAAAAACATGGGATAATTATAATAAAATTTGGTTTGGTTTTTGGGATTGAAATTATACAAATATAACTCAACCTCCAATTGTTGTTGATTCTATGCCAAATGATTTATGATTTGATATCCCTATTACTAATAGTTGAAATACTTTTAATGTGGAAATTTATTTTGATCAGGCTTTACAATCATCTACTATTATATCTTCAAATATTAAATTTAAAGATGATATTGGAAATAATTTAAGTTATACTTGACTTTCATATTCTTGAATAGAATGACAATTTTATAAAGTTGCATTTCAAACCGAAACACCTTTAGAATATTGAAAAAATTATATAGTAGAACTTTCAAATAATATAAAAAGTGAAAAATGATTAGGATTAGTTTGAAATATTCCACAATCAGAATGAAATTGACATAAAATTAAATTTACTACTCAAAAAAATTATACTACAGATTGAAATATTTATAATCAATGATTTTGGATAGAAAAATCTGATCCTTTTTGGTGAGCTTTTGATGTACCAAAAGATGCTAAAATGAGAGTTATTTTTAATGACACTATTGATAAAACAACTATTACTAACTCAAATATAGTTTTAAATAAAATTGATACAAATTGAAATGTAGTAAATACGTGAACTTTAACTTTTAGCTATGATAATGAATTATCACCAAAAACTTTATTTATTAATTGATGAACTTTATCTCAAGATTCAAAATATAGATTAACTATAAAATCTCCCTTAAAATCATTAAAATGACAAACTCTATGATATGATCATACTATAGAGTTTGATATTTGAAGTAAAATATCATCAGAAATTCCACTTCAAATAATGTGGGATTATGCTCAAGAAGATTTATCAAAAATTGAAATTGGTTTTTCTTCTCCAATTGATTCATCTACTATTACAAATCAAAATATTTCTCTATATTCAAGTTGAGTAAAAGTAAATTCTGAGGTTAAATATGATTATTGGGGAAATTCTATAGTTTTAAAACCAACTTCTGCTGTTAGTTTATGATCAAATTATGAAATAGTTTTAAATCAAATAAATATTAAAGATATTTGATGAAATAGCATATCTTGAAGTTTAGCTAATAATTTTAATAATTTTACTTATGATAACACTCAAAATATTATTAAAAAATCTTATACTGTAAATACAATAAATAATATTTATGTAAAAAATATATTTGCTTGAGAAAATAATATTGATATTGATTTTTCAAAAGATATAAAAGACCCTTATTTAAAATCAAATTATCAGATAAGTTATTGTTCTGATATGAATACTTTTAATTCTAATCCTTCAAGTTGTAATTTTACTGATATAAATATTTCTAATGCATCTATAAATTATGACCCAATAGCTTTTAAAACATCTATACAATGATTAAATTTATCTGGATGAATAAGAGTAATTTTATCAAATATACAAGATAAAATTTGAAATACTCTTACTACTTGAACTTGAAATGATATATTTTATGTACCTATATTTCAAAATAATTTATCTACATCTTTTGAATGATGAAATCTAGCTATTAGTTTAAATGCAAATATTTCTCCTCAAAATAACACAGCTTGAAAAACTTCTCTTTATTTCATAGACTTCCCAACTTCAAAACAATTAGTATCTTGAGATACGGTTGAAGTTACATTTCCAACTCAATTTAATTTAACTAACGCTTCCCTAGATACAAATAGTATGGTAAATTATGTTTGATGAGATTTTACAAAACCAAAATTTACCTTATCAGTTGATAATTTAAAAAATAAATTAATTTATACTATATCTTCTAATTATATATTAAATTCAAATGATTATATAATATCTGATGTAAAATGAATAATAAACCCTACTCAAGCAAAAGATTATACTACTGAATGATATATTGTAGAATTTACTACAAAAAATTCAGCGTGAGTAGTTTTAGATAGGTTTAAATCAAATCCTTTGTATATTAAATCAGCTCCAAGTTGAAATAATGCTAAAACAATTACTATTCAACTTAAAGATTTAAATTGAGATATTGCATTACAAAATGCCGTGGTACACCTTAATTCTCCTGAATGATATAATGAACTTTTAACTGACGTGACTTGAAAAATTATATTTACTTGAAGTTTAAATAATAATTATAATTTATCAGTTGATCCTTTTGTAAAAACTAAAGCTTGAAATAATTACACTGAATCAAACTATGTAAGTAATGGTAAATTTTATGATATATACTTAGATAATAATAAAACAATTGATATTTTATTAAAAGATAAAACAACTAGTACTGATTTAATTTCATTAACCGGTAGTATAAACTGATTAAATGGTAAAAATGTTACGATTTGGGTATCAAGTATGCAATGATATTTTGAAAAAGACTTATGAACTTTAAACTCAAATAATTATTCTTATGATTTAAAAGTGCCAAAAAATATTTGATATGTAAATGTTTGAATATATCCTAGTATGCCAAAAGACTTTCAAATTATGTGATGAGCTACAAATACTTTTAATCCTGACTGGCAAGCACCAAAATCACAAACTTTAGACATACAATCTAGCAATGTTTGAAATATAAATTTTACAGTTCAAACTCCAAATATTGATTTTATAATTAAAGTAGTAGATAGTAACTGAAAAGTTATACCAAAGGCAAATATATATGCATATTCTCCAAGTGGTGAAAATGTTTGACTATGGTGAACAACTGATTCAAACTGAGAAAAGATATTTAAAGTTATAAAATGAACTTATACATATTGAGCTTATATAGACTGATTACCTACTCCTTCAGAACAAACTGCAAATATATCTTCTACTTATACATGAACTTTAACAGTAATATTACCAAATCAAACTATATGATGAAAAGTTCTTAATGGAAATAATCCTTTATCAAACGTAAATGTTTATGCTTATAATTCTTCTAATTATAAATGGCTAAATGCTACTACAGATAGTAATTGAAATTATAAATTCTATGTTGAAAATTGAACATGGAAATTATGAGGTTGGATAAATAATTACGGGCCGTTAGAAGAACAAAGTTTTAATATTTCATGAGCTTCATTATCTGATAAAAACTTTGTTTTAAATATTGCCGATTTATATAAATTATCATGAAGTGTTACTCTGTGAGCAACTCCAATTGACTGAGTTAATATAAATGCTATGCCAACTGATTGAGATTATACAAAATGATGATTTGCATTTTCTGATAGTAATTGAAATTATACAATGAATTTAAAAAATGGTACTTATGATTTATATGCTTATCATCCAAAATACTGACAAATTTGAAAATCATCAGTAACTATTTCTTGAGTAGATGTATCAAATAAAAACTTTACAATTCAAGCTCCAAAATCTATAAATATTAGTTTTACATGAGATTGAGTACCAACAGTCCAAAGTGATATTGATAAATTTGAATGGATAATAGATGCTTATGATAATACTGATAAAGTATGATTTTCTCAAACGATAAAATGAAAAACATCTTATACTTTTGATAATGTACCTTCAAACCACACATATTGAGTAAAAATAAATGTTGTTTGACTTTGAGAAGCTTATAATAGTGGTTCTTTATTAATTGATGAAAATAAAAATATTTGAATAACTTTAAATTCAAATAAAAAGTTATTAACCCTAACATGAACAATATATGAAACTTGAACAACTACAATTATACAAGATGCGTTTATTGAAATAAAAAATTTATCTAATAAACAAATTCTTTGAGCAAAAACTAATTCAAGTTGAGAATTTGAGATTAAATTACCTTATGATACAAATTTTGAATTAATTGCAAAAAAACCTTGATATGAAGTATCAAATATTTTTACTTGAAGCATAACTACAAATAAAAATTATTGAAATATTTATTTAAAACCTATTTCAAGCACTGTTAATATTAGTTGAATATTAAGCTGAATTTCTGAACAAAAAGCTTTTATTTCTCTTCAATGAATATGAACTGATAATAACTGAAATCAAGTTGAAACTTCAAAATGGATATGAAAAGAAATAATAACTTCTCCAACTTGAAATTTTACATTTGATTGAATTCCAACTAATTTTTGAAGTTGAAAAATAATAATTGCTGTTGATTGATATGAAATTAAAAAAGATAATGTTAGAAATTATAATTCAAATACAAATATATGAACTATAGTACTAACAACAAAAACTTTACCTCAACCAAAAACTACTCCAATTATACCTTCACAATGATGAGTAATAGATGATAATGGTTCAAAGTTGAAACTTGTATTACCAGCATCTTCACTATGAAATTGAACAAATCCATGACAAGTTATTGTAAAAGAAACTACTACTATTCCTAATATTGCTTGAACAGAAATAATTTGATGAAAAGCAAAAGAAATTAAAGCAACTGATAGTAATTGAAATTCAATTACAAACTTAAATTCAAATGCAAATATAGAAATGATTTTTTCTTGATCAGAAATATACAATGCTAATACTTGAATTACTTTAAATGAAGTAAAGAACCTACAAATTTCATATTATGATGCTACATCAATGGCTTGGGTATCTATACCTACAGTAGTAATATCTAGTTCATGATCATTATTTGAAAACTTTACCTGATCAACATTACTTAAAGATATAACATGATATAATGATTTAACATTTACACTAAA
>CAYOIP010000014.1:0-25359 GCA_964404065.1 uncultured Candidatus Peribacteria bacterium
CAAATCTAGATTTTGATAATCCAGACTGATGGGCAATTAATAAAATAGAGGAAAAATTATCACAAACATCAAGGATATTATGACAAATAATAATATTTAAAGATAAAATAAAAAAATTAATAATTTGAAAAAAACAATATTTCCCAGAATTAGAAAAAGCAACTTAAATTAGTTGTTTTTTTATTTGCAAAAATTATTTTAATTCTTACTATCTAAAAAATTTAATTTTATTTTTAAATTATGCTTCCAATTTGGTACAATACATATAAAAACTTTGTAGAAAAATCAATAAATAATTATTTAGAAAATTATTTTTCTAATGAGTATTCAAGCGAGTCTTTAGAAATAATAAAAGATGCATCTATTTATGCTGTTAAAGGTTGAAAAAGAATTAGATCTATATTAGCTTTGGAATTTTATTTAATTTTAACTTGAAGAAATTTTGAAGATATAAAAGAAAATGACGATATAGTAAAATTTTGTATTGCTTTAGAGTTAATACATGCTTATAGTTTGATTCATGATGATTTACCAGCAATGGATAATGACGAATACAGAAGATGAGAATTAACTATTTGGAAAAAATTCGGAGAAGCAAATTGAGTTTTAGTTTGAGATTTATTAAATACTTTATCTTTTGAAGTTTTAAGTGAAATTAGTGATGAAAAAATTTGATTAAAACTAGTTAAATTACTTTCAAATTCAACATGATTTTACTGAATGATCGGATGACAAGTAGAAGATATATTTTATGAAGAAAATTTTTCTAAACTTAATTTAGAGAAACTTATTTCACTTCATAATAAAAAAACTTGAGCACTTATTATTACTTCAGTTTTAGGTTGAATAATTTTATCTTGAAAAATTATCAAAGAAAAATACGAAAAATATGCTAGAAATATAGGTTTGGCTTTTCAGATAAAAGATGATATTTTGGATATTGAATGAACTTTTGAAGAAACAGGAAAATCTGTCGGGTGAGAAGAAAAATGATTTGTTTATTTTTTATGATTAGAAAAGTCTAAAAAATATTTATATGATTTAATTTCGGAAAGTTTAGAAATTATTTGAGAATTAAATTCTGAAAAATTAGAGTTTTTAACTAAGTATATAGGGGAGAGAAAGAAATAAAAAGCTATTTTTACTTAAAAATAGCTTTTTATTTTACAATTTTTCTAAAATAGTTAAAATAATCTAGCTAAAAATACGAATATTTTGGCAATAATTTATTTTATTACTTTTTTATTTATGAAAAATATTAAATCTTATTTTTTAGATGTTTTTAGAATAACATCAATACTTTTTATTTCTATTGCTTTAATTTTATGAATAGTATTTGCAGCATGAAAAACTATTTCAAATTCATCAGAAATAGTTGAAGAATGAGATATAATAACAGCTTCTTGGTATAATGATATTAAATCAAAATTTGATTTAATTTGGTCTGTTTTTAGCTGACCTCATACTGAATGATGACTTTGTAGTTATAGTAATAATAAAATAATGTGTAATAATTCACTCCCAGAACCTGTTAATTCTGAAGTTCAACAATTATACTCTGCAGCATATACATCTCATTGATGAACAGAAGAAGAAAGAATTAAGGATTGGAATGACTCTGTTACTCTAACAGCTGAAGCATACAGTAATTTAAGAGTAGGTTCCCCATCTTGGGAAGAATTTTGTACAATTAATCCAGATTGAAGTTTTACTTTAGTAGATTGAATGACAAAACAAGATCAAGCTGATAGTTGTATGCGTTGGATTTGCACTCGGGCATCTGATTATATTTATAACCTAGATTTTAAAATGTCAGATTGAGAACATTGTGCTGAATGAGGCGAAGCATGCCCTAAGTGATTATTTTTCATAGCTTGTTTATGAACTAAAAAACAATAATATTCTTTCATAAATTAACATACTCCTCGGGCTTCATAAATTGCGCCTGAGGCTTTCTTTTAGTGTAAAAAATTATTATAATGAAAAATAGTTTTTTATTTGTATTTTAATTTAAATTTATTAAAATATTTTAAATTATTAATTAATTATATTTGTATGTATGATATAAAAATTTTTATAGAAGATAATTGACAGTTTTGAGCTAGAGTTCAAGCATGAAAAGAAGTTATTTATTGAGTATGAAAAAATCAATATGAATTAATGGAAAACATAAAACAATGACTGGAGTTTTCTTTTGAAAATAAGAAAAAAAATGAAAGTGTTTCAAGGCTTTTCACTTACTTATCAGATAAAAATCACCCGGTATGTCATTAAAATATAATCTAATAATTCAAATATTAAATGAATTAGAATTTATTTTAGTTAGAAAAAAATGAAGTCATTTTAGATATGAAAAAAATTGATACTGACTAACAGTTGCTTTTCATAAAGAATACCCTCCAAAAACTGCTAAAAGTATGTTAAAAGATATTGCAAAAATTTCTGATATTGAATATAAAGATTTGATAGAGAAATATAATATAAAACTATAAAAAATTGCAAAACCTAAAAAACTATTATAATCAAAATAATAGTTTTTTTATTTTACAGAATGCTTTCAACTCAATTAACAAAACACCTTTTACACACAACTGATAATTACATAAAATCATTAAATAAATGAGGTATTTTAACGGCACTTGATTTAATAAACTTTTTCCCAAAATCACTAGAAGATAGAAGTTTAGTTATTGATAGTTTTTCATATATTAATATAAAAGATAAAAATACGATTGTAGTAAAATTACTTTCAGTTGATAATTCCAGAACTTCAACTTGAAAAGTGCTTACAAAAGCAATTTTTGAAGATAAAAATGGATTTATGTCAGAATGAGTTTGGTTTAATAGAAATTATTTAGCAACTCAATTAAATAAATTTATTTGAAAAAAAATAATTATAAGCTGAAAAGTAAAATATGATTTTTGAAAATTATCTTTTGTTTCACCTGAAGTAGAAACAGATTTATCAAAAACTTCTTGAGAAGTAATTCCAGTTTATAGTGATTTTAATTATATTCCTGGAACTTGGATAGCATCAAAAATGGAATATGTAAGAGATTTTATAAAAGAAATTCCAGAAACGCTACCTGAAAAAATAATTAAAAAATACAATTTTATTTCAAAATCTCAAGCAATTGATAAACTTCATTTTCCAAAAAATAAACATGATTTTGAAATTGCAAGAGAAAGACTTGCTTATGATGAACTTTATGAAATAAACTATAAAGCTATTTCAAAAAAAGTAGAAAAGCAAAGTTTATCAGAGTGAAAAAGTATTCCAATTCCTCTAAATCCAGATTTAATAAAGGAAATTATTTCTAAATTGCCTTTTGAACTTACAAATCATCAAAAAATCTCACTTTTTCAAATCTTAAAAGATATGGAAAAAAATCATTCTATGCAAAGACTTTTGCAGTGAGATGTCTGAACAGGGAAGACTGTAGTTGCTGCAATAAGTGTGATTCATAGTATTTTAGAGAGTGGGAAAAATCCCCCTATCCCTAGCTATTATCAGCCATCACCCCTGGCCCCTCAAATACAACCCTCACCCCAACCCTCTCCTTTGGAGGAGAGGGGGGTAAAAGGTATAAGTATTAGGAAATATGAACTTATATCTCCAGCTTATGTTTTTGAATTGTCAAAAGATTTTAGGAAAAATCCAACTGAAAGTGAAAAAAAATTATGGCAAATTTTAAGGAATAATAAATTTAATAATTTGAAATTTAGAAGACAACATCCAATTTGAAGATATATTGCAGATTTTTACTGTGAAGAATTAAATTTAGTTTTAGAATTAGATTGAAAAATACATAATGAGGAATATCAAAAAGCTTATGATGAGGAAAGAGATAATTTACTTAAAAATTATTGATTTAATATCATAAGATTCAAAAATGAAGATGTTTTAAATAAAACTGATAACGAAATATTTAACCTTATTAACTCCCCTCTACTCCAAAGGAGAGGGGCAGGGGGTGAGGGAATTAATAAAATTCAAGCTTGCATCCTAGCTCCAACAGAAATTTTAGCTAGACAGCATTTTGAATGACTTGAAAATTTATTTACTTCATATGGATTAAATCCAGCACTTCTTGTATGAAGTACTACAAAAAAACAAAAAGATATTATTAAATGACAACTTAAATCTTGAAATGTTGATGTAATAATCTGAACTCACGCGCTTTTAGAAGAAGATGTTATTTTTAATAAACTCGGATTTGTAATAATTGATGAACAACATAGATTTTGAGTTAAACAAAGAGAGATTTTGGAAAAATATGTAAATCAAAAACTTTCCTCTCCTATAAGGGGAGGGATTGAGGGAGGGGTAATAATCCCACATTCTCTAAATATGACAGCAACCCCAATTCCAAGAACTTTGGCTTTAACTTTGTATTGAGATCAAGATTTATCAATTATAAATGAATATCCAGTTTGAAGAAAAATTATTTTTACAAAAGTTGCATCAAGTGAAAACGAGCGTCATCAGATAGAACTTTTTGTTAGAAATCAGATAGAATCTTGAAGACAAGTTTTTTGGATTTCGCCTTTAGTACAAGAATCAGAAAAAATAGATCTAGCAAATGCTATTTCTACTTATGAGTCTCTTACTGAAATATTCTCACCATTTAAAGTATGACTTTTACATGGGAAAATGAAGGCAAGTGAAAAACAAGATATTATGAAGCAATTTGAAAATAATGAAATTCAAATATTGTCTTCAACAAGTGTAGTTGAGGTTTGAGTAAATGTTCCAAATGCAACAATTATGTGTATAGAATGAGCTGAAAGATTTGGATTATCTCAGCTTCATCAGTTTAGATGAAGAGTTTGAAGATGAGAATTTCAAAGTTATTGTTATTTATTTCCATCAAATTGATATAAAACTGATAGGTTAAAAGCTATGGAAAAAACTGCTAATTGATTTGAATTAGCTGAAATAGATTTAGAATTAAGATGACCCGGGGAAGTATATTGAGTTAGACAATCATGAGAAGTTGAATTTAAAATTGCTGATATAAAGGATTTAGAACTCGTAAGTCAAATCAGAGAAGATATAGAAGAGATGTTTAAAAAAAATTAGTCTAATATTTTTATTTCCCAATTTCAATCAGGTAAAAAATCTTTTCTTATCCACATATTTAACGTTTTAATTGTTTGATAACTTTGTCATTTTTCAATACTCCATTTTTTTAAATC
Organism: uncultured Candidatus Peribacteria bacterium; assembly: GCA_964404065.1. Lineage (GTDB taxonomy): Bacteria > Patescibacteriota > Gracilibacteria > BD1-5 > UBA6164 > UBA7396. The sequence goes on from CAYOIP010000014.1 coordinate 5,200, forward strand.
ATCTATTTTTCAAACTTGAATAATTTCAGTTTTTGGTTCAGTATAAACTCAACCAATTAATTTATCAATATAATTTTTTTTGCTTTCATAATCTAAAATTACATATTTGATTGCAAGTATCTTAAATACATAACGAGAAGTTTCTTCATTTAGATATAAATCATAATAATTATCTACTTTTTGATCCTCTAAAGCACTTTTTATACCATTTTGTCATCTATTATAGCTTGCTGCAACTAAAGTCCGATTTCAAAAAAGAGAGTGTAGATAATCTAAATATTTACAGGCTGCAAGCGTAGATTTTTCAAAATTATATCTTTCATCAATCTCTTCATTAACTATTAATCAATATTCTCTAGCAGTTTCCGGTATAAATTGCCAAATTCAAGCAGCATTTGCACTTGATACAACATCATTTCTTAAAGCACTTTCTGCAATTGGCAAGTATTTAAAATCTTTAGGAATATTATAATCATTTAAAGTTTTTTCTATAAATCACATATATAAAGGAAGTCTTTTTACATAAAGAAAAAATTGATACAAATTATATGAAGTATTTAAAAACTCTTTATCAAATCTTTCTTTTATAAAATAGTTTTTATCTAAGTTTGGTAATTTTTCACCTGCAAATTCTAAATCATTTCAAGGATATGAAAAAATTATACCACTATTTTGTTCAATTTTTTTTTCTCAAAAATTGTTAAAAACTATTAAAAATATAGTAATTAAAATGATAAAAGTTATCACAAGATATTTTGTTAAATTAGACATTTTTAAGTATTTTTTAGTTAAGTAAAAGATTAGCTTGTTTTTCTGTATAAAAATTTTATACAAAAAATATTGTCAATAAAAAATAAATAATTGACTTATCTATTTTTTTTAATAACTTAACATTTAATCTCAATAAATCAAATTAAATTTTTATAAAAAAATAATTTATAAAACATATGGATAATTACACAAGTTTGAAAAATATACTAAATTCTATTTTATTAACAATAAAAAAACAAGATTTTTTAGTTTATTTTAGAAAAATATCAATTATTGAAGTTAAAAAAGATAAAGTTACTTTTTGAGTTGTTTCTGGTTTTATGAAAGAAAATCTTGAAGCAAAATTTTATGATTTAATTTTTTCTTCTACTAAAAAAGAGTTTCCAGATGTTACAAAAATTGATTTTATTGTTGATATGAATATTGAAAATCCAACAAATGAAAATGTAATTGATTGTCAAAATTATTTCAAAGAATATTTAAAAAAATCTAAAAAAACTACTACAAATCATGAAACAATGACTTGAAAAAAACAATCTGAAAATGAATCTGATTCAAAAGCTTGAGAAACTTCTACTAGATACACTTTGGATAATTTTATAGTTTGACCATCAAATCAACTTCCATATTCTGCTTGTGAAGCTGTTGTTAGAAATCCAGGTAAATCATATAATCCACTTTATATTTATGGTGAAGTTTGACTTGGAAAAACTCATTTACTTCAATGAACTTGAAATGCAATTTTAAAAAAATATAAAGATAAAACCGTTAGATACATGACAGCTGACAAATTTATTACTGAATATGTTAGTGCTGTAAAGAAAAAATGAGTTGAAAAATTGAGACAAAAATATGCTGAAGTTGATGTAATAATTATTGATGACGTTCAATTTTTACAAAAGAAAGAACAAACTCAAAATGAGCTTTATAATATTTTTAATATTTTATATGATGCTCAAAAACAAATAATTATTTCCGGAGATAGATCACCAAAAGAATTAACAGAAATCGAACCAAGACTTAAATCAAGATTTGAATGGTGAATTATAGTTGATATTTCAAAACCAGATTTTGAAACTCGTTTAGCAATTTTACAAGAAAAAGCTAGAAGTAGAGAGTTTTTACTTCCTCAAGATGTTGCTGAATTTATTGCTGCAAATGTATGTGATAGCGTGAGAGAATTAGAATGAATTTTAAATCAATTAGTTGCAGAATATGAACTAGATCATTCAACTCCAACTTTAGAAAAAGTTGCTAAAAAGCTAAAAAAACTTTCTTTCACAACTGATTTGCTTGGAGAAACAAAGATTCAAAGAACTACAACCATAAAAAGTTATGAAGATATTATAACTGCTGTTTCAAATCATTTTGGTATAGAAAAAGAATGAATTTTATGAGAAAATAGAAGAAAAGAATTTATGATTCCTCGTCAAGTAGCTATGTATCTTTTAAAAACAAAATTGCATTATACTTATGAGAGAATTTGAAATATTTTCTCTGGAAGAAATCATGCAGCAGTTTTGTATAGCTGTAATAAATTAGAATCAATTTTAAAAAAAGATAAAAATTTACTATATGAAATAAATATTTTAAGAGATTGAATTTGAATATAAACTAGGAAAAACCTAGTTTATTTTTTGCATTTTTATCATATTTTATATAATAAAAATGTTACTTTTTAATTTTTTGAAATGTCTCACGAAGAACACTCACATGAAGAACACGATTTTGATGAACATGAAAGTCATCATGATGATTATTCTGACCATGAAAATCATCACGAAGAAGAGTATGAATATGATGAAATAGAAGAAGAAATTGAGGAGGAATTTGAAGAAAAAGAATTTAGGAAAATCAATGATATAACAAATCCAGAAGAAAAATCAGATGTTGATATTTCATCTTTTTTTGATTTACCAATTTTATGAGTTTTACGCAATCTTTTCAAAAAAAATACTCTTGATGTAAAATGAGATTTAAAAGAAGAAATAAATTTGTCATTTAAACCAATTATAAAACTTTTAAAGCTTAAAAAGTCTTTTGATAATATAAAAAAATCTAAAAAAAATAATCAAATTCATTTAAATGATTATATTCCTGAAGTTGATGAAAATAGTATAAATCTACTTGATATAGAAAATTTTTATTCTGAAACTGGTCCATTTTCTGATATAAAAAAACCAAAAGTTACTATAAATACTTTAGTTAATAAACAGATAAAAAAATCAACTCAAAAAATCAAAAAAATCAATTTTATAAAATTTTGAACAATCTTATTTTTTGTGTTTATATTTTTGTTTTCATATCTTTATTACACAAAATACAAAGTTTTAGAAACTTTTTCTTCTCTGCAAAATTTGGAAATAAATTCTGATATAAAAAAGATAAAAAAAGATTTAATTAAAACAAAAAGAGATTTGATTATTTCTGATATACTTTTGAAACCCATAGTTTTTATAAATTATTTTATACAAAATCAAGATGTAAAAAATCTTAATAATATAATTTCTTGAACAAAAAATTTAGTTAATTTCTGAATTAATTCTTTAGTAATTTATGATGGAATTTATAAATTAATTGAAGAAAAATGATTTGAAGAAGTTATGTATTCTCAACTTATAAACAACATAAATCCAATTATTTCTGAAATGAATTTAGAGATAAATTCTTCAGTTTTGGATTTTGAAAAAATCCAAAATCTTTGAGATGATAAACTAAACGATTTATTTTTTAAAAAAGTAGAAATGGTTAAATCTCTGCAAAGTTATTTCAAAATATTTTATGTTAATAAAGATATTTTACTTTCTATGCTTTGAGATGAAAAAAAGAAAACTTATTTGATAGTTTTTCAAAACAATGATGAAATCAGACCAACTTGATGATTTATGTGAAGTGTTTGAATTTTACAAATATTTAAATGAAAAATCATAAATTTTGAACAAAAAGATATTTATGCGCTAGAATGGAATATAAAACCTTTTTTAGAAAAAGCGCCCGAATGAATAAATAAAATTTCAGATACTTTTTGACTTAGAGATGCAAATTATTTTATCGACATAAAAGAAAGTAGCGAAAAAATCAAATCATTTTTAGATAAAACTGATTATAAAATTGATTGAATTGTTTATATAAACCAAAATTTGATAATAAATGCTTTAAAAGATTTTTGATGAATTTATTTTTCAGACGTAAAAAGAGAAATAACGAGTGAAAATTTTTCATATATTATCTCTACTTTAGTTGAAGCAAAAATTACAAGGACTCATACTCTCGCAACTCCAAAACAAATACTTTTTGATTTTTCAAAAGAGTTTTTTACTAAACTAAAAAATGATAAAAATTATTTGTGATATTTAAAACTTTTTACTCAAAGTATAGAAAAAAAAGACATAATATTTTATAGTTTTCTAGAAAAAGAAAATGCATTTTTAAAAGAAATTTGATTGACAACAACTGATAATTTTACAAATTATCTAGATTTTAATTATCCTGTTTTTACTTCAATTTCTGGAAATAAATCAGATAGATATATAAAAATAGCTTTTGAAAAAAATATTAAGTTAAATCCGGATTGTTCTATAAATACTAGACTAAATATTACTTTGAAACATGAGTTTAATTTAACTCAAGAAATAAATATAAAAAATCTGCTTTATGATATGAATTTACTTGATAAAGTAGATATAGAAAACACTCTGCAAATTCAATGAAAATGATTAAATAAACAATTTGTAAGAATTTTACTTCCTAAAAATGCTTTAGTTGTGGAAAATGAAAATATAAAAGTTAAAAGTTTCCCAAATTATAAACAAGTTTCTTTTTATATTACTACTGAACCACTTTTAGAAAGCAGCTTTTCAGTAGGTTATAAATTAGAAAATAAAGAATGTTTAAATTATAATTATGAATTTGTAAAACAACCATGAATAAAAGATTATAACTTAATTTTAAATAAAGATTGAAATTTAGTTAATAGTGTTTATACTGACAAAAATTATATATTTAACAACTAGTTATGGGAATAAAAAAAATGATTTCTCTAGATAATCCACTTAGACTTTTTTATCATTTAGTTAGAGCAATAATTGCAAACATATATTATTGAAATCCTTCAAAAGATATGTTAATTATTTGAATTACTTGAACAAACTGAAAAACCACAACTACAAATTTAGTTGCAAAATGATTAAAACTTGCTTGAAAAAAAGTTTTTATGTTTTCAACAATTAATTATATGATTTGAGATGAAGAATATAGAAATGATTTTAAAATGACTTCACCTGATGTATTTTTACTTCAAAAATTACTTAAAGAAGCAAAAAAAGCAGGATGTGAATATGCGGTTATAGAAACTTCAAGTCACGCTATATCTATGCATAGAGTTTATGGAATAAATTATGATGTTGCTCTTTTGACAAATATTACGCAAGATCATCTAGATTTACATCATACGATGGATAATTATGTAAGAACAAAATTAAAACTTTTTAAGTGACTTATTTCATCAGATAGAAAACCTTGAATTAAAAAAACAGCAGTTATAAATATTGATTCAAATTATAAAGATTTATTTTTAGCTGAAACTTATGATGTTTTAACTACTTACTGATTTGATTTTAGCTCAAATCTGAAGCCTGAAAATATTAGAAATGAACTAGAATGAGTTTTTTTTGATGTAAAAATTCCATGATGAATCATAAAAGTAAAAACTCAACTTCGTTGAAGACATAATATTTATAATATTTTATGAGCAATTTGAGTGTTCTTGAGTTTATGAATGAAAATTGAAGATATAGAAAAATCAATTGAAAACGTCCCAGTTGTTGCTGGGAGACTTGAAGAAGTAAAAAATTATGAATGATTTAAGGTTTTTATTGATTATGCTCATACTCCTGACGCACTAGAAAATGTATTAAATACTCTAAAAGATATAAAATGAATAAATAGAATTATAACTGTTTTTTGAGCAACTTGAGATAGAGATAAAACCAAAAGACCAATTATGTGAGAGGTAGTATCTAGACTTTCTGATTATGTTATTTTGACTCAGGATGACGATTATACAGAAAATACTATGCAAATTATAAAAGATGTTTTACCTGGAATTGAAAGGCGTGAATGAGAAAATTTTTGGATTATTCCAGATAGAGAATCAGCTATAAGAACTGCGCTTTTACAGGCAGAGAAAAATGATGCTATTTTGATAGCTTGAAAATGAGATGAACATATTATGATGACAAATGACTGAGTAGTTGATTATAATGATAAAGAAGTAGTTTTAAAAATACTTAAAGAAATTGATGATAATAAAATAATTAACTAATTTTTATATATGACACTTTACCTAAAATATCGTCCAAAAGATTTTGAATCTCTTATATGACAAGATTTTATAAAAAATACTTTAAGACAAGCAATTAAAAATGATAAACTTGTTTGAGCTTATTTATTTTGCTGACCTAGAGGAACAGGGAAGACTTCAACAGCAAGAATATTTGCAAAAGCTATAAACTGTCAAAATCCTACAGACTGAAATCCTTGTAATAATTGTGAAGTTTGCAGAGAGTTTAATTCAGAAAGTTTAGTTGATATTATTGAAATAGATGCTGCAAGTTATACTTGAGTTGATAACATCAGAGACATAATAGAAAGAGCGACTTTTTCACCCACAAAATGCAAATATAAAGTCTATATAATAGATGAAGTTCATATGCTTTCTAAATGAGCTTTTAATGCTTTACTTAAGATATTAGAAGAACCACCATCACATCTAAAATTTATACTAGCAACAACTGAAATTCACAAAATACCTGAAACTATACTTTCTCGTTGCCAAAGATATGATTTTAAATCTTTTTCAAAAGAAGATACAAAAAATCAGATTTTATATATTGCATGAAAAGAAAATATAAAAATTGATGATGAAAGTATTGATTTTATAGTGAAACAAGCTGCGGGGTGAATGAGAAATGCAATTTCTTTATTTGAACAATTAATTGAAACGTGAGAAGTTAATTTTGAAAATGTTATAAAAAATTACTCTATTCCAAAAATAGAAGTTATTTCAAATTTTTACTTTAAAATTTTTTCATGAGACAATTCTATAATTAATGATTTTGAAGAAATAATTTCAAATTATAATTTAAATCTATTTTTTAAAGAATTACTTTTTTTTATTCGTGATGAAATTTTAAAAAATATAAATGATGAGAAAATAGTTAGAAGAAATATTTTTATTCTTGAAACTTTAGAGGAATCATACACAAAAGCAAAAAATAGTTTTGACTCAAAAACTACATTTTTGGTTGGAGTTATTAAGTGTGTGAAGGATATTACCCCTATCCCAGCCTTTCCCCTTACAGGAGAAAGGAGTAAAATTGAAAAAATAGAAAAAAAAGAGGAAAAAATACCTGTAGGGAACGATTATAATCGTTCCGAAAAAAAAGTTGAAGAAATATCAAAAGATGATTTATTTGATGTGTTTGGTCCCTCACCCCTAACCCCTCTCCCCGAGGGCGAGGGGAATATGGAAATTCCTTGAAATTTTGAAACAGAAAAACTTATCTCAGAATTAAAAAAACTAGGTTCAAAATGAGCTTTGACTATGTCTTTAAGATGATCTAGTTTACAATTTGACTGAAAAAAATTATCAATTTATACAAAAACTAAAATTTCTCTAAAACAAATTTCAACTTCAGATAATATTTCACTTATGAATGAGGCTTTGCAAAATTTGTGATTTTTAGATATTAGTATTGAAGTGAAATAATATGTTTGCAATAATCTCTCCATTCTCTCAATCTTTTGATGATATATGATTTACTTATAAAATTCCAGAAAATTTAAGTAATGATTTAAAAGTTTGAAATGTTGTTAAAATCCCTTTTTGAAAAAAAGAGATTTTTTGAGTTGTTTTAGATATTTCAGAAAATACTGAATTTGACGAAAAAAAGATAAAAGAAATTATAGGTATTTATAGCTGAAACGTTTTTTTAAATGAAAATCAAATTAAACTTCTAAGATGGATTTCTACTTACTATTTTTGTCTTATTCATACTTCAACTAATTTATTCTTTCCTAAAAATTTAGTTTGAAAAATTATAAAAGATAAATTTAAATTTAGTGAAAAATTAAAAAAATTAGAATATAAATTTGATTATAAAAAAACACTAAATTCAAATCAAAAGGAAATTTTTGATAAAATCATAAATTCTAGCGAAAATAAATTCATGCTTTATTGAATAACTTGAAGCTGAAAAACAGAAATCTATATAAATCTAATTAAACACAATTTAGATTTAGAAAAACAGAGTCTCTTACTAGTTCCTGAAATAATTCTTACAAATCAACTTTCTGATAGAATAAAAGAAGTTTTTTGAGAAGAAGTTTTGATTTTAAATTCTACAGTTAGTGATGCTAAAAAAACTAAATTTTGGGAAGACATTTATAGTTGAAATGCAAAAATAATTATCTGAACTCGTTCATCACTTTTTTATCCATATAATAATTTGGGATTAATTATAATTGATGAAGAACATGATAATAGTTATATTTCAGATAATACTCCAAGATATGACGCAGTAGAAGTTGCTTTAGAAATATCTAAATTAAACCAAATAAAACTTGTTTTATGATCTTGAACACCAAAAATAAATCATCTTTATAATGCTTTAAAATGAGAGTATGAAGTTTTGAATTTGTTTAGTGAATATAAATAAACTTGATTTTTTAAAATCATAATTATAATGACTTTGTAAAACTTATTTCTCAGCCTGGAAAACTGATAAGAAGAATTAAGTTTAAAAGAGCTAGAGTTTTTAACTCTAGAACTTGGGTGGAACCGTCCTATAATCAAAAACTAAGGACCCCAAGGCAATAATTTATAGAAATTGTGCCTAGGGGTCTTTTTCTATCTAAAAAATTTTATTTTTTAATTTATTGTCTATGATTAAAAAAGTAGAAGCAAAAGACATAGTTGAACTATGTAAAGCAAGATGATTTATATATGCAGGTTCAGAAATTTACGGATGACTTGCTAATTCTTGGGATTATGGTCCTTACGGTTCATTATTAAAAGAAAATATCAAAAATGCTTGGATAAAAGAATTTGTTCAAAAAAGAGATGATATGATGTTACTTGATGCCTGAATACTTATGAATCCTCAAGTTTGGGTGGCTTCTTGACATGTTTGAAGCTTTTCAGACCCACTTGTTGAATGTAAAGATTGTCACACTAGACACAGAGCTGACAAACTTATTGAAGCAAAAATTGAGGATGATCCAAAATGTGAAGTGCCAAATAATTGGGCTTGAGATAAAACACCAAGTGACGATTTAAATGCTTATACTAGAGCTTGAAATTTAGAATGTCCAAATTGTAAATCTAAAAACTTTGCAGATGTTGTTAGATTTAACTTAATGCTTAAAACTCAATTATGAGTTAATGAAGATAATTCAAGTTTATCTTATTTAAGACCAGAAACTGCTCAATGAATATTTGTTGATTTTCCAAATATATTAAGAACTTCTAGAAGAAAACTTCCATTTTGAGTTGCTCAATGTTGAAAAGCATTTAGAAACGAAATAACTCCATGAAATTTCATTTTCAGAACTAGAGAATTTGAACAAATTGAAATAGAATATTTTTGTGAACCAGGGACTGATGAAGATTTATTTCAAACTTGGTTAGAAGAAGAAACAAGATTTTTTACAGAAGTTCTAGGTTTTGATAAAGACAAAGTTAGATTTGTTGAAATTCCTAAAGACGGACTCCCACATTATTCAAAAAGAGCATGAGATTTTGAATTTGAATTTGCTTTTGGTTGGTGAGAAATATCAACTTTGGCAAATAGAACAAATTATGACTTAACTGCTCATATGACTTTATCAAAACAAGATATGAGTTATTTTGACCCATTTACAAATAGAAAATTTATTCCATATGTAATTGAACCATCTATCTGATTATCAAGACTTGTACTAGCAGCAGTAACTAATGCTTATAACGTAGAATGTCAATGAGAAGAAGCAAGAACTGTTTTAAGATTTAAACCCTCAATTGCTCCAATTAAAGTTTGAGTTTTACCAGTTGTAAAAAAGATTTGAGATGATGCTAAAAAAGTTTATAAACAACTTTGCGAAGATTTTGTTTGTGAATATGATGAAGTTTGAACAATAGGGAAGAGATATGCTAGATTTGATGAAATCTGAACTCCATTTTGTGTAACTATTGATAGTGAAAATTTTGCAAATAACAAAGTTACAGTTAGGTATAGAGACTCTATGGAACAAGAATTAGTTGATTTAGGTGAATTAAACGAATTTTTAAGAAAAAAGATGAAATAGTAAAGAAAAATCGTGAATAAAATTCACGATTTTTCTAATTTCTTCTTATATTATCCAAAATTATTCCAGTAGCAACTCACGCATTCAAACTTTCAGCCTGTCCAAATCTTGGGATAGTATTTTTTTTTGTAACTAATTTTTCTATTTCTTTAGATATTCAATTACTTTCATTTCAAATTACTAAAAATAATCATTTTTCAAAAGTAGTTTTATGAACATTTTCTCAATCCATAAAAGCTCAATAAATAGGGAAGTTTTGGTTTTGAAGATATTTTTCTAAATCAGTATAAAATATTTGAACTCTTGTAAAACTTCACATTGTTGAAATAATTACTTTTGGATTATAAAATTCACAAGTTGTATTTGAAGCAATTATTTTAGTTACTCCATACCAATCAGCAATTCTTATAATAGTTCCTAGATTTCAAGGATCTTTTATCTCATCAAGGATTAAAATAATTTCATTTCAGTCATTTTTTAACTCAACATTTTCTTTTTGTTTAACAACAGCTATTCAGTCAGAATTTGTTCCAAGTGTTGAAAGTTTTGTAATTTCATCAGGTTTTAGGATTTCAATTTGTGTTTTTTGTAGGGAACGATTATTATAGTTCCTATTATTTATATTTTTCTCGGAATGAAAATATCCATTCCCTACATTTTCACCATAAAATTCTTGACTTACAACAAGTATTTCAATTTCAAAATCAGAGTTTAATAATTCAATTAAACTCTTTTTTCATTCAACTAAGAACTTTTTTTCTTCATTTCTTTGCTTTTTATTATGAAGAGATTTTATGTATTTAATTTGGTTTTTTGATAACATATTTTTAAATTTTAAAATTTTATTTTTTCCTCCTCGTAAATTTATCTTTAATCCTCTTAGCTTCTTTTTCTCATAATTTTTCAAGTAATACCATATCCATCTCAGCTGATTCATCAAATAAATTCATCTCTATGTCTATTCAATGTTCTAATTTATATCTATAATCTTCGTAGTTTCAATAACTTACAGTAAGTTCTCAGTCGCGAATTATCCACATTATATCAGCAATTTTATTTACAAAGTATCTATCGTGACTTATAAATAAAACAGTTCATTTATATTTTGAAATAGCTTTTTCTAGGGATTCTCTACTGTCATAATCAAGGTGATTTGTAGGTTCATCAAGTATTAAAAAGTTTGATTCTTTTTGTCATAAAATTGCAAATAATACTTTTGAAATTTGTCATCCAGATAAATACTTTACTGGCTTATCAATACATTCTCTTGGTAAAAGATAATAATTTAAATATCAAGTCAAAGTTTGGTCTTCCATATGAATTCAATGACGTAAAAAATTTTCTCTTAGCGTTTTTTCTTTTTCAAGTTCCTCATGAAGTTGGCTATAATAAACTATTTTAACTCATTTTCATCTTGTAAATATTCAGTCTAAAACTTCAAGTTGTCACATAATAGTTTTAAGTAAAGTTGATTTTCAAACTCAATTTTCTCAAACTATTCAAACTCTTTGTCATTTATTTAAATAAAGTTCATTTATAAAAAATAAAGGCTCTTTTCTACCAATAAATACTTCTTTGAAATACAAAATTCTTTCATTTTCATCACCAATATAATCAAAAAAGAATTTTGGTGTTGGTGGAATATATGGTTTATCAAGTTTTTCAAGTCTTTCAAGAGCTTTTTCACGACTTGCAGCAAAACCTGCACGACTTCAAGCTCTAAAACGATTTATAAGATTTTCCTCTTTTTTAATAAATTCTTGTTGTCTTTCCCATTCTTCTATCTTCTTTTCTTCTACTTTTTCTCTTTCTTCTACATATTTAGAATAATTACAGTGATAAAAATTTATCTGTCTTGCTGGCTGAAGCTCAAAAGTTTTCTTGCAGGTTTTATCAAGAAATTCTCTATCATGGGAAATAATCAAATATCCATTTCACCATTTATTTTGTAAATATGATTCAAGCCATTCAACGGATTTCATATCTATAAAATTTGTAGGTTCATCAAGACAAAGTATATCTGGTGATTCAACAAGTATTTTACAAAGCGCTACTTTTGTTCTTTCTCAACCTGAAATTTCACTTAATTTTTTATCAAGTAAGTGAAGTATTTGCATACCATTAGCAACATTGTGAATTTGATTATTATAATTATATCATCAAACATTATTAAATTGTTCTAAAAGGGAAGTATATGTTTCAATTAGATCCATATTCCCCCCTCTACCTCAAGGGAGAGGGGCAGGGGGTGAGGGCTGATTCATCTCTCTCTCAACTTCCTCCAATTCTTTCTCCATTTTACAAATATCTTTAAAACCATCTTTTATTTCTTGTCTGACAGTTTTATTTTCATCATCTGAGTAAATTTGTGATAAATATCAAATTGAAATATTTCCTACATTTTCTATTTGTCAGTCAAAATCACCAATTTCTCAAGTTATGATTTTCATCAATGTTGTTTTTCAAACTCAGTTTCATCCAACAAGTGCTATAGAATCATTTTCATTTAAAATAAAATCGATGTCTTTCAATATAATATTTCCATCAACTTCGTATTTATCTATTTTTATTCTTAAGTGTTTCATAAAAAATTTTATTTTTAGTAAATTTCTGCTATAATATGGAAAATTTAATTTTTATCAAAATTTATGAGTAATTTTATAACACTTGAAAGTGAAGAGAATAAAATAAAATTAAAAAATTTATTTTTAGTATCAATATTTATTTGATTTATTTGGATTTTATTTCATTTTACTATAATTTTTTTCTTTTGACTTGTTTTACAATCAGCAATACTTGTTTGACTTGTTTTATGAATTTGAAATTTTTTTGCTTTACTTATTGATATTCCAGTTTGAGTTTTACAAAAATATATAAAAGCTAAAACTTTTTTACTTATTTGAACTTGATTTATATTTTTATCATTATTAATATTTTTAAAATTTATTTATTTTTGATGAATATGATGAGAGTTTTCATCTCAAACATCTTGAGATAGTTGAGTTATTTCTCTTTTATGAAATTTTTTATGAAGCTCTTTTAATATAATTTTGTTATTAATTTTATCAATTTTGTATTGAGTGATAAAAGAATGTTTTGATGTAACAACTTTTAGTTATATTTTTAATAATTCTTCTCCAAGTGAATATGCTAAACTTATTTCAAAATACAATATAAATTTTTGAATATGAGCTTTGATTTGATTACTTTTATCTTGAATATTACTTACATTTAAGCTAAAAATCGCAATTTTTATATTTATGATTTTTGTTTGAATTTTTATTTGGTTTATTATTACATATTTTGATAATTCTCAAAAAAGCATAAATTTAGAAGATTTTAAAAAATTAAAAAATATAAAACTTGATGTAATTGATCTAGATTTAAATAAAAAAACTGAACAAATTATTTCAAAAATTACAACAAAAAATTTGATAAATCTTTCTCGTCATACAAAAATTATTTTACTTAAACCAGTTGAAGTAAAAGAGAAAATTGATTATAAAGAGATTTATAATTTTACACTTGAACAACTTTTGAGATTTAGAGATATTTTTCTAAAAAAACCTTTTAATATTCTTATTATTTGGGTAATTATTTTGATTTTACAATTTTGATTTTGGGATACTTTTGTTGCAACTTTTCAAATAGAATTTTTAAATAAAGTAATAAATATAAATACAAATAGTGCTTTAATATCACAAAGTTGATGATTAATTACTTGATATGTATTATTATCAATTTTGATTTTACCAGCATATTTACTACAATCTTTTTTTATAAATTTATCAAAAAAGATCTGAGTATATAAAGTTGTTATGTTTTGATTAATTTTGTCTTCAATTTCACTTTTTCTATTTTGAATTGTTAGTTGAATATATTTTGTTTTATTATTTTGAATATTAAACAGTGTCTGATATGCAGCAGTTATGCCAATTACTCAAGCAACTTTTTGAGAAATTTACAACATAGAATATGCAAAAAAATACTCTTTACATGAGATAGATACAACTATTTCAGCGGCACCCTTAAAAATTATTTTAAATTTTGCAAATGTTATATGACTTGTTTTTTGATGAATATTAGTTTGAATACTATGATTTAATTGATTTTTTATATTTTTCTCACTTGTTATGTTTTGAATTCTTGTTTGGAGTTTTTTAAATATGAAAAATTTTTCTTTATTTTGAAATAATAACTCAGACAAAAAAATAGAGGACGTTATTGACCCCGATTTTATATAGATTAAACATGTTGTGATAAAGTTTCTGATTTATTTCATAATATTTTAAATCTTAAATTACGAGTTTTTCATATATCTCATCTTTCTAGTGTTCTATCAAATTGTTCTAGCATTTTCACCATAGCATCTTCAACTTTACATGATAATCAACATTTTCAACATCATCAATCAGTATGACATTTTAATGTAATAGGATTTTCAACTAATCTCATATTTTAAATTTTAATAATTAAACTAAAAAAATTTTAATATATGTTTTTTAAAAAATCAAATTTTTTAATTGTTTTTTTACAAAATTCAAATACACTAAAAAAAATTTAGATTTTAAGAATTTTTAAAAATGAACAATAAAATAAAAATATTTTTAACTCTTTTTTTTGTATTTTTTGTAAAGTTTGCATCGGCTGAACTTTATTATCCAATTGCTGAAATGAGTAAAGTTGATTGTAGATTTCAAGATTTTTCAACTTTGTGATGAGATTGTAAAATGCAATTACCAATTCTAAATACGAAAGATTATACTAAATACAAAAATGATTACAGTTTGTATAGAAGAGTTTATACAGTTTTATGGTGATCAACTTATAATTATGGTTGGGATGTAGGGAATTGAGGACATCAGGGAGTTGATATAGCAACAGCAAAATGAACACCAGTTTATGCTATTACTGACTGAAAAATAGTTTTAGCTTCAAATATAGCTTGACGGGGAAATACTGTAAAAGTAGAACATATAATTAATTGAAGAAAAATTTATGCAAATTACGCACATCTTTCAAAAATAGACGTTTCAGTTTGAGATAGTGTAAAAGCAAAAACTAAACTTTGAGAAGTTTGAAATACTTGAAATAGTTACTGAAATCATCTACATTTTCAAATAGATTTAGCAGTTTCTGGTGCCGGACCACGGTATCGGTCAAATTGCAGTGAAAAAAATTATGACAACATAATTAATTCTTCAGTTTGTTTTAATCAGTTAAATACAAACACAATAGACCCACTTTTATTTTTGGAAACTGCATGAGCTATCATAAAACCTACAACTATAGAAAAACCACAAACTCAAAAAATTTCTCAAAGCTGACTTTTGTCTAGAGAAGAAATATTAAAAATGGAAATTCAGGAGTTTTTAAAAAAATATAGCGTAAAAATAAATGTAGTAAATTTATGATGAAATATAGAGCTTTGAAAAACTTGAACTTTTAGAATTACTGTAACAGATAAAAGAACTAAAAGACCATTTACTTGAAGTTTTCCAGGAAGTTTAAATTTCAAATATGACTGAAATAGATTTAGTATATCTCCAACTTGAATTTTACAAATTGATAAATGAGTTAGAGATTTCAAAATAACTCCAAAAATGTCTTGAAAAATGACTTTAAGCATTTATATCTGAGAAACTTTTTTCAAAAAAATAAGTTTTTGAGTTTTTGATACAAAAAAATCAATTATCCCAACTTCATCTATTTTATCTATTTCAAAAAATAATGTAGTTTGAGAATCTAAAAAATGAATTTTATATTTCAAAGACAATTATTGAAATAATATTTTATGATTTAAGTTTGATGGAAATTTTACACTAACTTCTGATAATAAAACTGTAAAATTTTGTCTAAAAAAATGAAAAACTATAAAAGATTTAACAAAAACTTATAACACAGTTTGTCCTGAAAATTCCTATAAAACTGATTTAACTTTTAGTTATTCTGATACAATTTCCTGAATACTTATTTTTGATTACAAGGTTTTAAATCTTTGAGCAAATACTATAAGTGTTTCAAATTCTTCAAAATCAATTTATTCAAGCAAGATTTCTTGAATTATTCCAAATTGATTAGAACTAACTTATCCGTATTATGATAGTTTTTTAAATATTTCAAAACTATGAATTGTAACTTGAATAAGTAAATGATATTTCCTTCAAGATAGGGATTTATCAACTCTTGACTGAATAAGTTTTGTAAAAAATCTTTTAAATTATAAATTATTAAAATGTGGAAGTGATGCAAATTGTAGAAATAAATATTTAGAAAGTATTTCATCTATTCAGTCAGAACAAACGAGTAAATATGAGTATTTTACTAGATGAGAATTTTTAAATTTGATTTGAAAATATGTTCCATTAAATGAATATACCCTGTGAGATAATATAGTTTTTAGAGATTTAGATGAAAATATGCAAAAATATGCAAAAAATATTTTAAAAAATAACACTTGGCAAGATTATTTCGGGGAAACTAGGTATTTTCAACCAAAGAAAAATATTACTAGGTGAGAATGAGCTTTTTTAATAGATAGTGTTTTAAAGTAGGTTTTAAAAAAATAATTTTTTAACACCAAATAAAAAAATCTTTGAAAAATTAATAAAAAATTAATATCTCATAATTATAGTTAAAAGTTGATAATGAAAATTATCAGCTTTATTTTTTAATCTTTTTATCTATGGATAAACACTTTTTAAACTATATTTATTTTTTAATTTTTATATTATGAAAAAAATAATTTTATTGTTGCTGATATTTCTAAATCTTTGATTATCAGTGTATGCTTCTGATTATATAATTTATACAAACTGAAATGATTCAAATAAATTATACCGTAAAAATATAGATGATAGTTCAAACGGAACTGGTATAACATCAAATGAAGCATTTTACCCATCATATTCTCCAGATGGAAATTATATAATTTATTCAAATTGATCAGATGCGCCTATTTACCGTAAAAATGCAAATGATAATTCAAACGGAACTGCTATAAATAGCGTAGTAAGCTATAATGCAGTTTATTCACCAGACTGACAATATATAATTTACGCAAATAATAATGATTGAGATAAATTATATCGTAAAAATGCAAACGATACTTGAAACTGAACAGCTATCAATAGTGTATCAACATATGCTCCAGTCTATTCACCAGACTGAAACTATATCATTTATACAAATCAAAATGATTGATGGAAACTCTATCGTAAAAACGCAAACGATACTTGAAACGGAACTGCTATCAATACTGTTGAATCTTGGTGATGAAAATATTCACCAAATTGACAATATATAGTTTATTCAAACTGAGCTGATTGATATAAACTTTATCGTAAAAATGCAGGTGATACTTGAAACGGAACTGCTATAAATAATGTTATGTCTGATTCTCCAGTTTATTCATCAGATGGAAATTATATAATTTATACAAATTATGATGATTGATATAAACTTTATCGTAAGAATGCAAACGATTCATCTAATGGAGTTGCTATAACATCTGTAGAATCTTATTATGTAGCATCTTCTCGGTATAGTTCATTTATCCAGATTCCAACAAATCTAAAACAATTTGTAAAACTTCCAGAAGCTCCAACTTTAGAACCACAAGAAATACCTCTTGCAACTAAAGTTTGAAAATTTCAGTCCGGAACTTGAATCATCTTGTCTGCAAATATTTCAAATACTTGATCAAGCCAAGTAAGACTTGCAGTTGATGTGTATAGATTATGACAAACAACTCCAACACAGAGATATTATAGTTCTTATTTTTCTTCTTGAACTTGAGAAGTAATTGTTCCATATTCATGATTGTGAGATGGAAAATATTTCTGGAAAGCAAGAACTGAAGTGAATGGAGGTTGATATAGTGATTGGGTGAATTATGAAAATGGTTATGCTTGGGAATATGATTTTACTTATTTTAGTGGATTTGAACCTTATCCTTATGGGTATAAGTTTTGGAATAATTATGTGGAATCTTGAACTTTGAGTGGTTCAGTTATCAGCTATTTTGATACAAATTTTCCATTTTATCACAGAGAAATAGTAAATGGAAATAAATGGAATTTATTTGATAATACTTTTAATACAACATCTTTCACTAATAATGAAAGAAAGAAAATGGATATTTTTGAAGCCCTTTGACTAGATAAAGAAGATAGTTTGAGTAATTGATCTTGTCACTGAATGGCAGTTTCAGCAGCTATGCAATATAGTCATTCGTGATTTTTAAATAATTATTTTTCATGATTTTATAACCAAATATGAAGTTGAGATATATGGCACAATATAAATGCTCCAAAAACTAGTTGAAGTGCAAAATGGAACAACTATAATAATACTTTAAGTACTATTTTAAGTTTTCAATTATCACAAAATAGCGTAAATTCTCGTAGTGTAAAAGCAAATTGAATTACTGATTTAGATGATATAATATATGAATTACAAAATAATCCTAACAAAACATATATTTTATCATTTTTCGGAACAAAAATGGTAGAAGATACAAATTGAAATAATGTAGAAGAATCAGTTTGACACTCTGTAGTTCCATATAAAGTTCAGTGAAATAAAATATATTTTTGGGATAATAATGTTCCTTATCCATATACTGATATGTGATTAGCGAATAATCAGTATGTAACATATTTTAATGATTGAACTTGGGAAGTAAATTGATATAAGTACGATATTATTAGAAATAGTTGATGGACTTCTTTTACAAAAGCTGTTCTTGTTAATATAGATGATTTATATAATTGATGACAAAAATCTCCTCCAATATGATTTAATGATAATGATTGGTTATTTAGTTTATCATGAAGCGCAGATGTGATAGTAAAAGATAGCTTATGAAGAATATCATGATTCTCAAATTGAGAAATACTTGAATGAATTCCATGAGTTGATGTAATAACTCCTCTTAATGAAACTCTTGAAAATGATGTAACACAAAGAAGTTTCAAACAAATATATTTACCTCAAAAACAAAATCTTGAAATAAGTATAATTTGAAAAAACTCAGAAAGTTATGATGCTATGATTGCATGATGAGACTATTATACAAAAATTGAATCAGTTGAAACTAGTTCATGAGAAATAGATAAATTCATATCGTCAAGAGAGAATCTAAAAATAGATTTTGACAATTCAAAGGATTGAAGCTATAATTTACTGGTTGATAATTTTTATAACAACTGAACCTGAACAGTTTATATGTATGGTATGCCATCAATTGCAGAAAAACAAAATTATGATATAGATTGGAGTAAGGTAATAAATGACGATAATGACTCTGTTATCTATTCTATAGACTTAGATAATGATTGAGATTATGAAAATGATCAAAATTTGCCACCAATATACCAATACATAATACCAGCAATGATGAGAACATCACAACCAACTCAACTAGAAGAAGAAAAATAATATCATATAACTTCTTAGCAAATGAAAGTAAATAAATCACAAAGACTTATAATATCTATTTTACTTATACTAATAATAGCTTTGTTATTAGTTTTGTGATTTATTTTTAATAAAAAAGAAAAACAAGAAGAATTGATAAGAAAACAAACAGAACAAGAAAATATAAAGATAGATGAATATAATTTCAAACAACTAGAAAAAGCAAAACCAATACTTGATAATATACCAAAAGATGCTAAGAAGTTTAAAACATTAAAAAAATTTAATGAATTATATAATGCATGAATAGAACCAATAAAAAATTGTTATTATGTAAGTAATTTAAATTGAAAGTATCCATATATATTTTGATTTAAACTTGAATCTGAAAAATATAAAAATAAATATTGAGAAAAATATTATGTATACCCTAATTATGATTTACCATTCACTCCATATTGTTGATGAAGCAAGGACTGTCAAGATGATATTAATAAGTGATTTTTTCTTTCAGTAATTTCTTATCATTGTGATAGCGATAATAGTATGTTAAGAACAATCATTGAGTAAATATCATATAACTTCTTAGCAAATGAAAGTAAATAAATCACAAAGACTTATAAT
>CAYOIP010000015.1:0-25319 GCA_964404065.1 uncultured Candidatus Peribacteria bacterium
AATAAGATCTAATAAATGGAAATATAGGTATTGAAGACAAATTACTCCTGCTAGAATAAAAGCACAAGAAATAATTATACAAGATTTAAAAATTGATATAGAAAAAAGAAAAAAAGAATTATTACCAAAGAAAAAGGAAAAAATAGCTATTAAAGAAAATAAAAATATATTTAATTTTAATTTAGTTGATATTTGTAATATTGAAAGAAAATACTCATTATATCTTAATGAGTTGGATTTAACCAAAGAAAAAATCCCATATATAACAACTACAGAAAAAGATAATTGAGTTTCTTTATTTTGTTGAGAAGACCCCTGTTTTGATTGAAAATCTTTAACTGTTGCTCTTGATTGAAGTTGTTGAAATACATTTTTTCAATTTAATGATTTTATAGCATGAGAGAAAACAGCAGTTATAACATTAAAAAATTACTATAATCCATATTTATTGTTTTACATTTGATTTTTAATAAAAAAATTAAGTTGGAAATTTCATTATTGAAGAAAGTTATCTATATGAAGGTTAAAAGAATTTATTATACCTATACCAATTAAGCAAGACTTAAATTTAAACCTAGATAATTTAAATATCTATATTAAAAATTGAAAATTAGATGAATTATATAAATCATTTGATTTAGATTATATGGAAAAAATATTTAAAAATTCATATTGATCAGAATTATTAGAAAAATATTTATAATTGTCATTTTATGCAAAACCTAGAAAATAAATTCATAAATGCAATAGAATCTTGAAGATTAAAACTAAAAGCTTGAACCAAAAGCTGGTATAGTTATATTTTAGAAATTCAAAAACTTGTTTGGGAAAGAAATTTAATTGATTGATATAATATTTTTGTTTTTGATAAAAAGATGACTCAAATATGAACTATAAAAATTGATTGAAATTTAGGAAAAATAACCTTTAACCAAACCTAATTATGAAAGAAAGATTTAATAAAGAAAAACTTGAAAATATAACAGATATTTGATACATAATTTTTACTTTAGAAGAAGAAATAAAAAGATGTTGATTAGTAAGTTATAAAAGAAAAAAGTTAAAAAAATGTCTAAATACATTTTCAAACATAGTTGATGAAGTTAGAAAAATAAATCCTGAATTATTAAAAAATAATTGATTATAATTATCCTCCCCTTTCCTTTTTAAAAATTTAAATATAATAAACCAAATTAAAACTTAACTAAAATAAAATGAAAAACCTAAGCCTAATACAAATTATTGAAAATATAAAATCTAAAAAAACTACTTCAAAAGAAGTTTGGGATTATTTTATGTGAAGAATAGAAAAGTTTGATAAAAAAGTTTGAGCTTTTAACTTTGTAAATAAAACTTGATTACAAGAAAATCCAGAAACTACTCTTGCTTGAGCTCCAATTTGAATAAAAGATATTTTTTGTGAAATCTGAGTTCCAACAACTTGTGCTTCTGTAATGCTAGAAAACTTTGTTCCACCTTATGACGCAACTGTTATAAAAAACCTAAAAGATGCTTGAATGTCTAGTATTTGAAAGCTAAATATGGATGAATTTGCAATGTGATCAACAACAGAAACTTCAGCATTAAATAAAACTGTAAATCCTTGGGGAAAAGCTAGAATACCTGGATGATCTAGCTGATGAAGCGCTGCAGCCGTTGCTGCCGGACTTGTGCCAGCTGCACTTTGAACTGATACTGGATGAAGTATTAGACAACCAGCAAGTATGTGTAATGTAGTTTGATTTAAGCCAAGTTATGGAAGAAATTCTAGATACTGAGTTATTCCAATGGCTTCAAGTTTAGATTGTCCTGGAACTTTGACAAAAACTGTTCGTGATGCTGGACTTTTATACGAAATCATGAATTGACATGATATTTTAGAAAATACTTCTTTAGAGTGAAAAGATATTATTGATCCAAAAATTTGGGAAACTAAAGACTTAAAATGATTAAAAGTTTGATTACCACGTGAATATTTTGAAGAATGAATTGATGCTTGAGTAAAGCAAACGATTTTAAAAGCTGTAGAGGAATTTAAAAAACTATGAGCTGAAATAGTAGATATTTCTCTTCCAATGACAAAATATGCTGTTGCAACTTATTATATCATCTGTCCAGCTGAAGTTTCTACAAATCTTTGAAGACTTGATTGATTGAGATACGGGCACACTTCAACAAAACCTTACTCAAGTATGGAAGAATTTTATCTAAATAATAGGTGAGAATGACTTGGAAGCGAATCTCAAAGAAGAAGTGTTTTATGAGCTTATGTTTTATCAGCTTGATTTTATGATTCATATTTCAAAAAAGCTTGTCAAATAAGAACTTTGATCATAGAAGATTTCAAAAAAGCGTTTGAAAAAGTTGATGTAATTATATCTCCAGCTAGTCCAAGTGTTGCTTGGAAGGTTTGAGAAAAAATTGATGATCCACTAAAAAATTATCTAGCAGATGCTTATACTATTCCAGCTAGTCTTGCTGGGCTTCCTGGTATTTCAGTTCCAGCTTGATTTGCTTATAGTGAAGATAGTGAAAAAGAACTACTTCCTGTTTGATTACAAATACTTGCTCCTCAATTTGAAGATCAACTTGTGCTAAAAGTTGCATACGCATTTGAGCAAGCAACAAAATATTGAGAAAAAAATCCTGAAGGATTTGAGGATTAAAACTCAAATTTTTGCAAAAATAAACTTAATGTGGTAAAATCATATTAAGTTTATTTTTTAAATTTAAGTTTATGAGAGATTTAGAACAACAAAAAGATGATCTTGAAAAACAAGAAAGTCTTGAAAATACAAAAAGATCTTTACTTAATTTTTGAACAGATCCCAAAAAAGATAAAGAATTTATGGAAAACCCAAACTCTTGAAATATAGCTGTTAGTGCTATAAAAGATGATATTAAAGAGAAATCAAAATCTATAAAAAGTGATGAAACTAAAAGATTAATTGATGAAAAATTAGCTTCCATAGAAAAAATTGGTAATATTGGAAAATTAGATTTAATTCAAGCTCAATTTTTTAGTCTTCTTTATCAAGAAATTTCTTCGTTACAATGAACGGAAATAAAAGAAAATTATATTCAAAGTGAAGAATATAGAAAAGAAAAAGAAAAACTTGATGATGAAAAATTAAAGATTTTAATTGAAGCATTAGAAAAATTTTTAAAAACATATGAAGATGAAGAAATAAAAAAAAGAGAAGATAATAATTTTAAAACAAAAACAATAATGGTTCAAAATAATAAAGAAACGGAAAAACAAGTTGCTTCTGCAGAATGAATTATAAAGTGATTTCCATTATCATCTCAAAAAGAAAGTCCTAGCTCTCAAGCATAGGACTTTTTTCTTGTTTAAAATAAATAATTCAAAAAATTAAAATCATAAAATAAAATATTTCTAGATAAATAGCATAAATTCATAAATCCATTTTATAAACTGCAAATTCTAGATTTCAAAAATACTCCGCTACCCAAATAACATATTTAAGTAAAAAATAATCTATAAAACCTAAAACAAATCAAATTTTGTTCGAAACCATTTGTCATAAAATACTCAAAAAGCCAAAAAACATAGCAAATGGAATAACTCAACCAACAAGCATATTTGTGATTGGAGCTAAGATTGAAACTTGTCAGAAATTGAAAATCATAATTGGTAGCGTTGTAGTTAGTGCTGACATAGTCAAAACAAAACTTTCTTTTACAGCAAAAAAACTAGGTAAAACCCTAAAAACTTTATTCCAAAATCCTTGAAAATATAAAAGTCATACAACAGCTAAAAAACTCAAATGAAATGAAATATCATAATTCAAATAAAGTGGATTATAAACAATCAAGGCAAAAGCCGTAAGTAAAAGCAAACTTAAACTATCAGCTTTTCTTCAAGAAATCATTATGAAGTATCAAACGAGTCACATAATTCCAGCTCTAATTGCAGCAACATTTTCTCAAACTATAAAAAGAAAAAATATCACAAAGGCAAAAATAAAAACTGTTCTTAAAACTACTGGAAAAAACTTAAATAAAAATCATAAAAAGATAATTATTATTGTGATATTTGATCAACTAACAGCAACTAGATGAGTAAGTCCCGAATTATTAAAATTTGTCTGTAATTCTTTTCACATATTTTCTCTTGCTCAAATAAGTATTCAAGCCAAAAAATTTGCTTCATCTTTTGGATAAATTTCGAAAATTAAACTTAAAAATTTTTGTCTAAAATGAATTATGAAATTCATCATTTTTCATAAATCTTTTTTCTCTAGAAATTCTATATTTCAAGCAAAAACTTGGAAATAAACATTCTTTGAAAACATATATTTTTCATAGTTAAAATTTTCTGAAAAATTGTCTATTTTAGTAATTTTTGTATCTAATGAAATAACTTGTCATTTTTCTAAAGTTAAATTTGATCAAACATAAAGCAAAAAGTTAAATGGAAAATTTGTTTTCTCATTTATAGAAATAACTCTCAAAATATATGAATTATTTGTTTCTCATTTTTTATATAATTCTTCAACTTCAGCTTTTATAAAAGCTTGCCTATCATAATATATTTCTATTTTAGACACATTTTGTCAAATATGATAGTTATTTATTCAAGCATAAATTCATCATAAAAATACTCAAAAAGCTATTATTATAATAAATAAATGATGTTTTTTCATCATTATTAAAATAAGCATTAAAAAAAATAAAACTCAAGCAAAAAAAATAAGTATAAAATCAAAACTAAACAAGATATTTGAGACAAAAACTCAAAATAAAAATGAGATAACAAAAAAGATAAATGCTTTGTTTTTAGACATAAAAAAAGTAATTAAATTGAAATAATTATAATTACTAATTTTCATTTTACAAAACAAATCTTTATATTTGTCATTCCTGGCTACGACCAGGAATCTCTTAAGTTTATAAAATAGCTTTTGTGAATTGATAGATTCCGCATCAAGTGCGGAATGACATAGAATCTAAATATCAAGATTAAATGATTTAATTTCTTCTATATGAGCTTTTGTTGTAAAACCTGAAGCTTTTTTATGTCATCCCCCATCAAATCTTTTAGCAATTTTTGTTAAATCAATATCATCTCTAAGTGTTCTAAGCGAAGCTTTTACATATTCTCATTTTTGAGTTAAAAGTGTTGAGTATTTTATTCACTCAGCCATATTTAGATAATCAATTGCTCAAGAAATATCTTCATAATCACAATTATAACTATCTAACATAGATTTATTTACATACGAAAATAGAACTCAATTTTCATCTATAAAACTGTCAGTTAGTATTTTTCACCAAAGTTTTATAGTAGAAATTTTATTTGTACGGAAAAATCTATCAATTACCAAATCTTTATTTGCTCAATATTCTATAAGTTTTGAAGCTAAAAAGTAAGTCACTTCATCAGTATTTCCATGCTTAAATCATCAAGTATCAGTATAAATTCAAGTAAGTAAATTTGTTGCGGTAATACTAGAAATTTTTAGATTTGTTAAAATAAACATCTCAAAAACTATCATTGTTGTTGATGAATAAGTTGTGTTTAATATGTTTTGTTTTGCGTAACACTGATTTGTAATATGATGATCTATAGAAATAGTGTTGTAAGTTTTTCAGTCAAAAAGTTCTTTAAATTTTTCATCCCATCAAGTTTGATCTTTCCCTCAACTATCAAAAAATATTATTAAATCGTAATTTTTTGGATTAAAATCTTTTTTATAAATATTTGTATTTTTTAAAAATTTTAATTTTTCAGGTATATTATCCACACAAATCAGATCAACATTTTTATATAAAAAATTATCTTTTATCCCTTCGTAAAAAGCTGTGGCACTTCAAAGAGTGTCTAGATCTGGATTTTTGTGAGACACTAAAGCTATATTTTTTGATACTTTAATTTTTTCAATTATCTGGTTATATACTCTTTTCTTTTTCTCTAACATCTAACGAAATTAAAATATAAGAGAATATGATAATTATTTTATATTTTTTTCAAATGATTAACTCTTGCTATTTAGGAGAAATGTGGGGAAATTTAATTATTTAATAATTTTTACTTCTTCAACTAATTCAATTCAAAATTTATCTTTCACTTTTTGTTTTGCAAGCTCTGCTAACTGCAAAATATCTTTATAAGTTCAATTATTAAAATTTATAAAAAAATTTCCGTGAAGTTCGCTTATCTTAGCTCACCCTATAATATGTCATTTTAGTCAAACTTCTTGTATAAGTCTTCAAGCTGCTTCTCAAGTTGGGTTTTTAAAATAACTTCCACAAGTTGCTCAATATGGTTGAGTTTGTTTTCTTACCTTTAATGTTTCTTCAATATTTTCTAAATCTGATTGTCAGTTTATGTCTAAAATTGCTGAAATTATGAAATATTTGCTTGTATTTTTTAGACAAGAATATCTATAATCAAACTCAAAAAAATTATTATCTACTTCAATTATTTCTAAAGTTTCTAAATCAAGAAGTTTTGCTGAAAGCAAAATATCTTTTATTTCTAGTCAAAAACATCAAGCATTTCAAGCTATTGCTCAACCAAAAGTTCCAGGAAGTCATAAAAATGGAGCAAATTTTGTGTATCATTTTTCTATTAATTTTCTTGTTGTTGTTATTACATTATCCCCAGAAAAAACTTCAGTTTTATTATCAAAAATATTTAATTCTTCTGCTTTCAAAGCATTTCTTATAATTATTCCATCATACTCGTCAAAAGCAAATAACATATTTGTTCAAGCTCAAATAATTTCATATTTTACATTATTTTTTTGAGAATATAATAAAATCTCCTTTAGTTTTTCTATATCTTCTAAAGTGTTTATTTGAAAAAAATATTTTGAAACAGCTTTTGTTCTAAATGAAGAAAAAAAAGTTATATCTTTATTTTGTTCTAAAAAATCTAAATTATTCATCTATCCTTGATTATTTTTAATTTATTTTCTATTGCTTCATTTATATCAACATCCAAAGCTTTTGCAAGTAAAAGAGTTGTAAATAAGACATCTGCAAATTCTCACTCTAGATTTTCGTGGAGAAATTCTTTTCTATCTTTGAAATATTTTTTAAGTATTTCAGAGTTTAATTCTCAAACTTCTTCAGTAAGTTTTGAAAGTCTTGCTAAAGTGTATTCAAGCTCAGTTTTATAATTATTTTTATGTTTTTCCTCCAAACCTTTTGCGATTTGGTCTATTATGTCTAGAAGTTGTTGTGTAATCATAAATATTAATTATTCATATACTTCTTTATAGCAATTCAAGTCCAGCTATCTTTACATTTTGCAACTTTATCAATATCTCAAGCAATAACAAGTTTTCATCACTCATCTCATCCTGTTGGTCAAATGTCTATAATATAATCTGCATTTAAAATTACATCCATGTTATGTTCAATAACTAAAACTGAGTTTCATTTATCAACTAAAGAATGAAGTATCTTTAAAAGTTTTGCTGTGTCTGAAAAATGTAATCAAGTTGTTGGTTCATCTAAAATATAAAATGTCTTTGAAGTTGATCTTTTTGAAAGTTCAGTTGCTAGTTTAATTCTTTGTGATTCTCAACCTGAAAGTGTAGTTGATGATTGTCCAAGATGAATATATCAAAGTCAAACATCATTTAAAACTTCTAAAATCTTAAAAATTTTTGGTTGATTTTTAAAAAATTCTAGCGCTTCTTCAACTGTCATATCTAGTACATCTGCAATATTTTTTGCTTTAAATTGCACTTCTAAAGTTTCTTTATTAAATCTTTTTCCATCACAATATTCACATTTTACATAAACTGGTGGTAGAAAATGCATTTCAATTTTTTTTACTCAATCTCAGTCACAATGTGGACATCTTCAATCTTTAGTATTAAAACTAAATCTTCCTGGACCATATCATCTAATCAATGCTTCCTCACTCGTTGCAAAAAGTTCTCTTATATGTGTAAAAACATTTGTATAAGTTGCTGGATTACTTCTAGGAGTTTTTCAAATTGGTGATTGATCAACTACAATTGCTTTATCTATATGTTCTAATCATCTGATTTCTTTAAAACTTCAAACAGTTCTATTTGCTCAATTTAACTCATTTGATAAATAATTTGCCAAAATATGATTTACAAGTGAAGATTTTCAACTTCCAGAAACTCAAGTTACAACTGTTAGATTTTGCAAAGGAATCTGAACATCTATATTTTGTAGATTATTATGACTAGCTCAAATAATTTCAAGGTATTTGTCTAAAATCCTTTTTTTTCTGTCTATTTTGATAGAAATATGTTTTGCTAAATATGGTCAGGTAATAGAATTTTCATTTTTAATTAATTCTTCTAGAGTTCATTCTGCAACTACATTTCAACCGTGAATTCAAGCTCCCGGTCAAATATCTATAATATAATCAGCATTTTTCATAATATCTTCATCATGCTCAACAACAATCAAAGTATTTCAAATATCTCTTAGTTTTTTTAAATTTTCTATAAGCATATCATTATCTCTTGGATGCAATCCAATTGATGGCTCATCTAAAACATAAATAATTCATTCTAGTTTTGTTCCGATTTGAGTTGCAAGACGGATTCTTTGAGATTCTCAACCTGAAAGTGTATTAGATTTTCTAGAAATTGTCATATAATCAAGTCAAACTCAAGATAAAAATTCAAGTCTTTCAGTTATATTTTTTAGCACATTTTTTGCTATTAAACTTTCGGTTTTAGACAAAGTTATATTTTTAAAAAATTCAAGTGATTTTTTGACTGACATATTTGATAATTCTCAAATATTTAATCATTTGAAATAAACTGATAAACTCTCTAAATTTAGTCTATTGCCATCACAAGTTGGACAAGTCATATTTGTAATATATTGAGATAGTTTTTCATCTTCTAAATCACCTGAAAAATATTTTTCAGTTAATATATTAATTACTCATTTATATTTTGCAGAATAAACTTTCCCAGAAAAAGTATTTTCTGAAGAGATTTTATAAGTTGTTTCTCAAGTTCAATATAAAATAATGTCTCTTGATTTTTTATCTAATTTTCAATATTTTTCATTTGGATTTATTTTATTATTTTGGCAAACTTGCATAAGTAGTTCATGGTAATAAGAACTTCAAAACCATGGTAAAACTGCTCATTCAGCAATTGTTAAACGAGGATTTATAATATTTTCTTCCAAAAAAACTGGTTTTTCTCAAAGTCCATGACAATCAGGACAACTTCAGGCAGGAGAGTTAAATGAAAAACTTGAAATATCTAGTTCGCGAGGAATATGCCCACAATTTGAACAGACAAAGATATTTGAATATTTATGACTCTCTGAGACCGGTCTCTCGAGACCGGTCTCTTTTAGAAAATCTATTTCTAAAAGTCAATTTCAGATTTTAAAAGCCAAAGATAGTGAATCTTTTAATCTTTTTAAATCAAGATTATCATCTCACTCATAATCTTTTACCACAAGTCTATCTAAAACTATAAAAATTTGGTTTTTATGAGACGAATTAATTTTTACTTCATCATTTAAAGTATAAATATCTTTTCATATAGAAAAACGAATAAACCCTAGTTTTAAAACTTCTTTTTTTACAAGCTCTAAACTTAAATCTTCTATGTCTTTCAAAATTGGAACTTTTATCAAAAATTTAGTTTGAACTTCAAAAGTTTTTATTTCTTCTACTACACTTCAGAGAGTGTCTTTTTTAATATCATTTCAGCACTCTATACATTTTCTTTCTCAAATATTTAAATACAAAAGTTTATAATAATCATAAATTTCTGTAATAGTTCAAACTGTTGATCTAGGATTACGATTTGTAGT
This sequence comes from uncultured Candidatus Peribacteria bacterium, assembly GCA_964404065.1. Taxonomy (GTDB): domain Bacteria; phylum Patescibacteriota; class Gracilibacteria; order BD1-5; family UBA6164; genus UBA7396. The sequence continues at coordinate 9,802 of CAYOIP010000015.1, forward strand.
TTTTTGATCAATTGAAATAGTTGGAGAAAGTCATTTTATCTCATCATAAAGAGCTTCTTCACTCATTCAACCAATAAACATACGAGCATAACTTGATAAACTTTCTAAATATTTTTGCTGTCAGATATTATAAATTGTTTTAAAAGCAAGTGATGATTTTCCGCTTCAAGAAAGCCCAGTAATAACTGTTAGTTTATTTTTTGGAATTTTTACATTAACATTTTTTAAATTGTGGGTTCTAGCTCAATAAAGCTCTAAAAAGTCTGACATTTTTGTTTTTATTAAATATTAAATACATGACTTTTAATTATAGTGAAAAAAAAATATATTCAAGTAAAAATATTTTGTAAATTATCTTTTTTTTATATTATAAAAACATATTTTATTTTTAATTTAAGTTTATGAAAGTATTTTTAATTTTTATATTTTTTCTATTTTCTTATAGTATTTCATTTTCTTCAGATTTAGAAGATTTACCAAATAGGATTGATAATATTGAAAAATTAATTTTTAAAATGGAAATTTATGTTGAAGTTTTTAAATATTTATTACCATTTATACTTGGTCTTATATGATTTTTATGATATAAACAATATGCAAATGTAACATCTTATATAGAGAGTCAAAAAAATTTAATAGAAAAAAAATCTATTGAAATAGATAAGCTAAAAATATGGACAGAGTTTAGGTTTGAAATGGAAGATTATTGAAAACTTAGAGATATGGAATGAGAATATACAAATAATGATCATAAAAATTTAAAAGTTAAAGCAGATATTTTAATTACAAAATACAATAATTTATTAAAAGACAATATAATTTCTTTACAAATTATAAAAAATTGGTGATTATATTATTTAAATATATTGGCAGATGCTTTTTTTGAATCTGATAAATTTGAAGAAGCTTTAAATTTATTACATATTTCTAATCAAGAAGATTATAATAATCATCAAACTTGTTATGCACTTGCTTTTACTTATGAAAAATTATTTGAACTATCTGATGATTTAATAAAAAAAGAATTATATCTTTCTAAAAGAGAAATTTATATACAAAAAGCTGTTAGATTAAATCCTTATGAAACAAATTATTTATGTGATTTAGCTTTTACTTATTTGCAATTATGAAAAGAAAAAGAAGCTGTAAATATTTTCACTCAAGCATTTAAAATGGATGCTAATAAAACAAGAAATTATATAGCAGAATTTTATAACAATTATAAAAAGTTTTTCTCAAAAAATGAATGAAAAAAGCTCTTAAAAGATTTTGAAATTTGAAAAGTTGATAATATAAAAAATTTATTTTTAGAAAATAATACTTAATTATTTATGATAATTTTCTAAAAGTTTTTCTATAAATGCTCTAAGTCAATTATAATCAACTCATAAGTATCTAAAATAATTTGGACTTTCTTTAAACTCTCCATATCAAACTTTTACTTTTTTTTGAATTCAAAGTATTTTTAAATTTTTTACACTTATATCTTCTATAAATTTTTCTCTATCATCTTTATTTGTTTCTGTATAATCAAATCTTTTTATTTCTTTTTTAGAAAAATCATAATTTTTTAAATAAACTAAAAACTTATTTTCTCAAACAGAAAAATAAATTTTTGAAATTTTTCCATTTTCCACCTCTATTTTATAAGAAGAATAATTTCAAAAATTAAAATTGTGATTTTGACTTGAATTTACTAGTTTTTCCACTTTCTTAGCAGTAGTTTCTGGAAACTTTTGTAAATTTCATCAAACTCAAATCAATTCTCTTGGAATTCATAAATCAAGTGGTAATTGTTCTTGTATAGGTCTCATAAGTTATTTTTAAAAATATTTTCTTAAATATAACATAAAATTTATATTTTGTCAAAAATTCTAATCTGAAGCTATACAAAGTCCATAAACTTTTTTTATTCAATTATTTTTAAGTAGTTTTGAAATCTCATTTATTGTGCTTCAAGTTGAAACAACATCATCTACTATAATAAAAGTTTTATTTTTATAATTTTCTAATTTGTTTTCATTCAAAATAAAAACATTTTTTAAATTTTCTAATCTTTCTTCTCTAGATAAATGTGATTGAGCTTTTGTCTTTTTTGTTTTTTTAAAAATTTGAAAATTATATTTAATTCAAAAATTTTCTGCGATATTTTTAGCTAAAATTTGTGATTGATTATATCATCTAAAAAGTTTTTTTAGAAAAAACATAGGTGGAGAAACTAAAACTATATTTGATTTATTTTCGCAAATATTTTCTAAAAGTTTTTCTCATAAATAAACTCAAAAATCCTCTAAAATATCTTTTTTTTGGTAAAATTTTGCATCTTTTATAAGTTTTGAAATAACTTTATTTTGGTAATGAGTTAAAATAATTATTTTATCATAAAAAACTTTTTCTTTGCAATTTTGGCAAACTTCAAAATGCAAAGATTTTTTCTTACAAACAGGACAAATTGAAGAGAAAAATCATATTTTTTCTAAACATTTTTCACATAAAAAGTGTCACTCTTTTTTGCAAGAATAACACTTTTTTGGAGCAATTAAATCTTTTAGAAAGTTAAAAATTTCCATATTAAATTTTTAAAATATATCACTCTTCAAATCCTCAATTTTTCTCAAGTTTTTGAACTCTTGCTTTTTCTATTTCTTGCTTTGACCAACCTAAATGACTATATAAAGCTAAAATAACTTCTTCAACATCAGCCAATTCTTCAATATTTCTATCTTTTTGTAATTCTAAAGCCTCTTCTATAAGTTTTTTAAAAAGAAAAGTAAGTTTTTCCTCTCACTGAACCTTTCTAAATTTTATAGTTTCTCCTTTTCAAAGAGCTCTTGGAATTATTTTATCTCTAACTAATTTTTCCATATTCTAAAACTAATTTTGATAAACTATCAACTCAAAATCAAGTTGCTCAAACGTTGTAAAGTCAATATTTTTCTTTTGCAAATGAAGTTCAAGCAATATCTATATGAGTAAATTTCTCATCATTTAGACAAAATTGTTTTAAAAATGCTCATCACATACTTGATCACATATGAACTCAAGAAGTATAGTTTATCAAATCACTTATTTTTCATTTTGTTTTCTCAGCCATAAAATCATCAAGAGGTAATTCCCAATAAGACTCAAAAGTTTCATTTTCTAAAAGTTTGTCTATAAACTGTCTATTATTTCACATAATTCCAGCATAATTATAACCTAAAGCTACCATACAAGCTCAAGTTAAAGTAGCTACTGTTGTAATACTTTCAAGGTTATAATTTTTTGAAATATAGCTTACAGCATCTGCTAAAACAAGTCTTCATTCTGCATCTGTATTTGTTATTTCAACTGTTTTTCAACTATAACTTCTTATGATATCACTTGGTCTATAAGCATCTCAAGAAACACTATTTTCAGCTATTGGTAAAGCTATAACCACATTACAATTTAAATCTTTCTCATCTAATTCTTTCATCATAAATAAAACTGCTGCACTTCAAGCCATATCATCCTTCATGTTCATCATATAATCTTCAACTTTTATATTTAATCCTCAAGTGTCAAAAATAATTCATTTTCAAACAAATCAAATAGTAGGTAATTTTTTGTCTATAATCTTTTCTAAAATTACAAGTCTTGGTTTATAACTACTTGCTCTTCATACAGCTTCAAGTAAATTTAATCACTGTCTTTTTATTTCTTCATAATCAAGAACTTTTATTTTTGCATTTTTGAATTTTAAATTTTTAATAAATTGAACATATTTATCCGGTGTTTTATCGCATGCTGGCATATTTACTATATCTCTAGCATCTGTAATATTTTTAATTGTTGATAATCTTTCCGTTAAATCTTGGATTTTATTCTCACTACAAACTATATTTATTTCTAATTCTTTTTTCTCAGATTTAAACTCTGCATAATCATATTTTCATAAAACTATACTATCTAAAAGCACATTATTTTTTTCATATTCAAAAGTTATTTTTTCTGGAAGTTTTGAAATATTTTCTCATAAAAATAAATGAATGTCTTTTTTAATATCAAGATAAAATATAAAAATAACTTCTTCAAAATCTTCTCTTCAAAGAAACACTCTAAAAACAACATTCTTTTGTTCTTCAAACAACTTATCTATTTTAGACAAAATATTTTTGTCTAAGTTTAGAAAATTATAAGTTTCAAAATCAAATTTATTTTTTATAAGTGCAACTAAATTTGAATTTTTCGCTTCTGCAAAGGTTTTTAATATATTTAACATAGAAAATTGGGTAAGAAATAATATTTTCACAATGATATAAAAAAAGATAATTTTTTCAAATCATCTTTTTATTTTCTTAACCAAAAGTAACTCACCAATTATTTGAGCATCATTGTCTTTTTACACAACGTAAAGCATGATCACCTCTTAAACTACAAGTGTTTATTAGTTTATCCTCTCATAACTCTAAACATCATGCCATATTAGTATAGCCAGTTACTGCCCAATATTGTGATTCTTTTAATCATAAAACATTTCTAAGAAAACTAAATTTATTTTTATCATCTCAAGGAAGAATATTTAAAATAAATGCCCAATTCCGAACAGTCATTTTATCTGGATTTTTAACATATTCATTAACTTCATCTAAATCAAATAATTTACTTCAATCTCCCTTTACTTCATCTTCCAATAAAACTACTATTCAATTTACTGATAATCAATCATCAACTAATTGTAATTTTCAATTTAAAAATTTTTCTTGAAACCAAACTGCATTTTCTAGATTTAAATTAATCCATTCAAGTAGTTTTTCAGCCAAAGAATGATTACTTTGTTGTAATTGACTTAAGCAATATTTTATAGCTCATTTTGGAATTCTTATTTCATCTATTTCTCTATTTAAAGCTTCTGCATACTCTTGAAGTCATAAATTTTGTAAAATTTTTACTCTTGCTAAATCATTTGGGTTACCAGAATGGTCTCATAATTTTACCAACTCTTCTGATTTGTTTGTTCATGGAGCAACTATATAAGGATCAAAGGGGGCTTCAAAAATAATTGTCATAATTTAAAATAAAAAAATAAGAGATATTTATATTGATATTTTAGTAAAAGTCAAAATTATTTATGATGTTTCTCATATTTTTCCCAAAAATTAGCTCAAAAATATAAAAATATATAAGTAAATCAAATTAATATTAATCCTATTTTTAATATATTATTTAACTCTAATCACGAAAAATAATACATTAAAAGTAAAATTAAAAGTCATGACATTCTTCAAGTCCAAAGTATAACTTCTCTAAAAAGCATCGCTGGATAAAAATCGCTTTCTGAAGTTTTTATATTATCCATCATTGATAAATCAAAAACATGCTCTGAAACTCTTGAAATTGGCTTTGTAAAAAGTAAAATAAATGAAAATATTATATATGAAGTTAGTCAAAAAAATAATCAAAAAAATATGTATAATAATGTCATTGACAAAGAAACCCTAAAATAATATTTTAATCTATTTTCTTCTTCTCTTCTATGCGATAAATGCATAACAACAAAAGTCGAAATTAAAGTCAATATTGCTTGAAATAATCATATATTTTCTTCAGTTTTTAGTAATATAATTGAAATTACAGCTAATACTGAAGTTAATAATCATAATCTGATTCAACCTACAAAAAAATAAAAGTGTCAAAATTTATATTTTCATAAATCAAAAAAATTTTTTATATCTTTTTTAAAAACTTTTCCAGGAGTATATGAATCAATATTTTTTATAAATACAAATGAAATTAAATAAATAATTGGTAAAATTAAAAAAAGTATTAAATATCCATCAAACTTATAAATTCAAGAAATATAAAATAATATGGCAACAAATAATGGAACCAAAACTGAAACTATATTACTTCCTGCTGAAATAGAGGAAGAATAAAAATCTCTGTTTTTATTTAAAATATTTTTTAATTCTTGTGTATGAACAGCACACCAAAAAGCTCAATTTCATAATCAAAAGATTATTCAAAATAGATATACTCAAAACAAAGTTGAATTAAAAAAGAAAAGTAAAATAAATGATAATACAAATAATATATAAGAAATATAATACATATTCTTAATATCCTTTTTATATTTACTCATTAAAAAGCCTAAAAAGCTAAATCAAATAAATGTTCCATTTAAAAAAATTATATTATAAGTAACTATGTTTTCTAGTAAATTATATAATTTAAATACATATATATTTACAAAAGTATTTGTTATTATGGCTCATATTTCATAAATCCACATTAAATAAACCATTGATTTATTTGAGTCAGGAAGTTTATTAAAATTGTGTAAAAAATGTTTTAGCATATTATTCTTTTGTAGGATTTAACTTATAATAACTCAAGAAAAAATAAATTGATTCTAAAAGTAAAAGTATTCAGATATATAAAACATCAAAATTATTAAAAATAAAAAATATAATTATAGTGATTATGTTTATTAAATAAGAGAAAAAATGAATTACATAATATGAAAAAAACATTTTTAATTTTACTGCGTAAGTCAAAATAATTATCAAAAATGAAATAATAAAACCTAAAACTAAAAATCCTAAAGATCTATAATCAATTATGTTAAAATAAATTATTGCATAATAAAACAAATAAATAAGCAAAAATATTCAAATAAAAAGTGAAATATAATTTACATATTTTCTATGAATAAAAGCGTTATAAACTGATTGTAAAAGCAAAATCAAAAAAATAATTAAACTAAAATCAAAAAATGATAAATAAATTATTCAAAATAAAATTCAAATATAACTAAATATTATTCAAATATACCTCAAAACGATTTTTGATTTTTTTAATATTTCTAGTTTTGGCAAAATCTCAAACCAAATTATACCAAAAAAAGTTGATATAAAACTCACCCAAAAAACTAGATTTTGATGAAAAATATAAAAGTAAAAATAAAATAAAAATACTCAGAAAATATATGCACTAAAATGAACTATTAAAGAAGAATCAAAATTTTCTTTTTTTGAAATTTTCTTGTCAAAATACAAAATAGTTGGAAATATTAAAAGTATCAAAAAAGAATTTATAAAATCAACTAAATGAAAATAATTATTGTCTAAAGTAATTATGTAAAAATAACTTATTAAATAAAAAAGTGAAAAAATTATTGAGTTAATCCTTAAAAAATCTCTAACAACACTGTTATATTTTGAAGCAAAAAACAATATATAAATAACTATATTTACAACAAAAATAAATACTGAAAATGAAACGATAGGAAAACTTAAAGAAATCAGATAAAAAGACAAATAAAACAAAATAAATCAAACATAATAAGAAAATTTTTTCAAAACTTTCACAAAATTTTTAAAAGTAAAAATTTGCACTTTTTCCGAATCTGAGACCGGTCTTTCGTCAAGACCGGTCTCAGATTCTAAATCTTTTTTTGAAAAACTAAAAAACAAAATAAGTCACAAAAAAAGAAAAATAATTACTTCATAAAGTAAATTTCAAAAAAATGATTGGATAATAAAAACCGAATCATTTCAAAAAACTACAGAATTACTTAAAGATAAATTTAAAATATTTTTTTTAGCATCTAAATCATTTAAAAATATGTCTTTGTTTAAAGAAAAAACATAAAAAACATAAAAAATAAATGAATACAAAAGGGATAAAAAGAAAAACAAATATCTCATAATTTCAAGTTTTAGTAAATAAAATATGAAAGAATGAAAATATTTGCTTGAAAAAATTGGAAATTCTAGTGAGCTTTACTTATTGTAAAGTGAATGAATTTTTAATTTTTGAATGCAAAGATTAAAATTATTTCATATTTTAAAAGTTAATCACTCAAAATATAAACAAAAAAATCAAAATTACAACTCAAAAACTCATTCCCAAAAGTCATTTGATATTTTTTATAAATAAATATATAAAACAAAGATAAATAAAGTAAAACATTCAATTAAAATTTAGCTTCAAATCGATAAAAGAAAAATAATTTATAAAGTTAAGTAAAAGAAAGATAAAACTATAAATTATTAAAACTATAAAAATTGAAGGATTGAAAAATTTAAAAAATCACAAAACCTTATCCACAAAATAATTGTATCATTTTATAATCTTTGTATAAGAAAAAGTTTTTCATGTAAGTCTTCATTTCAAAATCAAAAGATTTTGTTTTATAACTTTTTTTCTTAGGTAAAAATTTGTTTTTTGTTCAGAGTTTTTCTCGTTAGGAATCAAATAAATATAAAAATTTCTCAAAATTTCTTTATCTAGATCTTTTAATTTCCTTTCATATTTTTCTATTAAAAGTCTAGTTTTTAGATAACTTGATGATTTTGTATCAACTTCAAAAACTGCTTTTTTCTTTTTTCAAAATAAAAAATGTTCTTTTAAATTTTCTAAAAAGTGCGCCAAAATATAGTTTAAATCTTTATCTTTTTGAATAAAACTTGATTTTGATCAAACTTCTTTAAGTAATTTATTTGTTTCAGTTAATAAATCTTTTGACTCTTTTGTTTTTTTCGTCTCTAAAATATGAAGTTCTATTTCTCAAATTTTTATCAAAGCAGCTTCTCAAATTTGTTTTAATTTTGGAATATTTGTTGATGTTTTTAATTTTATTACATTGTTATAAACTTCTCTTAATTTTTCTTTTCTTTCTAAAGTTAGATATTCATCATTACTTATTTCTATAAAATATCTTAATTTTTCTAGAACTTTTGTAATAATTTTATAAAGATCGTCAATCTCTTTTTTCATTGCAAAATTATCAACTGTTTCTTCTACAACAACTTTTGTTTTCTTTTCGGTATCTTGTTGTTTTTTATCTAATTCTTTTTTATTTGAATCTAGGTAAATTCTATAATGTTCTTGTAATTCTTTGATAATTGTTTCTTTTTCTTCTAGGGTTGTTTCTTTTTCTGAGTAAATATATTTTAAATCATATTTTAGTTCATCTTTTATTTTTAAATAAGCTTTAAATATATCATTTGAAACTATTGTTCAAGTTTTTATGTTTCAATTTTCTAAAATTTCAAAATAGAATTTATTTCAAGAAACGTCAATATTATCCATAGCTTGTATGGATAATAAAGTAAATCACTCTTTATGTAATTCTTCTTTTAGTAAAGCTTCGTTTTCAGCTTTTCTAATAAGATTATATTTTTCTAATCACTTAGAAACCTCAACTTTAAAATTTTTCATTTTTTGTTTTCTATAACACTAAAATTAAGCTATATTATTTTGTGGTAATTCTGTTTGTAAATTAAATGCTTTATCAAAAATTTTACAAACTCAATTAGTTTCATTTTCATCTAATCAACAAGTAAATTCAGCTATTCTAAATCTTCACTCTATAAATTCTCATAAGCTACTTAATTGCTCATTTATTGGATTATTATCTATTAATTCTAAATTATTAACTGGCATATATTATAAATTATTAAGTAAAAATCAAAAACTATTTATTTCTTTTTGTTTTTCAAAAGCTTCTTTCTTTCTCATTCAAGCAATTTGGGTAAAATTTTCTTTTTTTATATCTTCTAGTTGTTTTTTTTCAACTTCATCCATAAAAACTTCTAAAGATTTATAAAGTTTATCAAGTCATATTTCATCTAAAAATTCAAGTGAATCTAAGTATAAATTTTTTTGTTTATCATTTATATTTAAATTTTGAATAATTGTTATAACAATTTTTTTCTTTTTAGTTTTTTCAGAATATTTTCTAAAAATATTTAAAATCATAATTATTTATTAAAAATTAAGTTTTTTACATTTTATCATAATTTTACATTAATTACAAATTTAATATAAATATATTTATAAATAGTAATAGTAATAATAAAAATTGTTAAAAATTTTTAAAGCAAAAAAACAGTGTTTTTTTAGATAATTTTAACATTTTGTATAAAATATGTAATTTTTTTCCTTTAAAATAGAGAACATTTTTAATTAACATTTTTTTTACACTTTTGAAAAATAATTATTGACTTGTTTTTAAATAATAAATTTATATTATAAACTTGTTAAATAATTTTTAATTTTTTTAAACAAATATGAGTGAAAGCAATAAAAATATAAATAGTTTTTTACTGGTTTTTATAACATTTTTAACATCTTTTTTACTTTGAATTTACATTTGATGAAATACTATATTTTGAGAATATTTTTCACATAAAAATTTAAATAAAACAAACACCTGAACGATAGAAAATTTTGTAAAAGATAAATTAATTGATAAAAATTTAGATTTAAATTTATTTTGGCAAGTTTATAATATAGTTTCAAAAAATTATTATTCTTCTGATGAATTAAAAGGTAAAGATTTAGAATATTGAGTTATTATTTGATTTGTTAATTCATTAAATGATAAATTTTCAGAATTTATGACTCCTGAAATTACAAAGCAATTTGAAGACACTTTAAGTTGAGATTTTGAGTGAATTTGAGCAGTTGTAGATAAACATGATCTTTGAGTAGTAATTGATAGAGTTTTAAAATGATCACCAGCACTAAATGCTTGAATTTTAAAATGAGATATAGTTGTTGAAGCAAATGAAAAATCTCTAAAATGACTTAGTGCAAATGAAGCTGTTCAGTTTATCAAATGACCTGCTGGAACAAAAGTAACTTTAAAAATTATTAGAGCTTGAGAAGCAGATTTCATCACAAAAGAAATTACTAGAGACAAAATAAAAATTCCTTCAGTTGATACACTAGACACAAAAGATCCTGAAATCTGATATATTTCTTTAAATATATTTTGAGAAAATACTTCCACAGAATTTTTAGAATTATTAAATACATTTAAAAATGATAAAACAAAATGAATAATAATCGATTTAAGAGATAATTGAGGATGATACTTACAAAGTGCTGTTGAAATACTTTCAAATTTCATAGATTCGGGTAAAGTTTTAGTTACAACTAAATATAAAGATTCTCTTTTAAATAATTCTTATTATAGCGAAAATGCGTGAGAAATTTTTAATAAAAAAATAGTAGTTATCATAAATGAAAATTCAGCTTCGGCTTCTGAAATAACTGCTTGAGCGCTAAGAGACTATAATAAAGCAATTCTAGTTTGAGAAAAATCTTACTGAAAATGATCGGTTCAACAACCATTTGAGTTACCAGATGGAAGTATGCTAAAACTTACAATTGCAAAATGGTATACTCCAAAAGATTATTCCATAGATCACAACTGAATAAATCCTGATATAAAAGTATCTTTTACAAAAGAAGACTATGAAAACAAATATGATAGACAATTGGAAGAAGCAAAAAAGATTTTAAAAAAATTTATAAAGCTTGATAATATTTCTTTAGTAGTAGAGCAATACAATAAAGAAAATCCAAATTCTTGAAGTTGAGAATTAGTTTGAAGTGGAACAATAAAGTAAAAATTCATACAAAAAATAAAACGGGAAATTTTCTCGTTTTTTTGTTTTAAAAAAGTTGTGACCCAGGGCAAGCCCTGGGTCGGTTTTTATGCAGAAAGAATTTCTGTCTCGCTAACCCGTGGAGGTGTTGGGTTAAGCGAAGGCGCCGCTCTTGCCGGAGGAGTTGTAGGCAGTCGTCGAGGTGGCCGTTGCCCAACTGGCCATGGCCCCCTTAGCCACAGAAGCCGTACTGGAGACACCGGTAGCCGGCGCGGAGGTTGCGAAACCGGAGCCCTTGGCACCGGAGGCGAGCAGGTTGGCGTCGGTGAAGGTGGTGGCCTCGGGAGTCATATCCAGATGCTTGTAACCCGGGGGACTCGAGCCAGCGAACGCGGCGCCGGAAACGAGGCCTGCAACGGCCAGAGCGATGATTTTCTTTTGCATAGGTGTTTCCTCTCTTTCTTTTCAGGTTGAGTAAAACGGATTTGTCATCACTAGACACAGGAGTTTTTAGGACTCTTGGTGGATAGACAAAAGTCTTTATATTTATTTTCTATATTTTGTCAAATCAATTTTATTTTTTAACAAACAATTTTTTATTTTTTTTGCAATAATTTTGTTTTTAATTATAACATTATTTAATACTTTAATAATATATAGGAATATGAATTATAAATTTATCAAAAAATTACTTGTGTTTGTGAAATAACACTAGACTTTAAGTCCGGACTTTAGTTTAATCAACTATATTTTAATTTATTCTTTGATTTATACTGTTTTGCAAAAGTCCGGACTTGTAAAAAACAACTTTTTACCCCATAACTATAAAACTATGCTAAAAGATAAAGATAAAATATTATATGAATTAATTGAACTAGAAGCTAAAAGACAAGATGAAGAAATAGAACTTATTGCTTCAGAAAATTATGTTTCTCGCGAAGTATTAGAAGCAAATGGAAGTATTTTAACAAATAAATATTCAGAATGATATCCAGGAAAAAGATATTATGCATGACAAGAATTTATTGACCAAATAGAACAATTAGCAATTGATAGAGCAAAAGAAATTTTTGGTGCAGAATATGTAAATGTTCAACCACTTTCTGGGTCGCCTGCAAATCTAGCAGTTTATTTATGAGTTTTAAAACCAGGAGATAAAGTATTATGATTATCACTTGATCAATGAGGACACTTAAGTCACGGTCATCCTATGAACTTTTCAGGACTTTTGTATAATATCATTCCATATTTTTTAAATAAAGAAACTGAAGAAATTGATATGGATGAAGTTGAAAGACTAGCAATAGAACACAAACCACAAATGATTTTAGCTTGATTTTCAGCTTATCCTAGAAGCCTTGATTGGAAAAGATTTAGAGAGATAGCTGATAAAGTTGGAGCAATTCTTATGGCTGATATAGCACATATTGCTGGACTTATTGCTGGATGAGTTTTAGAAAACCCAGTTCCATATTGTGATATCGTTACTACAACAACTCATAAAACTCTTAGATGACCAAGATGAGCAATAATTATGAGTAAAGAAAAATTTGCACCACAACTAGCTAGAGCAGTTTTTCCATGAGTTCAATGATGACCTCATGAAAATCTTATTGCTGCAAAAGCTGTTGCATTTAAAGAAGCACTGGACCCAAGTTTCAAAGTATATGCTAGACAAGTTGTCCAAAATGCAAAAACTCTGGCTTGAGAGCTGATGAATTCTTGATTTAAAATAGTTTCAAATTGAACAGATAATCATTTAATTTTAGTTGATGTTTTTACGAGTTTTTGAGTAACAGGAAAAGAAGCAGAACATGCTTTGGAATTGGTTGGACTTTCTACAAATAAAAACATGATTCCATATGATAAAAGAAAACCTATGGATCCAAGTGGTATAAGAGTTTGAACTCCAGCTGCAACAACTAGAGGTATGAAAGAAGAAGAAATGAAAATAATAGCGCGTGTATTTACAGACGCTATAAAAGCACTTAGAGAAGCAAAAGGAGTAGATTCTACAATAGAAGATAAATCAAATATGGAAATATTTGAAAATGAAAATCTAAAAAATAAACTAAAAACTTTAAAACAAGATGTTTTAGAACTTTGTAAAAAGTTTCCAATATATAAGTAATTTATTTTTTAATTTTTTTATTTTATGGGTTTTGAATCTGTTTGAGAATTAGATGGTTATGTTTGAGATGAAAAGGAGTTTCATTTTCAAACTTGAGAAACTATTGATTGAGTTAGAGATGATTTAGATATTGCATTAAAAGCAATGCCAGACTTCTGGAAACCAGTAGAAGAATGGAGAGTAGATTAATAAAATAAAATTTATGCAACAAGTTATTATTTCAAATCAGAAAAAATTTCTAGACACATTGTCTAAAATCAAATCTGAAGGTTTTATGAAAGTCCATGTTTTAGCGGACTTTGATAGAACTTTAACAAAAGCTTTTTATAATTGAAAACTTAGACCAAGTCTTATATCAGTTTTAAGAAGTGAGGGATATTTAAGTGAAGAGTATTCTAAAAAAGCATATGAACTTTTTGATTATTATAATCCTATAGAAATAAATCCAAATATTTCACTAGAAGAAAAAAAGATTGAAATGACAGCTTGGTGGGATAAACATCTAGATTTACTTGTTGCTTCAAAACTTCATAAAAAAGATATAAAAAGCATTATGATGTAGTTTTGACTTGAGATAGTGATTGAGAATTTTTAAATAATTTATTTAACTAAAAATGACAAAAATAATTTGAATAGATTTAGATGAAGTTTTAGCTGAATTGGTTGATTACTGTCTTTATTATCATGACTATAAAATCTGTTGAAAATCAATAAATAAAGAAATTATAAAAGATTATTATATTCATCATATGGTTGAATATGATATTACATTAGATGAAGCAATAAATTGGTTTAGAAAACCTATGTTTGATGATGTAAATTTAAAAATTAAACCTGTTTTATGAGCAATAGAAGTATTAAAAAAATTTAAAAATAATTGATATATGTTAAAAATAGTAACAGCTAGAGTTTCAGAATTGTTTTGAGAATATACTCAAAAATGGATAGAAAAACACTATCCAAATATTTTTGAAGAAATAATATATGCTGATCATTTTACAAAAAATGATGTAACAAAATCAGAATTATGTAAGAAACACTGAATATCATTTATGGTGGAAGACAATTTTGATTATGCTCTAGAATTAGCACAAAACTGAATAACAACTTATTTGATAGAAAAACCTTGGAATAAACATATTGATATTCAACATGAAAATATTAAAAGAGTGACATCTTGGGAAGAGATTAGCATTTAAAAATATTTTTAAGTTAAAATTTAGTGTAATTAAATTAAAATTTAGTGTAATAAATTTAATATTTAAAACTATAAAATGAACTTACTTTTGCGTGAAATACAACTTTTTTCAAAATCAAATTGGTGGATTTACATCATATTTTTAATTTGCATTTTTATAATTTGGAAAACTGAAACTGGAAATATTTTTGAAATAACTTTGATAGTTTTTTTTCATTTTTTGTGAGATATTTTCATGATGATGATGTGAGATAGTTATGCCATAAAAGATTATAAAAAGTGAAATATTTATCAACTTTTTTGATTTTTAATTATTTCATCAGTTTGCGTGTATTCATTTTTCTCATTTTGAGAAAGTCAATATTTATTATTACAAATTTTATTTGGTTTTTCAGCTTTAAAATCTTTTCTTTCAGTTATTAATGGTAAATATGTTTTTTATTTTCATCCGGCTGTTTCTTTTATTTTAGCTATTTTTATAGGTTATTTTTTCTTATCATCAGAACATTCTTTTTACTCTACTTTACAATTATTTTGATTATCATTAATAGCATTTTCTTTAGCTTTGGAAAGTGATAGAAAAAAATATTTTTTATTTTTATTTTGAAATTTTATTTGTATCATAGCTTCGTGAATATGAGTTTATGTTAATTTTTTAGATGGAAATGTTTTTGGAACTTCTATTTCTTTTACACTTTTTCCTTTAACTGTTTTTGTATTTTATTTAAAAAATTTAAAAAGTTATTTATAGTATGATTTTACAATTATTTATCACATTTCTAGTTTCAATAATTTTATCTTTTTTTGTGATTTTGCTCACAAAAAA
>CAYOIP010000016.1:0-22801 GCA_964404065.1 uncultured Candidatus Peribacteria bacterium
AAATCTTATTAAATAAAACAAAATAACTCCTCGCGGGAGCGAGGATTTTATGATAGATTTTCTTTTCTTCATAAAGTTGCTAAATCAACTTTTTCTTGAGTATCTTGAATTAAAAGATTTAATTCGCTAGTTGAAGCCTCAATTATTCTTTCTTTATCACTGATTTTCAATATATCAAGAACTAAAGCTACATTTCATTCTATTAAAGAAGTAATGTTTTTAACTTCTGAAGCCTTATCTCATCATAAATCAGAAATTGTTCCATTATTTATAATTCTTTCCATATCAGCTTGCATTTTCATGTATCTTCTTCTTATATCAATATCATCTGGATTTTCAGGTCATTTATTTTTATTATTTGGTAATTTATCTCCATAGTAATCACCATTGAAAATTTCCCCCATATTTTTGTTTTTATTTTTAAAATTGCTGAAAGTTTAGCATAATTAAAAACTTAAATCAATATTATTTGATGACTTTTTATAAAATCATAAAAAAATATATATTATATAATATAGACTTAAGTTATTTATTTCAGTTCTTGCAAGCATAACTTTAAAATTATGGTTTATAAATGTGTGAAAAAATGGAAAAAATTAGACTTTTCTATTAAAATTAATTTATTGATATTAATTATTTGACTTATAAATAGTATTTTAGATTTGATTTCACGTTTTTAGAAAGAAGGTAAATATTGAAATGATTGTGGTGGAAAATTTATATTGAAGTCAGATTTCAAACATAAAGGTTTTTTATACTTCTTTGTTTTCTTTATTTTTATAGCATATCATTTTTCTTTTTTTGAAAAATAATCATTAAAAAATAATTCTGAGATTCAAGAAAAATTACTTGTTTCTTGCCATAAACTTGTTTTTTCTTTATGTATAATAACTTCAATCTCAAACTCTCAGATTACTTTTTGAACTGGACTAGAAGCATAAACTACAACTTTTTTTATACCTTTTTCTTTGAAAATAGTCTTTCTAAATTCATACTTCTTTGTTCACTCAAATATTTTATTGGCAAACTCTGGTTTAATCGATAATAATACTTTTGTTTCCATGTCAAATATCAATTATTTTATTAAATTTTTCTGTTGTAAGTCTGTAAGGTCATTTCTTTAAATCATCAAAGGAATTAACAATTCAAACTTCCAACATTTTATTTAAATTGATTTTACTTTTAATTGAATCAATGTAAAGAAAATTTATTAAAAAAGGTTTTAATTTTTCAAATTTATTCCATAATTCATTTAATTTTTTTTCGGTAAATAAGGTTTTTCTTTTACATAATTTAATTAATTCTTCAGCACTTTTTATATTTCAAATTTTGTTTTCAACAATACAAATAGTTGTTATTACTCATCTATGAAATCATCAATTTCTATAAAAAACAAGTAAATCTCAACTTTTTAATTTATTTCTAGCTTCTCAATAACTATGTGAAATATAAGTCTTTCTAATAGAATTTTGATATGGCATATCTATAGCTAGATTTTCGGGAGATTCATTTTTAAGTATTGAGTCTGGAAAAAGTTCAGTATGATAATCTTCCTTTATCGGAACAAGAAAAATATTACAATTTCTAGAAATATATGGATAAGTAAGAATTGGATTTTCAATGTTTATAGTTTTTAATTTTAATTCTTTAGTATAAACTAATTCTTCTCAATCTTTTATTCCATGTTTTTGAAATCAAAATTGTTCAAATAGCTCTATAAGTCTTTTTTGTCATTCTGTTCTATCAAAAATGGTTACATAGATTTCATCAACATTTCTTAGTATTGCATTATCAACAATGATTTTCATAAATCTTTCTCAAAGTTTAAATCAATTTGCTGTAACTTTAAAAGTTCCTATTTTTAATCTTTTTTTCTTATCAAATTTTGGTGAAATATTACTATAATCATCATCAAATCCTTCTTCTTTTATATATAAAAATCAACCAATCTGATTATTTTCTTCTCATTTTGAATTTATATAAGTATAAGCCTCTTCTTCTGATTTCTTATGAAACCATTTTTCAAATCAATTGTAATCTGCTTTTAATGTATTAAAGAAAACATCATCTAAATTAATATTTCAAAATTTTTCCTTTTTAATAGATAAAACTTTGTAATCAACTAATTTAGGATTTTCTATATAAACTTTTTCTAAAAATGCATCTATATTAAAAATTTTATCTTCAATACATAATTGTTTTGCTTTTTCATATATAAGTTTATCTTCAGTAATCATTATATCAAATTTTCACTTTATTACTTCATTTAATAATAAAGTATCAATTTTATCATTTTGGTTTTTATCAAGTTTATTTGATAATTTTTCTAAACTTGGTTCTAAGTCTTTGAAAAAGGTAGTAGAAATATTATAATTTTGTATTTTTGTCAAAATTAAATCGACAACTTTTTTATCTTTATATGTTTCAAGTTCTTTTACAGATAATTGTGTAATCCATTTTTCATGTTTCAATTTATCTAAATAGAAAAACAACTCTCAAATTCAAGAATGTTTTATATTATTTCATTCTCTTTGTATTAATATATTTGTATCTAAAAGTATTTTCATAAATCCTAAAATTACATAAATAAAATCCTAAACTCCCAAAACATTTGCATTTTTTTACAAACTTCATATAATAAATTCACAAATGTCCTTCGGGATCCTCCCACTTCCAAAAGAAGTGGAGAATAATAAGAACTTTAGAATAAAATTTTCTTAAGTTCTTTTTTTATTCTTTCAAAATCATCTTCCTTTATAGTTTCTATATGCTCAAAAAACCTTCTTTTATCAACAACTTTTACTTGAGACAAAACTATATAACTCTCTTTATTAAAATATGATTTATCAAGTTTATGATAAAATTTATTATCATCTTTTCATTTTGTAGTCATAGAAACTACTAAGAATAAATTTCAAGTCTTTTTCAAAACCAAAACAGGTCTTTTAAAATCATTTCACTTTCAATTGCTCTCATATCAGATATTTACTCCAGAATGTAAATACCAAACTTGTCTTTCCTTTACATAAAAAGTTTTTATCTCTCAAAAATTAATTTCTTGTTTGAGATTATTCCAATCATCAAACCTTTTTTTATCACTCATTTTATAAAATTAAAAAATAATATACGAATTTATTTTGTATTTTTGCAAAAAAATCTTTTGTTATCTGACTTTTGCTATCATAATCTATAGAAGTAGTAAATAAATCTTTGATTTTTTCATAAATTTGTTTTTCTGAAAATCTTATCTCTCTTACTCTTTTTAATAGATTTTCAAAGTCCAATTTTCAATTTATAGTATTCCCATTTTCCAGTCTTTCATCATCCATTACAAATCATCTCAAAGAAAATTCTTTTAAAACTGAAGTTGCCCATTTTCTAAATTCTATAGCTTTTTCACTTCATCTCACTCTATAACCTACTGCAAAAATCATATCTAAATTATAATAATTAGTTGGCTTATTAAAGCTATTTCCGGAATTTCCGGAATTACTTATTTTCTGCATTGTTAAGCTATCTTGTAATTCTCAATCATTATAAATATTAATTATATGATCAGAAATTGTTGTTTGAGATCTTCAAAATAATTCTCATATTTGCTCCTGAGTCATCCAAATATTTTCTCCATTAATAAGGACTTTTATTGCCCCATTATCATTTTTGTATAAAATTATTTTATTTTCCATAGTTTTTAAAATATTAAAATTTAAATGTATATAATTAGAGTATATATAAGAATACCTAAAAGTCTATTTTTTTATATTCATATTAGTTTAAACTCCCACTCCCAACTTCACTTCCTTATTCAAAAAATCCACTATCAAACTTTTCAAATCATCTCTCGTTTTTGGACTCAAATATTCTATAATCACAGCAAGTTTATTTTCTAGCTTTTCTAAATCCAAAAGCCCATCTTTGGTAAAAAAGTCTTTAGCAAAATAACTTTCTCTTTTTCATCATCTTCATTTATTTAAGCCATCCTTTGAGGTTTGGGAATTTTCCCTTCAGGCAAAACTTGGCTTATCTGATATATTTCTCAAAATAGTTTCTTCTCTCACTTCAAAATCCCTATTTTCTTTTAGTCTTGAAAGATTGGAAACACTTTCCCACCATTCTCTAAATTCTTGTTTCTTTCAAGTTCTTGTAAGAGGATTTAAAAGTTTCCAAAGTCATTTTGCACTGACTCAAGTTTTAAATCATTCTTCATCTATATCTATGTTGTTTAGATAAGAAAAAAGTCATGCTAGAAGTTTTACTTCACTTTGCTCATACTTTTTCGTGACTTCTATAGCTTTTACGATAATTTCATATCATTTTTTCATAAAATTAAAAATTAAAAATTAAAATACATCCAACCAAAACATTTGCATTTATCTAAAAAATTTATATAATTGTTTTACAAATGTCCTTCGGGATCCCCTCCAAAAGAGGGCAAAAATCGTAAAACTTAGAGTAATAAATCTCTAAGTTTTTCTTTTATTTCAAGAAGTTCATCTTTTCCAACATATCATATATGCTCATCAAATCTTTTTTTTATCACTCATTTTAAAAATTAACAAAATAAAACTTACTACCAAATAAATCCTCGCGAAGCGAGGATTTATTAAACTAATTCTTTTTTTAACTTTTTTTCGGCAATATATCTATTATATGCCTTAAGAGCTGGTCAGTTTCTAATTCACATAGAAAACTCTACATCCCAAGCATCTAGAAGTCTATCTTCTTCTAGATCGATTATGTCCTCTTTCATAAAATTAAATTTAAGATATAAAATAAAACATCTTTATATTATATGTCAAATATTAATTTTATATTAATTTTTAAAAGTTTTTTTAATTTTATGTTAAAAAGTTAATTAAAAATAAAAAAATACTCAAATTTGAGTATTCTTTTATCTTCATCTACTTGCGGCTCTTCCAGGTCTTTGCTTGTTGTTCATATTAAAATTTCAAACTCATTTTCAAAAGTGATTTGGATTTGGAAAACTTGGTGCATGATGAGATTTTTCTGGTGGGATACTTGGTTTATGAAGTTCTTTTTCTACTACTTCTTCATTAAGTTCCTCAGTGTTTTTTAGATTTTTATCTGTTGTCATATATCTATAGTTAAGAAATATTTTCCTATAAAAGGTATGCATAATTGTATATTATTTTTTTGTAAAATCAATAGTTTAGGAAATTTTATTTAGTTCTTTTATGAAATCCAGATAATTATCATCTGGAGCTACTTTATTTAAAATTTCTTTTCCACATTTTTGGCATTTATGTTTTATCATCCATCATTTATTTTTTTTATGATCTATTCAAATAGGTTTCATAAGTCAGTGACAATTTGAGGCTCTATCTCAGGGGAAATCTAGATCTAAATGTTTTGAATATAAACAATATGGACAATGATTTCTAGCACTTCATTCTGGGTGTTTTTCTATAGTTTTACTACAATTTTCACAAGTAAAACTTTCATTTATCATTTTGAAAGACATAGTTTTAATTATTTTTTTAAAAAAAGGTTAATTTCAGAGATATCTTCATAATACATTTCATCAAAATTATTATGTTCAACATTTACATTTAATATTTTGAAATCAGAAATTGTTACTCAAGTTTGAGTTTCCTCGATATTTAACGAAGCATTTACATCTAAACTTCTATCTGAGAAATTTAGAAAAAGTTTTTTATCATTTTCACTATCGAAAAATGAATTTCCAAAATTCCAATCAGAATAATCTCAAATTTCATTATAATAATTTCTTTTATATTCATTTTTATGTTTTATAGGAGAAAAATCATCAAAGTTTTTTATAAGATAATTTTTTAAATATTCTTGTTTGGCATTTTTTAGCTCAGATTCATCTGGAGAACAGACAAACCTTTTCTCACTTTCTGAAAAAGAAATCTCTCTGTTATCACAATAATTTGGTAAATAATCCCTATATTTTTCAAATTCGTTGCTTAAAAAAGCATTTTGAAAATAATAATTTGTTCATTTTAGTTTTAATTTTGTTTCTTTTGGTATATAAACTGTTATTTCTTTTTTTATTGGAGAAAAAGGAACTTTATGAGAAAAAACTTTATTGTCTTTAAAATTTAGTTTTAAATTATTTTCATTTTTTGAAATATTTATATCTGAAAATCAAGAAGAAATATTTTTATAAATTTCATCATTTCAGAAAATTATACTTTTTACATCAACTTTCAAAATATTTCAAGTTGAGGTTTCTAGTTTTATGCTTCAATTTCATCAAATATCAAAGTGAATACTTCTTTCAAATTTTGATAGATCTAAAACATAACTTCAAGTATTTGAGATTTCAGTTTTCACGGTTTGTTCAAATTCGTTTCTAAAAGAATATTTTTGAAATAAATCAAATCAAGTAGAAATTCATAAAAATAACGCAAGTAAAAAAGAAATTCATCAAATTCATAAAACATATCAATTTAAAACTTTTTTAGAAATTCCATATAAAAAGCTAAAAATAGCAAAAATAAATAAAGCTAAAATTCCAAAAAATATTCAGTAAATGAAATAATCAGGCAAACTAGAAGTGAAATCAATATTTTCTATACTAAATTTTGTGAAATATAAACTTCAAATAGTTAAAAGTCATAAAATCCAAAGACAAAAAATTGTTCAAATTATTCCAAAAATGATAAATCTGAAAATAGGAAAAATATTTTCAAAAATAAACTTAAAAATTGATTTTATGAATGCAAATCATTTTGTTGTTATAAAAGTTAAAAGATTTGCGAAACTTTTAGCTAAATTTAAACTTCCATTTTGTATAACTAAAATTAACTGAGATTTAAAATAAGAAAGAGTTGATTCTCAAGAATAATCTACTCATTTTACTGGTAATAAAATTCAAGCTAAAATATATAGCCAAGCGCTTAATCATCAAAAAAGACAAAGTAAAACTATAAGAACGCGAATTGCTAAAACAGAGATTCAAATCTTTTTTGATAAAGTTTTTGAGATTCATAAAAATATTGCATTTTCATTATCTCTTATCCATCAAGAATTTTCTAGTTTTTCGTAAATTAATTCTCAATCATTTTTCTTGTCGCTCTCAATATAATCAGAAAAAATTACTTCTGGTTCTCAAACTTCTTTTAGTATTTGAATAATTCTTAAATCAGAAATTTCTTTTTCAAAAGATATTTTCTCAAAAACCATTTCCTCAATATCTTCAAAAAGTTCTTTTTCTATCTCGTGTTTTTCTACAAATTTTTTAATTTTTGTTAGATAATTATTTACTAAATCTTTTTGTTTCCCACTTAGATTTAGATTATATTGTTCAAATTTATCCATAATTTAAAAGTAAAAAGTTAAAGTTATTTATTTAAAATTTTTTTAATAGAATTTTTTATATCAGACCAATTTTTTTCCATCAAAACTAACATATCTTTTCAATCTTGAGTAAGAGTGTAGTATTTTCTAGGATGTCATGATTCTGATTCTATCCAATAATAATTTATCAAATTATCGGTTTTTAAGCGAGAAAGTAGAGGATAAATAGTTCATTCTGCAACTATTAGATCACCGGATTTTAGTTTTTCAATAATTTCAGCTCCGTAAATATCTCATGCAGAAATAATTCATAAAATTATATATTCTAAAATTCATTTTCTCATTTGAGTTGAAATTTTTTCCATAAAAATAATATTACCTTGTATTGCAAAGTAATATTATTTTTTAATTTTATTTTGTCAAATGATTTTTTGGAAGTGGGGAATTTTTTGCAATAAAAACTGAAATATGATAAAATAAAAGTAAGTTTAATTTTTAACTTATTTTTATGTGAGCAAATGATTTAATATTTTGATGATGACTATGAGTAGTTGCAAGTTGATTAACTCAAAAACAAAAAGATGAATACAGAACAGTTTTATGAGTAATATATCCAAAAGCAGAATCTGATGAAATAAATGCTTTAATTGAGATAATTGAGAAATCAGATAAGAAACAAAGAGATTTTTTACTTGAAGCTATATATAAAAAAGTACCTCTACCAACAATTTTAGCAATATATTGAAAAGAAACTTCAATTATTTTTGACTATTTATTAAAAGAATTCAAAAAAAACTCAAAAAATGAAAATATTATTCCAGAAGTATTTGAACCAAAACATGAAACTCCTAACGAACAAGTTGATTGGGCTGATCCAAGAAGTATAAAATGATATTTAGATAAATATGTTTCTGGACAAGAAGAAGCAAAAAAAGTTTTATCTGTAGCATTTTCTGATTATATAAGTTATGGAACTATTTCTCATAGTTTGCTTATTTGACCAACTTGAAGTGGAAAAACTTATATATTAAAAGTACTTTGTGAAGCTGCTTGAATTCCGTTTGTAAAGATTTCAATGGCTAATGTAACAAGTGCTTGATATAAAAACGAAAATTTATCAGAAAAAATGCAAGTTCTTAGATGAAAAGAAAGAGCTATAGTTTTTTTAGATGAATTTGATAAACTATCCCCTACAGAAGAGTGAAGATGAACTTCATGATTTACAGAAAGATTACAAAAAGAATTATTATCATATTTTTCATGAGATAAAATTGATTGAATTGATTCATCAAAATTTCTAATAGTTACTGCTTGAGCTTTTAATTGATGATTTTGACAACAATCATTATCTAGTATGATTCAAAAGAGATTATGATGAAACAAAGCAAGAGTTGATGAAAGTGAAGTACTATCACAAGTTACAAATGATGATTTGGTAAGATATGGTATTATGCCAGAACTTGTTTGAAGGCTTGCAAATAAAGCAGTTTTAGAACCTTTAGATGAAGAAGCTCTTTATAAAATACTTGCTAATACAGAGAACTCTATTTTAAAACAAAAAGTAAGAGATTTCAAAAAAATGTGAATAACTTTAGAATTTGAAGATGAAGCAATAAGATTTATAGCAAAAAATAGTGCTAAATGAGTTTGAGCTAGATGACTTGAAAGTATTATAAATGAATTAACTCAAAAGTATTCTTTTAATAGAACTGATTATAAATGAAAGAAAATCACCATAACTCCAAATGAAGTGGAGGATGTGATGAAAAAAGAAATAAAATTTGAAAAAGTTGATGATATAGAAGTAAATTGGAATAGTCCTAAAAGTATAATTGATTATATGGATTTTTATGCTGTGTGACAAGAGGAAGCAAAGAGATCCTTATCAACAAGTTTTATGCTTTATAGTAAAAAACTTGCTAATCCAGATTTACCATTACCACAACCAAATTCTTTACTTATTTGACCTTCTGGAAGCTGAAAAACATATTTAGTTGAACTAATTGCAAAAAAAGCTCAAATCCCAGTTTCAAAGATAAATCTAGCTGAAGGAATGAGTATATCAGAATTTAAAGCAAGACTTGCTGATTTGGCATACAACTGAAAATGAATAGTATTTTTAGATGAAGCTGATAAAGTATTGCTTGACCCATATTCTCCTTTTAGAAAAGAACTCATAGGATGTTTAGAAAACTGAGAAGTAAATTGAGTTGATTTATCATGAGTTATGTTTGTGCTTGCATGAGCTTTTCAATGATTATTTGAGAAAAAAGTTGAAGATTCTTGAAGTTCAATTTGATTCTGAGCAACAATTAATAAAGCTGAAAGTTATAAATGAGTAGAGATAAATACTGATACGTTAATAGATGCTTGAGTTCCTATTGAAATACTTTGAAGAGTTCCAAATATAGTTCCACTTCAACCACTTTGAGTAAATGAACTGATTGAAATGATGAAAAAACCTTGATCAGAGTTGGAAAAATTTAAAAATTATTTTAAATCAGAAGATGTTGAATTAATTGTTTGAGAACCTGTTTTATCAATAATAGCAACAAAAGCAAAAGCAAAACTTTGAGCAAGAAGTATAAAGCCTATTTTATCGCAACTTTTTAATCAATTTATACAAGATATTGAAAACTATAGGTGAGAGAAACTAGAAATAAAAGTAGAAGATATTAATTAAAAAATAAAGACAACACTTTGTCTTTATTTTTTTTACAACTTATAAACTATTAATCATATAGCACTAAGCACAATTCACAAAAGCCAAAGTTTAAAAACAACAGTTTCTTCACTCCATCAAATTGCTTCTAGATGATGATGAAAAGGAGCAATTCTAAAAATTTTTTTTCCATTTCTTAGCTTTTTACTAGTTATTTGTATAATTACAGATAAAGTTTCAAATATAAAAATTGCTGAAACTATTATTAAAACTATTATAGTATTTGTAAGCATTGCCATGATTCAGAGATTTGCTCAAAGTGCTAGACTCCCAACATCTCACATATAAAATTTTGCAGGCTTTATATTAAACCATAAAAAAGCGACTATCGCTCAAATAATAGTTACACATAAAGTTGAAAGTAAATATAATCATTGATCATAAGTTATATAAGCATAAACTCAATAAGCAAAAAGTAAAAGTCCTCAAGCAAGTCCGTCAAGTCAGTCTGTAATATTTACACTATTAGCACAAGCTATAATTATAAACATAAAAAGTGGAATAAAATAAATTCAAATTTCTATTCAAGAAGTGAAAGGAATATTTAAAAGTCTTTCTCACCATTCAAGTTTGTCATAAAACCACCAAGCTCCAGCTCCAGAAAATACAAGCAACCAAAACATTTTGAAACGAGCTGAAAGTCATTTTGTTCTTCAAATTCATCTAACATTTAAAAAATCATCAATTGCTCAAAGTATTCAAACTGTAGCTAGTGTGAAAAGTGTTAAATAAGTTTCTTTTTGATTAAAAAGGGAATTGTTTGTGAATCAAAATTTTTGTCAAATCATACTAAAAATTACCATCAAAAAAACGATTATCAAAATGATTGCTCATCACATAGTTGGAGTTCAAGTTTTTGTTTTGTGTAATTTTGCAAATTCAGTAGCTTGCCCGACAAGTGCTTCTTCTCTTATCTGTTTTCAGATTTTATGATTTTTAAGAAATTCAATAAAATAGGGAATTATCAAAAGTCAAAGCGAAAATGTTGCAAGTGAAAAGGAAAATATTGCGATTAGATGGGAATTCATAGGTTTAGTGGTTTTATTGAATTAATCCCCCTCTAAATCTCCCCCTAGCAGGGGAGGAATTAGAGATCCCTCCCGGCTTGCGAGAGGGGTAGGGGGAGGGGAATTATTTTTTAGATTTATTTTTAATTTTTTTATAAACTTCAGTTTTTGTAAGTAGTAATCATACATTGTACAAAATCAAACTTCCAAAAATCAATATAATTATGTAAATATTATTTTTATTTCAAGTTTTTTTTGTATCAAGAGTTGAAGTTTTTAAATTTTCTTCTAAATCAAATTCTTTTTTCTCTATTATTTCTTCGGTTTTGCTTTGGTTAAGTTCCCCTTTATCAAGGGGGATATCCGATAGGATAGGGGGATTTTCTATACTTCAAGAATTTGTATTTTTAGTGGTTTTAGTATTCTCCCCCTCCCCTAACCCCTCCCTAGCAGGAGGGGGATTTGAGGAAGTCTCCCCTGCTAGGGGGAGATTTAGAGGGGGGCTTTTCTTTTTATAAACAAAACTTTTCACTACTTTTTTATCTGGAGAAATTAGTTTTATTTCCTCATTATCTTCTAAAACATAATTTAACTCAAAAGTATCTTTATTTTCCAAAAATGTATTTGGATTTATTTCATAACTTAAATTATTTGCTTCTATTTGCCAGTATCAGATATTTTGGATATCTCATGAATTATTTTTTATAATTATTTTATTTTCATCTCAAGTTATATCTATTTTTTTAGAATAATTAAAGGTATAGTTTGATGTTTTTATAAGCGTATCTTCATAATTTGTGTTAGTTGCATAATAATCTAATTGAGTATCTTCTTTAATTATTAATGGTTTTTTAAATTCTTTTATATTATCCATTCTTCACTCTCAATCTGTATAATAAAAAATTTTTGCATTTTTATCATTTGCTATTATATTCACTTCAATTACAAATTCATATTCTCAGGATTCTAAATTAGTTTGGACATCAAGATTTGCAGCCTGTAAAAGGTTTATTTGTAGCAATAATGTTATTATAAATATAATTATTTTTTTCATTTTTATTTTGATTAGTTTTAATTTTTTATATATTATACAATAAAAAACAAAATTCAAATTAAATTATTTTTAAATTATTAATGTATGTGATTTAACAATTTTAAGCTTATACAAAAGGAAAATTTAACTTCAGATGTTTTTTTACTTGTTTATGAAGTCGAAAATGATTTTGAAATTATTCCTGGTCAATTTGTGACTTTTATGTTACCAAAAACTTGATTTGCAAGAGCTTATTCAGTTTTATTTAAAGAGTGAAATAAATGTTATTTTATCATAAAAAGACTAGAAAATGGTAGATGATGAAGTATAGAAATATGTGATTATCATGTGTGAATGATTTTGAAATGAGTTTGACCAACATGACGTTTTGTTGATAGTAAAAAAGATAATAATAAACTTTTTATCGGAACTTGAACTTGAATGGTCCCACTTTATTATATGATTAGAGATTTACTTGAAAAATGATTTTGAAAGAATATAAAACTTATTTTGTGAAATAGGGAAGAAAAAGATTTGTATTATATAGATCAATTTAATGAGTTTAAAAATAAATATCCTAATTTTGAGTTTGAGATATTTTTATCACATGAAGAGCATAATATTTATAATAATTGAAGAGTTACAAGTTTTTTAATAAAAGAAAATGTTTCAAAATTTGATGAATTTTATGTTTGTTGAAATCCTTATATGGTTGATGATAGTATAAAAATATTGCAAAATTTTTGAGTAAATGATGAAAATATTATTAGGGAGAAATATTAAAATTGACAAAACAATTATTTTCATATAATCAAGATTGACAAGTGTTACAAGAATAATATTGTGACACTTTTTTATTACTTTAATTTTTTTTATATGTTCAAATTTATTAAAGATTCTTTTAGAGAATTAAGACATGTAGTTTGGCCTACAAAAGAAGAAACTAGAAAATATTTCTTTATAGTTGTTGGACTTTTAGTTGCATTTTGATTATATGTTTTTGCAGCTTCTACACTTTTTACAAATGCAATTTTTTACTTAAAAGATTTAATTAAATAATAAAAAAACTATGAAAGCAGAATGGTATGTTATACAAGTGATTTCTTGAACAGAAGAAAATGTTAAACAATCACTTTTTCAAAGAAGGGAAAGTTTTTCTCTACAAGATTATATTTTAGACGTTTTTGTGCCAACTCACGATGTAGTTTCTGTTAGAGCAGGATGAGTAAAAGTAAAAAAACAAAAAAATATTTTTCCAGGATATATTCTAGTTCAAATGGTTGTAACAAATGAAAGTTGGTATATAGTTAGAAATACTCCAAATGTTACAGGTTTTTTATGAGCTTGAAATGTTCCAGTTCCAGTTTCTGGAGAAGAATTAGCACAACTTAAATGAATGCTTGAAAAAAATGCTGAAACTTTTTCTACAAAATTCAAAGTTTGAGATATTGCAATAATTACAAAATGACCTTTTGAATGAAATGAATGAATAATTTCTGAAATTAATGATAAAAAGTGAATTGTAAAATTAAATATAAATCTTTTGTGAAGAGATACTCCTGTAGAGTTAGACTTTTCTCAAATAAAAATTAAGTAATTATTTTATGAAAAAAATAGTTTATGTGATATTTTTTGTAACAAGCGCATTACTTCTAAATATATGACTTTATTATTTTAGTGATGGTTATAGTTTTTTTCTAAAAAATATAAAATATTGAGATGAAATTATATCAAACGATTCTAAGGAAATAACAGATGAATATAAACCAATACTTGAAGAAAACAACAAAACTCAAAACGAATGTAATTGTGATTGCAGTCAATATATAAATCAACTTGAAAAGCAGGTTACTTTTCAAAAAAATAGTTCAAAATATATAGGTAAAGTTTTATCTAAATTTAGTGAATTTTATACATTAAATGAAAAAAAATATGATGAATATTATCAAATTTTTGATATAACTGATGAATATCCTACTAATTATACAACTTATTCTTGAGATGGACTTGAAATATATTTTTTTACTTGAGCAAAATTTGATGATGTTTATAATATGTTTGATGTATTAACTTCAGATCAAACAATTGAAAAAAAGTTTTCTTTAAACAAAACCTGAGATTTTAAAAAGAATTCGTTTTTTATAAATTTATCAGTTCCTGATGATTTTGTTAGACTTGTTGTAGATAATTGAAATATTTTGTTTTGACTGAAAATGAAAAAAAGTTATTATAGCGATATAAAAGAAATACTAAAAAATCTTTAATTTTTAATAAAATTTAATACTATGAGTGAAAATTTAATATATGTTACGGCTGAGTGATTAGCTAAATTACAAGAAGAATTAGTTTATTTAAAAGAAACTAGAAGGGTTGAAATAGCTGAAAAACTAAAAGAAGCAATTTCTTTCTGAGATTTATCAGAAAACTCTGAATATGAAGATGCTAGAAATGAACAAGCACAAGTTGAAAAAAGAATTTTAGATTTAGAAGAACAATTAAAAAATATTGTTTTGATTGATGAATCAAAAAAAGATGAAAATAAAGTAAAAATTTGAGCAATAGTTACTATTACAGAAATAGAAAAATCAGAAACGGAAACTTATAAAATAGTTTGAACTACTGAAAGTGATATTTTATCAAATCCTCCAAAAATTTCAAATGAATCACCTATTTGAAAATCTATTATTTGAAAGAAAAAATGAGATATAGTTAAGGTTAAAACACCATGAGGGATTTTTGAGTATAGAATTGATGAGATTAAATAATTTTTAACGTTTATTTATGGAATTTAATATTTTTTATTCACATTTGATATCAATTCCAGCAATAGCATTTATGTTAGCTGTAATTATTAAAGGTTTTTCTTCTATATTCCATAGTTGAAAATTTAATATGAAAAAAGCATTATCAAGTTGAGGAATGCCCTCAGTACATAGTGCTGTTGTTACTGCTTTAACTACTGCTGTAGCTTTGAAATATTGAGTTTCATCAGACCTATTTGCTATAAGTTTAGGTTTTACAGTTATCATAATCTATGATGCTATAAATATTCGTTATGAAGCTTGATTACATGCAGTTGCTATAAATAAACTTTTATGAGAAAAATTTAAAGAATCACTTTGACATCTACCAAGTGAAGCATTTGCTTGAAGTGTTTTATGAATAATTACAGCAATGTTTTTGTTTTATATTTAATTTATTTTTTAAATATTTTTTATGATTACTGAATATATTTATGAAATAATGCAAAATGCAAGTTATGAAATACTTGAAGATTGAGAATGATATTATTGAGAAATAAAATTATGTCCTTGAGTTTGGGCTCAAGCTGATGATTTAGAAACTTGTAGAAAGCAACTACAAGAAGTTTTAGAAGAATGGATTTTACTAAAAGTTAGAAAAAAAGTATTTTTACCACAAACAAAAAATTACGATTTAAGTGAATTGTTATGTGAAAAATAAACTCAATAAGTCACGCTAATTTTGTAAAAAAATTAAAGAAGTTATGATTTGAGTGACCTTTTTCCTGATGAAAACATCTTTTTATGTCAAAATGAGATTTTGATTTCACTATTCCAAATAGACATTCAAACAAAGATATTTGAGTTTCACTTTTAACAAGATTATTAAAACAAATTTGAATAAGTGTTGATGAGTGGAACAAGTTATAAAAAACTTCCTGATTTTCAGGAAGTTTTTTATTATCATAAATCTAGTGATGTTATTGAATCAACAATTTTAACTGTATCTTCAACTATTGATCTTCAAGTTGTAGTTAAATGATATATAAAATCACCTCATCTTCTAACTCTAACTCTTGAGTCCATATTTCTCCCGGTTGCGCATTCTTGCCAAGGGTTTTCTTTTTTGCTTATTAATCAATTATCAATTCAAAATAATACTCAGGCTACTTTTTCAGGGTATCTTTCTATTTCTATAGCAGTGTTTTCATTAAAAGCTCATCTTGAATATAACTCATTTAGAACATTCATTCATTCTAATTGTTTTTCCAATTCTGGATTTTCTAGTGCTGACATAATATAAAAATTAAAAAATAAGAGATATTTATATTTATTTTTTTGTTAAAGTCAAATCTTTATTACTCCACAGTTACACTTTTTGCAAGATTTCTTGGTTTATCAATTTCTCTTCATAAAAAATCAGCTATGTAATATGCAAATAATTGCAATGAAACAGTTGAAGTAAATAAAGCATTATATTCATTTGTTTTTGGAATTTCTATTACATCATTGTATTCAGATTTATGCTCATCTCATGATGATAAAACTCAAATAACTTTTCAGTTTCTTGCTTGAATTTCTTTTAAAGTTGAAATATTTTTTTCGTATAGTTTAGAAGCGGGATTTATTAAAACTGTAGGAAAATCTTCTTGTATCAGACTTATAGGTCAGTGTTTTAATTCTCAAGCTGAATAGCTTTCACTATGAAGATATGAAACTTCTTTACATTTTATACTTCATTCCATAGATATTGGGTAAAACATATTTCTTCAAAGGAAAAACATATTTTTAGATTTTGCATATCTTTTTGCTATTTCTTCTATTTTATGGGAATTTATTAAAACCATATTTATATCATCTTTTAATTTTGAAAGTCAATCTATGATTTCTCTATATTTTGTGTAATCTAATTCTTTTTTACTTCATAAATATAAAGCAATTATTAAAATTGTTAAAAGTTGTCATATGA
The DNA here is from genome assembly GCA_964404065.1 of uncultured Candidatus Peribacteria bacterium. GTDB lineage: Bacteria > Patescibacteriota > Gracilibacteria > BD1-5 > UBA6164 > UBA7396. Next base: position 16,760 of record CAYOIP010000016.1, read on the forward strand.
AAGCTTTTGTAGTAGCAACACAATTTTCAACTCAACAATGAGTATATAGTCAGTTATCACAAAGTCTTGCTATAGAAGAACCTACAACATTAACTATTCAAAAAGTTTTTCATCATTTATTTTTAACCATTTTTAAGCATTCCAGTGCGTCAGCTGTTTCTCCAGATTGAGAAATAAAAATATATAAAGTTTTATCATTTATAAATTGTTTTTTGTATTTAAATTCTGTGCTTAAAAACATTTGCGCTGGTATTCATGCTAAGTCTTCAAATAGATAAGCTCAAGCATATCAAACATAACTACTTGATCCAGAAGCTATTATTTCTATTTTTTCAATATTTTTTATATCAAGTTTTGCAAGAGTATTACTTTTAATTTCATGAGTTTCAAAATTAATTTTTCAACCTAAAATATTTTGTATAATATTTGGAATTTCAAAAATTTCTTTAAGCATAAAATGTTTAAATTCTCACAAATCATCTTTTGATTCATTTTTCACTGATTCAAAACTATCTTTTTGTATTTCTTTTCCAGCAGAAATGATTTTATAAGTGGCTTTATTTATAATTACCATTTCATTATCATCTATTGGAATATATTTTTGTGTAATATTTGCAAGAGCATTTGCATCACTTGATAAAAATAGTCAATTGTCTGAAATTCAAACCACTAAAGGACTTCCAAGTTTTATAGCAATTATTTCTTCTGGATTTTTTGTATCAATAATAGCTAGTGCATAAGCTCAAGTTATAAGATTTTTAATTTTTTTAACAGTTGTTTCTAAATCTTTTTCAAAATTTTCTTCTATCAAATTTGCAACAACTTCTGAGTCTGTATCTCAATAAAATTTATATCACTTTGCAATTAGCGATTTTTTTAATTCTATATAATTTTCTATAATTCAGTTATGAACTAGAAAAAATCTTCCATTTTGAGAGTAATGTGGATGAGTATTTTCAATTGTAACTCATCAGTGAGTTGCCCATCTAGTGTGAGCAATTCAAGAGTTAAATTTAGATAAGTCTTTGTTATCATTTTCTACTTTTGAAGCTAGGTTTGAAACTCTTCAAATAGCTTTTTGCAGATAAGTTTTCCCAGAATTATCAACAGTCATAATTCCAGCACTATCATATCATCTATATTCTAGTGATTGTAATCAGTTTATTAGGTATTTTGAAGCATCTAGCTTTCAAGTATAAGCAAATATTCAACACATAGGGTTTTTTGTTAAATTTTATTATATTTTTACTAAAAAGTCATCATTTAAGTCTAAACTTAACTTTAAAGTATCATTAATTTTTTTTCTAGTTTCTGTATCACAAATATTTCATAATTTTTTGATAAATCTTTCTTTTGATGTTGTTCTAATTTGAAAAGAAATTATAAATGATTCTTTATTTAATCAATAGTCTAAATAATTTTTTATAAATACTCAAAAATTAGAATCTTTTTTTATATTTCAGGTTATTGGTAAAATAAGAGTGGTTCATTGATAATTAAAAAATTCATCATTTTGAATAACAACACAAGGTCTAGTTCAAGATTGTTCATTTCATTTTGTTGGATCTAAATCAACAAGCCATATATCATATTTTAATATTTTATTTTCCATTTTCTAAAATCCTTAATCAATTATTGTAATCATATAATCAAGACTCAGCTATAGATAATAGTTCTGGGGAATTATTTTTCCATAGATTTTGTGATTCGGCTCTTATATTTTCTATCATTTTTTGTTTTTTTATTTGTTCTAAACTCATTTCAATTACTTCTCTTTGAGTTATCCCTTTTTCTTTTGCAAATACTTTTATAAATTCTATAAAATTAGGATCTAAATTAAATGTTATATTAGCCATATAATTTATATTAAAAAATAACAATATTTATTGTATTGTTATTTTTTAATATTGCAAGTTTTTTAATACTCTCCAAGTTCTAAGTTCAAAGTTTTTTCTTCTCAAGATTCTTTTAATACTTTTAAATTAATTTTATCTCAGGGAATTTTATTTTGAATAATTGACTGGATTGAGTTATCATAAGTAATTTTTTGTCAGTCTATTTCTAGTATAACATCTCATCATTTCAATTCTGATTTCTCTGCAATACTTCCAGTTGCAATAGAATTTTCATTTTTTGGAATAAAAGCTCAATACTGGACTTTTAATCATAACTCTTTTGCAGAATTTGGCGTAATTGGAAGATAATTTATTCCGATAAAAGGTCTTTTTATAACTCAATAATTTTTTATAGAGGTCATAATATATTCAACTCTTTTTTTGCTTAATGGAATAGAAAATCAAAGTGATTGTCAGTTTCCAGCAATTGCAGTATTTATACCAATTATTTCTCAATTTAGATTTAGTAAAGGTCATCCAGAATTTCCAGGATTTATAGCAGCATCAGTTTGTAAAAGTCAAGTTAATTTTTCAGTTCAAATACTTTCTCAACTTGCTTCAATAGATCTATTTTTTCCACTAACTACTCAAAAAGAAACTGAATTTTGAAATTCTGCCAAAGCATTTCAAATAGCAATAGCAAATTGTCCTATATTTATATATTTTTCATCTTCAATAATATTTAAAACACTAAAATCTTTATCTGGATTATCAATTTTTATAATTGCTAAATCTGTAAGTGGATCAAGCGCTACAACTGTTGCTTCATATTCTTTTCCATCATTTGTTATAACTGTGTATTTTGCACTTGGATCTGAAACTACATGTTTATTTGTCATGATTATTCCATCAGTTGAGACAAAAAATCAACTTCATCATCCGACTTGTTTTTGCACAGTTCAAACTTTTTCCCCGAAAAAACCAAATGGATCACTTTTGTAAAGGTCTAGATCTTTTTTAATTATTACATTTACTACGCTTGGAGATGAAGAATCTACTATTTTTGTGATTTCACTTTGCAGGTCTGTAATTGTGATATTTTTTCCATTTTTCACAATTTCTTTAGTAACAGTATTTGTCATGATATTATCTAGTTCTGGACTGATATAATATAAAAATATATAGCTTCAAATAACTCATGAAACTAAACTAGAAATAATTATCAAAATAGACAAAATTTTTATTTTCATATTTTTAATTGTTAAAAATTAATTTTTCATATAATATGCAAAATCTATAATTTTTCAATTTTGGTTTAAAAGTTCTTAACTATTTCTTAATTTAATTTTTTTATGTTAGAAGGACAACATTTTTTTAGTGAAATATTTGCTTTGTTTTTAAAAAATCCTGTAGGGCAGAGTATAGGACTTTTGGCTTTTTTGGTTTCTATAATAAATTTTGTATTTTTGAAAGATAGAAAATTTATTTTTGCTACACTTGTTGCTTCAATTTTTTGGTGAGTTCATTTTCATATTATTTGAGCTTTAACAGCTGCCTATATAAACTATTTTGATATTTTAAAAAATGCAGTTGCTCTAAAGTATGAAAGAAATAAAAATTGGATGTGTATATTTTTTTTAGCTTATAGTTTGATTTGAATTTGGACTTTTTTTGATATTGATACAAAAACTCTAACTATTTGAAAATTAAATTATTTTTCATTATTTCCTACTTTTTGTGCTTTATTTTCCACTTTTTTAGTTTTTAAAACTAGATGAATTATGATGAAATGATGATTTTTAATAGTTGTTGCTTCTTGGCTTGTGTATAATATAACTTATGGAAGTATTGGATGAGTTTTAACTGATGGAAGTTTGTTTATTGCTTGAATTGTTGGAATAATAAAAGATTTAAAAAACTCTTGAAAATAATTTTTCAAGAGTTAATTATCAAATCTAATTCATGAATTAGATTTGATAGGAATAAAAGGTGAAAATCAAGAATATGCGGATAATTTATATCTTGAATCTTTCATTTTTTTTGCAATATGTTTTTTTCTTTCCATAAATTTTGATGCTTTTATATCATCACCTTTATATAAGGCAACAAAAAAACTTGTTTGATTGTTAGGACATCAAAGTAGTTGGACTAATTTTATATAAACTTTCTCAGGTCTTATCCTAGAAATTGTGCTATTTGAAGTTGTAGTTTCATTTAATGCTTTTAATCTCTTAAGTGATATACTTTGTTTAGTTTCAATTTTATTAATACTTTTACATAATACTTATATTTTTTCATCTTCCATAATTTTAAAAATCATTTCTGGCCAATTACTCTCATTCCATAAATTTATTATGTCATCTTTTGTCAGTTCAGAAGCTAATTTTAATTGTTCTTTATCTTGTGTGTTTTGAGCTTTTATTTGAGTGCCAGTATTTGGTTTTCTTCAAAGTATTCTATCAACATCTGAGTTTGTTTCACATAATACTTGTAAAGTTTTTTCATTTAAATTCATTCAATCTAATCCTTGAGTTTCTGATGATAATATACTATTTATAAGCATATTAAAACCCGCATATCATGTTACTCTTCATCTTTCTTTTAGAACTTTTGATAAAGTACTATCTATTTTTTTGGCTGTTTCAACTGCACTTTGATAAAATATTTCATTAAATCTATCTTTTTTACTTCATTTTTTTCTTTCAGTTTGATATAATTCTTCAAATTTTACTCACCATCAGGCATTCCATAATTCTTTTACATCTTTTGGAGTAATTCAGTGATTTTGTGTGTTTGTAATCATTTGTTTTTATTAGAAATAAGACTTTATTGTATATAAAACCTTATTTTGTCAAACTTATTTTACAATTATTTCTACAAGTCAGGTTATGTCTTTTATTTTTACTAAATTTATTTTTTTATCAGTTTTTATTTCGATTTCAGGAATAACAATATTTTCAAATCAAAGTTTTATTGCTTCCTTTATTCTTTTTTCTAAATTAAAGCAATTTTTTATTCTTCAAGTTAGTGAAATTTCTCAGATGAAAATAGTATTTCTGGGAATTGGTTTTGCAAGTTTTGAAGAAATAATTGAAGCTCAAATACTAGCGTCAATTCATGGTTCTTGGGCTTTTATTCAACGAACGATGTTAGCATAAACATCATAACTATCTAAATTCACTTTTGAGTATTTTCCTAAAACTGCTAAAATGAGATCAAGTTTTCCATTTGGGATTCATCTTGCACTTCTTTTTGGATAACCAAATTTTGTGTAAGTAGTTAGACTTTCTATTTCAACGACTATTGGACGATTTCACTCCATAGTTATACTCAGACTTGATCAACAAGTTTTATCATCATTTTCGCTTGAGATAAACTCTAGACCCGGATTTGGTAAATCAATAAGTCCTTGTTCTCACATTTTAAAAATTGCTATTTCTCAAGTTCCTCAAAATCTATTTTTCAAACTTCTTAAAATTCTTATATCTTCATATCTTTCTCCTTCAAAATATAGAACGGTATCTACTAAATGTTCTAAGGTTTTTGGTCCAGCTAAACTTCAGTCTTTTGTAACATGTCAAATAATCACAATTGTAGTGTTAGTAGATTTTCCAAACTCAACCATTTTTTCTGCAACTTCTTTAACTTGTGATATACTTCAAGCTGTTCAAGTAGCATTATCTGAAGTTATTACAGAAATTGAGTCTAAAACTATTAAATCTGATTTTGTATTTTTAAGCGTTTCTAATATATTTTCTAGATTATTTTCTGAGAGTAGGGAAATGTTGTCAGAATTTATTCAAAGTCTTTTTGCTCTTGAAATAATTTGATTTTCGTTTTCTTCCCCGGAAATATAAACTATATTTTTTTCTATTAGATTTCATAGTTGCAGTGCAAGAGTTGATTTCCCAATTCAGGGCTCTCCAGAAAGTAATATAATACTTCAAGTTGTAATTCATCATCCAAGTAGATTATTTAACTCACTTGATTTTGAAATAATTTTTTCTTCATTTTTTGAAGACATATCATTTATTTTTGTAAGTTCTTTTTTTATTCAAGAAATATTTCATTTCATTTTTGATTCTTTGAATTCTTGCAAAGTATTCCATTCTTTACAAAAACCGCATTGTCCAGTCCATTTTACGCTTTCATTTCAGCAATTATTACAGATATACATAATTCCAAAGTTAATATATATATAAATATT
>CAYOIP010000017.1:0-22635 GCA_964404065.1 uncultured Candidatus Peribacteria bacterium
TAATTTACTTATTTGATAAAAATATATTGTTTTGAGTAAATTTTTCAAGTAAATTCTACCTTTTGTTATTTTGTATTACTTTATTATCAGTAGTAATAGATTTTCTTTATCAATATTCATATACAAATGAAAAACTTACAGTTTTATCACCTTATGCTCAATTAGATGAAATATTTAGTGTTATTTTATGATTTATAATATTTTCAAATAACTCAACTATTTCTTTTATTTTTGCTATTATTGCTTGAATAATTCTTATTATTTCAAGTATTGATTTTAAAAAAATTACTGTGAATAGATATTGTGTTTCTATGATATTTGCTTGATTTTTTAAGTGAGTTGTTGTTAGTTTATATGCCTCATTATTATTTTTAGTTTCACCAGAAATAGCTTTAATTTGAGAAACTATATTCAAATTTTTATTATTTTTTTTAATTTTACTTGTATTTAAAGAAGTTTTAAAAATAAAAAATACAAATAAAGAAATTAATCTAAATTTATTATGACAAAGCATATTACGGGCTTTTATATGATTTTTATCATTGTATCTTATTAAAGAATTATGAATAGTTCAAACAGTTTTAATATGAATGTTATGAATAATTTTTAATATAATACTTGCAAAAACTATTTTGAAAGAAGAAGTTGAGAAAAAAGATGTTTTTATAGCATTTTTGGTTTGAATTTGTATAGCTTTATGAACAATATTTTGATAAAAAATTAGAGATGTTTTTTTAAAAACATCTCTAATTTTTTACTTATTTTTCCATTCTTCTTCAGTATATAAAATTTTTAATTGTTTTAATAATTCTCAACCAGTATCAGGAATAACAACTTGAGAATTTTTAACTAAAATTTCTTTATTATTTATAAGTGTATCTAAAACTTTTTTATTATAATTATTTAAAATTGTATAATAATTTATAAATTTATTTATAAAAACTATGTAAGTCATCGCATTTAGATTTTCTTGTCTTAGTTTCAAATAAGAATCAATATTTTTAAGAGTTTCTCAGTTATTAAAATCTCCAAAATCACTAGAAATTTTATTTTTAATGTTTTCTATTTCGTTGTTTGAACTTTCATAAGATTTTACAAGTTCAGATTTTTGAGTATTTAGAGTTTTTAGATTTTCACTTCATTGTTTATATCTAAACTCAAGTTGAGCAATAAAAGAATTTAGAGTAAATTCTCTATCAGAAGAACTTGATAAAAGACTTCTTATATCTGTTCTTAAAATATTATAATACTCATTTAAAATAACCATATTTGCAGTAATAATTTTATCTTTTGCAATATTGTTATTTCATAAAACATATCAAATATCTACAACATCTTTGTAAATATTTATTGGAGTTTCAGTTTTTTGTTTATATCTAGTTCAAATATTTGTTGAAATTGCAACTCATACATTTCACATGATTTCTATATCGTCTGAAACAAAAGTTTCTTTGTTTGAATTTGTTGATTTTTGAACTTCCTCATCTGCATTTAAAAAGTATCAAAAATAATTTATGATAACAAAAAATACTCCAGTTAGCATGATGATTTTTATAAAAACTTGAAAAGTTGAGTTTTTCATAAATTTGATATTTTTAATAATATTTTTATATTTATATTTTTTTTTGTTGTAATTTCAAGTTTTTTTGTATAATAGACAAGTTATTTTTTAAAAAGAATTTAAATGTTTAAACTAAAATCAAAATATTCTCCAACTTGAGACCAACCAAAAGCAATAAATGATATTGTGAAATATCTTCATGACTGACATAAACATCAAACTTTGTGGTGAGTAACTTGAAGTTGAAAAACATTTGTTATGGCAAATATTATTGAAAAAATTAATAAACCAACTTTAATAATTGCTCACAATAAAACACTAGCTGCCCAACTAGCACTTGAATTTAAAGAATTTTTTCCTGAAAATGCTGTGCATTATTTTGTATCTTATTATGATTATTATCAACCGGAAGCATATGTAGGGAAAACTGATACATATATAGAAAAAGAAGCGACTATAAATGAGGAAATTGATAGACTACGTCATGCTGCGACTCAAGATCTCATAAAAAGAAAAGATGTTATAATTGTAGCATCTGTTTCTTGTATTTATGGTGTTTGAGATATAAAAGCATATGAAGATAGTATTTTTGAAATAAAAGTTTGAGATGAATATCAATTTGATGATTTAATGAAAAAACTTGTTTTGCTTCAATATAAAAGAGCTTGAGAAGATTTTAAACCTTGAACTTTTCAAGTTATGTGAGATTTACTTGAAATTTTTCCATCAAGTAAAGAAACTGTTTATTCAATAGAGTTCTGGTGAAATGAGGTATCAAGAATTACAAGAAGAAATTATTTAACATGAGAAATTTTTGAAGTTTTAAATGTTATTGAAATATTTCCAGCAAAACATACTGTAACTACAAAAGATACTATTAATAAAATAGTTCCAGCAATTCAAGAGGAATTAAAAGAAAGACTTGAGTTTTTTGAAAAAACTGGGGAAGTTGTAAAGCATGAAAGACTTAAAACAAAAGTAGAATATGATATAGAAATGATGCAAGAAGTAGGGTATGTAAACTGAATAGAAAATTATTCTAGATATTTGGATTGAAGAAAGGCTTGAGAACCACCAGCTACACTAATAGATTATTTCTGAGATGATTTTTTGTGTTTTGTTGATGAATCTCATATGACGATAAGTCAAATAGGTTGAATGTATGCCGGAGATAGAGCTAGAAAAGAAAATTTAGTGCAAGCTTGATTTAGACTTCCTTCAGCTATGGATAATAGACCTTTAAAGTTTGGGGAGTTTGAGTGAAAAATGAAAAGTATGGTTTTAGTTTCAGCAACACCTTGAGAATATGATATACAAAAATCATCAAGTCATCCAGAAAAATTTTTCAATTTTGATCCTATTAGAGACGGAAAATGGATAGATAGTGAAGAGGATAGAATTGTTCCTCTTGTAATAAGACCAACTTGACTTCTAGATCCAATTATTGAGTTGAGATCTATGAATTATATGGTTGATGATGTAATGAAAAATATAAAAGAAGTTGTAAAAAAAGGTGAAAAAATGCTTATTACAACTTTAACAAAAAGATCTAGTGAAGAACTAACTGATTATTTACTTGAAAACTGAGTAAAAGTAAGATATTTACACTCAGAAATTGAGACTCTTGAAAGAATTGAGATATTAAAAGATTTAAGAACTTGAAAAATTGATGTTATAGTTTGAGTAAATTTACTTAGAGAATGACTTGATCTTCCAGAAGTTACAAAAATTGCTATACTTGATGCTGATAAACAATGATTTTTAAGAAGTTCTTCTGCATTAATTCAAATTATCTGAAGAGCAGCAAGAAATTCAAAGTGAAGAGTTTATATGTATAGTGAAGAAAGCCCCCCTCCTAGCCTCCCCCTGGCAGGGGAGGAAAAAAATTCTCCCCCTGCTAGGGGGGAGTTGGAGGGGGGGAGTGATTTCCTTCTTGATGAAAGTTGAAATAAAATTCCACTTTTTAGATTTGATAAATGAAAATTTATAACACGTGAATGAATATTTGTCTCAAATGCTATGAGAACAGCAATAAATCTAACTAATTATAGAAGAAAATTGCAAAATGAATACAATATAAAAAATGGTATTACTCCAACAACAGTTTTTTCAGAAATTAAAGATATTTGAATAAAAACTAAAAATAAAGATTATGCTCTACATAGCGAGAAAGATTTAGAAAAAGAATTAAAAAGACTTGAGTTTGAAATGGATGTGGCAGCTGCTAATATGGAATACGAAAAAGCAGCAGAATTAAGAGATTTGATTATAGAGTTAAGAAGAAATTTAAAGAAATAATTCCGCAATTTTGCGGAATTATTTCTTTTAATCTCAAGAATCTCATTTAAAAGTATTTCATCAATCTAAATGAGATTGTTCGTCTTTAGTTCATAATATCTCACTAGCAGGAGCCATATGTTTTATAGTTGTTCTTCATCATCTGTATCATAACGGATTTTGTTCAATAAAATCTCATAAGTCATCTATAGTTAAATATCCTGGTAAATTATCTGGAGTTGTGTTAATAGGAAAACTTATTACTTGTCATCTTGATTCAATATAAATACCTGGCTTTAATCAAGGCATTCATCTATTTAAATTAGTCATAGAAATATCTACAATAAATCATGCCAATCATAATCAAATAGGAGATTTTAAGTGTTTAGTTAATAATGCAGTATCTAGTTCTGTTGGTGACATTGTAGCTAAATTACTTAATCCTTTAAGAATTTTGTCTATTTGTATAAATTCTCAACTTTCAAGCATTTTTTGAACAACTCAAGCAAATTCATCTCTGACTTCTGGGAAAGCTTGCTCTAAACTAGCAGATATTACAGTTTTATTTAAATCAGGAATATTTTTCATAAAGTTTAAAATTAAAAATTAAGAAATCATTATACAAAACTTTTTTTATTGTCAAAAAAATTATAAAATTATTTCACTTGGTTTTTGATTTAAGTTTTGAGAATATTGCAATTTAATTTCATTTATAATTTCTTCTAAAACTCAAATACTTTCAATAGTAACAAGTCTTTTTCTATATGATGAAACTCAAGGGAATCATTTTAAATATTGAACTAAATGTTTTCTGATATCTAAAGTTGCTTTTTTTTCTCATTTGCAATCAACTAAAGCATTTCCATGAAATAACATCATTTCCAAAATTTCACTTAAAGTTGGTTCATAATTTCCTGGTAAAAAACACCAAGGATTTCAAAAACTTCATCTTCAAATCATAAATCCATCAAGTTTTAGCCCCCCCTCTAGCTCCCCCCTAGCAGGGGGAGAAAAAGAAGATTCCTCTCCTGCCAGGGGGAGGTTAGGTGGGGGGATTATTTTCCTCATCCCATCATCAAAATTTTTTACATCTCAATTACAAATAACAGGAATTCAAACATTTTTTTTCAATTCATAAATTTGAGTAAAATCAGCCTGTCCTGTATAAGCTTGTTTTGTAGTCCTTCCATGAACTGTTATTAAAGAAGCTCAAGCTGATTCTAAACCTTTAACAAATTCTATTAAAGTCTCACTTCCATTCCATCATAAACGAGTTTTTACAGAAATTGGTAGGTTAGTTGCTTTATTTATAGTTTCAACAATTTTGAAAGCTGTATCACGATTTATAATAAGTCCTGAACCATGTCAGCTATTTACGACTTTTTTTGCTGGACATCACATATTTATATCTATTCCAGCAACATCATATCTTTCAATTATTTTTGCAGCTTTTGCAAAATTTTCTGGATCTTTTCCGAAAATTTGAACTATTAAAGGTTTTTCTGAAACTTTGTGAGGTAAAACTGAGTCAGCTAAAAATTTTGAATGCACAAGTCCATCCGCGCTATAAAATTCTGTTACACATATAACATCAGGATTTACCTTTTTTACCACTTGTCTATAAGCACTATCAGTATATCAATCCATCGGAGCTAAAAAAGCAATTGGTCATTTTTCACTTAAATTTTTCCAAAAATCTTTCATAAATAAATAATTTTAAGTTTGTAAGAATTATCTTCACTCTCATTACAAAGAAAGAGACGAATAAGGGGGAGGAGTCTTCATTATATAGATTTTTTGAAATTCGCAATTTTTATATTCCAAAATATTTTTTCTAAAGTCAAATACTTTTTCTTCACTTATAAAAAATTATATGTTAGAATTATTTTGTATTTAACTTTATAAAATAAAAACAAAAATATGACAGATACAATATTTAATGAAAAAAAGAAATATTCAAAAGCCTTGAAAGATTTTTTTAAATTCAAAACAAAAAATAAAGCAACAGGGCTTATAATAGTAAATAATGAAAAAGAAATTGATTTTTTACTTGATGGGCTTGAAGTTTTGTCTTGTGATTTTGTTGTAAAAACAAAAGCTCAAATGGAAGAGAAATTAAATGTTGCAGCTTCTGGGGATGTAAAAAAAGATTTACTTATATGATTTGATTTTGTTGTTGCTGATAATGATATGGAATGACTTTGAGAATATTTTAAATCTTGAATTACACCAATTCTTCCAAAAGATAATCATCTTTCTGGAATATTGAAAGAATTTGATCCGCTAACTAGCCAGTGAAATAGTTTTTTATATGAAGATAAAAATAAATGGTCAATGTATTATGCTATTATTAGATATTTGGAAAATTACAAATTTCCATATGATAATAGAAATTTAGTAAAAAATGTTATTAGTTTGTAAAGTAAAAGATATGTGAAAAGTTAATGAGTTACCAACTCAACTTATATTATCATGAAAAGCAAAAATTTGAACTGATGAAAAAAGTAAATTATTAGTCAAATGAATATTAGAAGAAGATTATGAATTATTATTTTTAGACCTTTTAGAAGAAAATCAAAAAGATTTATTTTTAATTCCTCTAGATAAAGAAGAATTTAATGATTGAATAAAGAAAATAGTAAAATTCAATTTTTGAAATTTAGGGTATATAAAATTAGAAGTAAAATGAAATATATTGAATATTGAAATGATTAATATGCCAACCAACTGAATTGAATCAATGATATTTATAATCAAATATGCTCTAGAAAATTGAATTTTAACCATAACCTGAGAAGCAAATCCAAGAAAAAAAATTTCAAAAGATATAAAAAGAAGACTAAAAGTTTTAGTTAATTTTTATTCATCATTTTGATTTATAACGTATATAAATTCTTGAAATTGATGAACATATATGAGTTTAAATTTAAATCAAGAATGACTACTAAAAGTTCTTTATAATAAAGCAAAAATATACTTAGAAACTAAAAAATGGCCAACTTTAAAAGTTTCAAAAAAAATCATTTTTAAAAAAATCTTTTGACAAAATAAAAAAAATTATAAGAGTTAGTAGTATAAATTTATCACTAGCTTTTTTCCCGTGTCAAAAAACCTTGTAATAGTTGAGTCTCCAGCTAAATGAAAAACAATAGAGAAATTTTTATGAACTGATTTTAAAGTAGTTGCTTCAATGTGACATATAAGAGACTTACCAGAAAAAACACTTGGTATTGATATAGAAAATGGTTTCAAACCAGAATATGGTATCACAGATGAAAAGAAAAAGACTGTTTGAGATCTTCAAAAACTTGCTAAAACTCACCCAAGTATTTGGATAGCAACCGATGAGGATCGCGAATGAGAAGCTATTGGTTGGCATTTATGTCACGTTTTAAATCTTGATCCAACAAATGTAAAAAGAATAGTATTTCATGAAATCACAAAAGAAGCTATTACAAACAGTATTAAAAATCCAAGAAATATAGATATTAATTTGGTTGATGCTCAACAAGCTAGAAGACTTCTTGATCGTTTAGTATGATACAAAATTTCACCTATTTTATGGAAAAAAATCAGAAAATGACTTTCAGCCGGTAGAGTTCAATCAATTGCTGTTAAATTAATTGTTGAAAAAGAAAGAGAAATTAAAAACTTTAAACCAGAAGAAAGTTGGAAAATAGTAGCAGAACTTGAATATAACAAATCAAAATTTAAAACTCTATTCACAAAACTTGATTGAAAAAATAAAAACTTTAAATCAATTGAAGATGTAAAGAAATTTTTACATATTTTATTTGAGGATATTTCTACTTTGAAAGAATCAAAAAATAAACAAGATTATACAGAACTTACAATTGAAAAAACTATTAATTTTAAACTAAATTCAGTAGATAAAAAAGATTCTAAAAGAAGCCCTGGAGCGCCTTTTACTACTTCAACATTGCAACAAGAAGCATCTAGAAAATTTGGTTTTTGAGTAAAACAAACAATGATGATTGCTCAAAAACTTTATGAATGAGTTGATTTATGAAACTGAGAAAGAACTTGACTGATAACTTACATGAGAACTGATAGTGTAAATCTATCAGACAATGCTCTTGGTCAAGCTTGAAACTTAATTACTGAAAAATTTGGTAAAGATTATCTAAAAATCAGAAAATATAAAACTAAATCTGCGTGAGCTCAAGAAGCACATGAAGCTATAAGACCAACTTATTTATCACGCACTCCTGAAAGCCTTTCAAATATATTAGAACCACAAGCTTTAAAATTATATACTCTTATTTGGAAAAGAACTCTAGCTAGTCAAATGGAAGATGCAATTGTAGAAGTAACTACATTTAACTTTTCTCCTGAATGAAAAGCAAATCAAGAATGGATTACAAAATGAGAAGTTATAAAATTTGACTGATTTATGAAACTTTATGTTGAATCAAATGATGAAGAAAATGAAGATGAAGAAAATTCTGTCCTACCAAGTATAGAAGTATGAACTTTAGTTCCAAGTAAGTGAGTAAATGGAATTCAAAGTTTTTCAAGACCTCCTGCAAGATATACAGAAGCGTCTCTAGTTAAAAAATTAGAAAGTGAAGGGATTTGAAGACCTTCAACTTACGCCCCAACTATTTCTACAATTATTGATAGATGATATGTTGAAAAAGTTGATAAAAAATATTTAGCACCAACTGATATTGCATTTATTGTAAATGATTTCTTAGAAGAATATTTTAAAGAAATGATGGATTATAAATTTACAAAAAATGTTGAAGAGGAATTTGATGAAATAGCAGATTGAAAGTTAAAATACAATAAAATGCTTGAAAAATTCTGGATTTGAACATTAAAAAAAGACATAGAAAATGCTGAAAAAGTAATTGAAAAAGTATGAAAAGAGTGTCCTAAATGTTGAAAAGATTTAATTTATAGATATTCTAAAACTTGAAAATTTATTGGATGTTCTTGATTTCCTGAATGTGATTTTATAGAACAACCAAAAGAAGAGTCAGATAAACTGCAAGCGCTAAGAGATAAATATGAATGAAAACCTTGTCCTGATGGAATAGAATGAACAATTGTAGTAAAAACTTGAAGATTCGGACCATTTCTAGCAAGTTCAAAATATCCTGAAGTAAAACGGATTTGAAAAATAACTTCAGAAAAAGATGAGCTTTTACAGCAAATAGTTAAAGAACAATGACTTTTAATTGATGCAGAAACTTGAGAAGAAATGGTAATTAAAAATTCAAAAAGAGGACCATTTTTAGCTGCTAAAAAATATCCTGAAATAAAAATTGCAAAAAATATTCCTGCATCAGTTTGGGATGAATTAAAAAAGAGAATGGAGAAAACAGAGGAATAAAAAAAATTAAAAAACTTGAAATATTAAAAATTATATATTACGATTTAAAAAAGTAATTTTAATTTTTAATATTTTTTTATGTCTAAAGTCTTAGATAGAGTAGAATTTTTAACCCAACAAATTACTAGAGAGTGATTATGGGGATTATGAAAAAATGTTGCGAGAGAGGTTTTAGCTTTAAGGACTCATTTTCCTGAGAATATTGTTTGAGCTGCAGAAATAGTATTATCAGATAGTAGAAGTGATGAAGAATTATCATTATTAGGGGCTAAAATATGTAACGATATTAGAAGATGAGTATTTAATTTCTAAACTAAAACTTGCATTAAAACACTATTTTATATAATACAAGAGAAAAATGAAAATTTTTCTCTTTATTTTTTAATTTTTTAAAAATGACAACATTTTCTAAAAAATATGAACCAGAAATCTTTGAGAAAGAAATCTACAAGGATTGGGAATTAAATGGATGCTTTACTCCAAAAGCTTCAAAAACAAAAAAATCATTTTATATTCCTATTCCACCTCCAAACGTCACTTGAGTTTTACATCTTTGACATGCTTTAACTCTAACTTTAGAAGATATAATGGTTAGATATCATCGTATGATTTGAGATGAAACTCTTTGGGTTCCTGGAACTGATCACGCTGGTATTTCAACTCAAGCAAGAGTAGAAAAAATGCTTAGCGAAAGCTGAATTACAAGACAAAGTTTATGAAGAGAAAAGTTTTTAGAAAAAGTATGGGAATGGAAAAATAAATATGGAAATACTATAACACATCAAATGAGACAAATGTGAGCTTCTGCTGATTGGTCTAAAGAAAGATTTACTTTAGATGATGGGCTTTCAAAACAAGTTACAAAAGCATTTGTTGATCTTTACAATAAATGAATGATTTATAAATGAGAATACATGGTAAATTATTCTCCAGCTTTAAATACAGTTTTGTCTGATCAAGAAGTAATTTATAAAGAAGAAAAATGAAAACTTTATCATATTACTTATTTTGTTGCGTGAAGTGATAATGAAGTGGTTGTAGCTACAACTCGTCCTGAAACTTTACTTTGAGATGAAGCAGTTGCTGTGCATCCAAAAGATAAAAGATATAAAGCTTTATTAAAAGCATGAAAAAAATTAATTTTACCAATTTTAAATAGGGAGATTCCACTTGTATGAGATGAAATGGTTGATATGGAGTTTTGAACTTGAGCTGTAAAGATAACTCCAGCACACGATCCAAATGATTTTGAAGTAGCTAGAAGACATAATTTACCGATGGATAATATTGTTCTTGGTAAAGATGGAAAAATGACTTCAAGAGCTTGAATATTTGCCGGGCAAGATTTTTTAACTGCTAGAGAAAATATCGTTGAGCTTTTAAAAGCTAAATGAAATTTAGTAAAAATAGAGGATTATACTCATAAAGTTGGTTATTGTGAAAGAAGTGGATGTAAAGTAGAAACTATTATTTCAACTCAATGGTTTGTATCTGTAGGAAAGATGGCTGAGAAAGTTATTGCTGGTTATAAGAAAAAAGAATTTGAAATAATTCCAGAAAGATTTAATAAAGTATTTGAAGATTGGATTTTTAACTTAAGAGATTGGTGTATATCAAGACAACTTTGGTGGGGACATAGAATTCCTGCTTATTATCATAAAGAGACTTGAGAAATGGTTGTGTCAAGCGAAAATTTAACTTTGACTTGAAATTATACTCAAGATGAGGATGTGCTTGATACTTGGTTTTCATCAGGTTTATGGCCTTTTTCAGTATTAAACTTTGATTTTGATAAACATTTAAAAGATCAAAATGAATTATTTCAAAAATTCTATCCAGCACAAGTTCTAGAAACTGGACATGATATAATTTTCTTTTGGGTTGTTAGAATGTTATTATTTTGATATGAATTTACTCAGGCATCTCCATTTGAAAAAATTTATCTTCACTGACTGATAAAGGATAAAAATGGTAAAAAAATGTCTAAATCTCTTGGAAATTGAATTGATCCACTTGATATGATTGAAAAATATTCTGCTGACGCGTTAAGACTGACTTGTTCTATTTGAAATACTCCTTGAAATGACTTAAAATTTGATGAAGATAATGTGATGGAAAACAAAGTTTTTATCAATAAACTTTGGAATGCTACAAGATTTGTTTACACAAATTTATTTGAAAAATGAAATTATAAAATTGATAGTTATGACGTAATAGAAAAAAGACTTTTAAAAAATTATGAAGAGTTAAGTTTCTTTGAAAAATGGATTTTGTCTCGTCTTAGAAATGTTTCTGATAAAGTAAATTACTGAATGGAAAAATTCAATTTTAGTGAAGTTTGAATAGAACTTCAAAGTTTCACTAGAAATGAGTTTTGTGATTATTTTATAGAAGAATTTAAAATCGCATCATCAAAGCATGGAAACGATGTAATAGTTTATGTAATAAATAATATTTTAAAACTTTGGCATCCGTATATTCCATTTGTTACTGAAGAATTATGGAATAAAATGTGATTTGAAGGAAGACTTATTGAAACAGATTATTCAAAAGTTTTATTACCAGAAAGTAAAGATATAGATGCTGGCAAAGAAATAATTATTGAAGTTATTAGAGAAATAAGAAATCTAAGAGCAGAAAATAACATAGTTCCGTCAAGTTCTATAAAACTTTTATTAAAGGTAAAACCATCAAAAGCTGAGCTTTTTAATGATGAAGTTTTAAAAGTTATTTCTTGAATAGTTAGATCTGAAGACACAAAACTTGTTAAAAAAGTAGAGGATGAAAATCTAGTTTATGCTGTTACGAAATCTGGAGTTGAAATATTTTTAGATAATTCAAATGCAAAAGATATGGGAGCAGAAATCGATAGACTAAAAGCCCAAATTACTGATACAAAAGAATATATTGGATTACTTGATAGAAAATTATTAAATGAAAGTTTTGTTAGAAATGCTCCAGCAAGTTTAGTAAGAGCTGAAATGGAGAAAAAGGCTGATGCTCAAGACAAATTAAAGAAATTAGAAGAAAAATTGGAAAAGATAAGATAAATTATTAAAATGAGTAAGAAATTACTCATTTTTTATTTTATGCAAAAACTTTGAATTTTTATCTGAAGGTTAAATCCTCCGCATATTTGACATATAAATATTATAAATAAATCATTAAAAGAGAATGATATTTCTTTAGTTTTTTTCGGGTCAGCTAATATAATTGATGATAAAAATCCATTTACTTTTGAAGAAAGAAAAAGTTTTTTAGAAACTATTTTTATTGGAAATAAAAGTTTAAAAATAGATTTTTTGGATGATGTTCCTGATGATGAAATTTGGGTAGAAAAATTAGCAGAAAAAATTAAAAAATATACTGAAAATGAAGATATTCAAATAACTTTTTATTGTTGAGATTTAGAGAATGATTATGCAATTTTAGTAATAAAAAAATATTTAGAAAAACTACAACTAAAAAATATTTCATTTACAGAAGTTTCAAGAAAAGAATTTTTAAATAAAAACTATGAGGAAGTTTCATCTACAAAAGTGAGAGAATTACTAAAAAACTGAGATTTTGAAAGTGTGAAAGACTTCATTCCAAGTGAAATTTATGAAAAAATAGTTTTTGACTTTCAGAAAAAATATATATAATCTTTCCTTATTTTGAAAAATATTTTTATGGAAATAAAATGATCAGACATAACATGTGAAAGAAGTGATTTTTTAGGAGTATTATCTGAATGAGGTTTTTCTGTGGATAAAAATACAGATTCTGATAGCGTAAGAAAGATAAAAGTTCTTACAAGATATTTTGCAAAAAAATATAGTGTTGCACTTTGAGAAGATTTTCATCCTATAATGTTACTAGAAGCAATGAAGCAAAGTGATGATCTTGCTGATAGAGGACTTGCTAGGGAAATAGAAGAAATTTTATGATATAATAATTGATTAGAATCACATTATTTCAAAGCATTAAATGCTTCTTCAATGGTTTTAAAAGTATCTCCTGAATGAAAAGTTTTATGGGCAAATGAGAAATTTTTGGAAAAAGTATGACTATCATTAGAAAAAGTTATTTGACTGGAAACTAGACAATTATCTTGATGAGTTCAAAGAGATGAATGAGAAGAATATTGGAAAAACTTATGGAAAACAATAAAATCATGAAAAATTTGGCAATGAGTTATAAAAAATAAATCTCCAAGCTGAGATATATATTGGACTCAAACTACTATAATTCCAAAAATTACTGCTTGAGAAGTAGAGTTTTATACTGTTGTCCGTAATGATGTAACAGATAGAGAATTGCTTAAACAAAATTTTGATAGATTAGCACAGTTTAGTGAAGAAATGTTATTAGAAAATACAGAATTATCATTAAAATCTGAAAGAGATCATTTAACATGATTACATAATAGAAGATTTTTTGATGAAAGATTATCTGAAGAAATATCAAGATCTTTAAGAGGTGATGGTCCGATAAATTTAGTTTTGTTTGACGTAGATTATTTTAAAAAAATAAATGACACCTACTGACATGATGGTTGAGATAGGGTGCTAAAAGCTATAGCTGAAAAATTGAATAAAATTACTAGAGAAGAGGATTTAAAATTTAGAATTGGTTGAGAAGAATTTGCTTTAATTTTATCTTGAAATTTAAATTTAGAAGAAGTTAAAAAAACATTAGAAAAAATAAGAAAATCTTTTGAAGAAATGGAATTAGATGGATGAATAAAATTTACTATAAGTTTTTGAGTTGCTTTTTTTGATAATTTATGAGAATTTTTAAAATGAGTTGAAGAAAAAGATGAGCGTAGGGAGATGATTATGAAACAAGCTGATAAGGCACTTTATCAAGCAAAAAGAGATTGAAGAAATTGTGTGAGAATAAATAGGGATTTATAATTTTACTCATTTTTTAACAATAAATAGAAAAAATGGTAAAATAAGATAAATATTTTTAAAAATTTTTTATGCAACAATTAACAGATTTATCAAGTGCAATGTGAATATTTATTAGTGATTTTCAAGAAAGAGCTGAATCTGCAAAAAATCATCCTTCTTTTAGACGTATCCAAATCATTATAAATTTTGTAGTTGATTCTGTTGGAAAGATTATTACTTTGTGACAAGAAAAAACTATAAAAATTGAACAACAAAGAATTTTAGATGATATAGAACAAATATCACAAGAAAATTGGGAAGAGTCACTTATTTTATCATATAATGTTTTTAATCTTATAAAAGATTCTGAATCATTTGACTTAAATGATGAATTTGTAAAGAAATTATTAAATGGTTTAAATACTTTATTACTAGCTGCAGCAAATGATATTTATTCGCAATGAACATATGTGGCTAGAAATGCAGCTTTTAAAATTATATGTTTTCAAATAAAATGGATAAAAACTAATAATTTACCACAAGAGTATATTGATGAGTGTAATAAATTATTATCATATTGGGATAGTTTTGAATTTTGAAATACATCAGTAAAAATAATTGATGGGGTTGATAGTTTTATATGATGAAAAAATAATCAATCCTTCTGAGCACTTGAAAGAGAGATTGAAGCGAATGAAGATTTACTTAATACTTTTGATAGATTAGTCGAAGCTTGAAGTAGCGATAGTATAAAACAGGCACTAGAAATATGAATGAATAAATTATTATTTTTTTCACCATCTAAAGGTGAGTATAGTAGTGTTTTAGATATTGCATCAAGAAAGTATATATGAGAATGGAAAGGAAAAATATGAGATTTATTACAGAATTGTGAATGAGTTTGAATATGATATTATATAGATTTTTTTGATTTTTTAATGAGATTTAAAAATTTTAATGAGGCTTGAAAATTAGCTAAATTTGTTGTTGATAATTGAATGCAAATAAATTATAGGTTTATTGAATGAGTTGAATTTTTATTTGATAAACATTTAAATCATATTACTTTACCTATAATTAAAATATTTTTAAAAAATTTTGTTTTAAAATATTGAAATAAAGAAAAAACTTGAACCTAAATCCTATTATTAGGATTTATTTTTTGGTATTTTAGAATATTTAAATATAATCTCAAAAATTTAATATTTAATAGAAAAATTATGAAAGTTTGAATTGTGGGACTCCCAAATGTATGAAAATCTACTTTATTTAATGCACTTACAAAAAACTATTGAGCTGAAGCAGCTAATTTTCCATTTTGTACTATTGAACCAAATGTTTGAATGGTAAATGTAAATGACCCAAGACTTGAAAAAATTAGAGCAGCAGTTTCGGGACAAAAAATTATTCCAGCAACTTGTGAGTTTATTGATATTGCCGGGATAGTTGAGTGAGCTTCAAAAGGAGAATGACTTTGAAATAAATTTTTAGCAAATATTAGAGAAGCTGACGCAATTTTACAGGTAGTTAGAGTATTTAATGATAATGATATAATTCATGTTTCTGGTAATGTTGATCCAAAAAGAGATATAGAAGTAATTAATTCAGAACTTGTTTTAGCTGATATAGAAACTCTTTCTAGAAGAGTTGTAGATAATGCAAAAAAAGCAAGAGCAAACAAAGAAGCAGCCGAAGCTCAAGTAGTTTATGAAAGAGTATTAAAAGATTTAAATGAGTGAAAATTAGCAATTGATCTAATAACTGATGATGAACAAGAATATTTTAATGATTTACACTTGCTAACAAATAAAAAATTTGTTTATGCAGCAAATGTTTCAGAAGATATGATGGACACTTCTGAAGAAGAATTAAAAAATATTTTATGAGTAAAAAATGCAAAAGTTGTTCCAGTTTGTGCTAAACTTGAGGCTGATATGGTTGAGATGTCTAATGAGGAAAGAGAACAATTTTTAACTGAAATGTGACTTATAACAACTGGGCTTGATAATCTGATAAAAGCTTCATATGATTCTCTATGATTACAATATTATTTCACAGCTTGAGAAAAAGAAGTTCGAGCTTGGACTATTCCAGTTGGAGCAACAGCTCCACAGGCTGCCTGAGTAATTCACACTGATTTTGAAAAATGATTTATAAAAGCTGATGTAGTAAATGCTAAAGATTTAATAGAATTTGGATGATGGGCTTGAGCAAGAGAAAAAGCTAAAGTTAGACTTGAAGGGAAAGATTATATAGTGCAAGATGGGGATGTTATGGTGTTTAAGTTTAATTAAAAAAACTCAAATTAATTTGAGTTTTTTTATTATTTCATATACTAAAATTAATTAATTGATAATTTAATAATTATGAATAATTTACCATTAAATATATTAAAAAATGATGATTGAACTTATACTGTTTTATCTAATATTTTTAATATCGTTACAGAGTGAGATACGCTAGAGGAAGCTATAAATAATTGAAAAGAAGCATTGTCTTGCCATATTGAATGATTACAACCTTGAGATGATGATTGGGAAATTTTACAATCTTTAAAAAATTCTTTTAATACTTTTGTAACGGTTTAATATGAATCCAAATATTTATAATATAAAATCAAAAGATATTTTAAAATTTTTACTTGATAATTGATTTGAAGTTTCTCATCAAAAATGAAGCCATATTCAATTAAAAAAATGAACTTTAAAAGTTACAATTCCAAATCATTCAAATAAATCATTAAACATAAAAACTATTATAAGTATTTTTAAGCAATCATGAATTGATAAAAATAATTTTTTAAATAAAAATAATTAAATTCTAACTAAATTTTTATGCAACAATATCTAAATCTTTTAAAAACTATAATGGAAACTTGAGTTGATAAATCAGACAGAACTTGAGTTGGTACAAGAAGTATTTTTGGTTATCAAATGAGATTTGATTTGAGTAAAGGTTTCCCACTTTTAACAACTAAAAAAATGTTTTTAAGATGAATTATTCATGAACTTATTTGGTTTTTAAATGGTGATACAAATATAAAATACTTAGTTGATAACTGAGTTAAAATTTGGAATGAATGGCCATTTAGCGCTTACTTAAAAGCTAATAATTTAGAAAAAGATTTCCCAAGATATTCTCCTGAGTGGTCAGCAAAGTTAGAAGAATTTATTGAGAATATAAAAAACGATAGTGATTTTGCAAAAAAATGGTGAGAATTATGACCAGTTTATGGAAAACAATGGAGAAATTTTGGTTGAGTTGATCAAATAACAACAGTAATTAATCAAATAAAAAATTCTCCTGATTCAAGAAGAATGATAGTTTCAGCTTGGAATCCTGTTGAGATTGAAGAAATGGCAAAATCTGGCCTTCCACCTTGTCATACGTTATTTCAATTTTACGTAGCAAACTGAAAACTTTCTTGTCAATTATATCAACGTTCAGCTGATACTTTTTTGTGAGTTCCTTTTAATATTGCGTCATATGCACTTTTAACTATGATGGTTGCAAATGTTTGTGGACTTGAGTATGGAGAATTTGTTCATACTTTAGGAGATACACATATTTATAATAATCATTTTAATCAAGTTGCAGAGCAATTATCAAGAAAACCTTTAAAAATTCCTCAAATGAAAATAAATCCAAATGTAAAAGATATATTTTCTTATACAATTGATGATTTTGAGTTATTGAATTATGAAAGTTATGAGGCAATTAGAGCTCCAATAGCAGTATAATTTTAAAAAATGAATAAAAAAGTTATAGCAATTTTAGCAGTTGATGAAGAATTTTGAATAGGGAAGTGAAATGATATTCCTTGGAAATCTGATCTAAAAAATTTTAAAGAAATTACAACTAAAACTGAAAGTGTTGAAAAACAAAATTCACTAATTATGTGAAGAAAAACATGGGAAAGTATTCCAGAGAAATTTCGTCCATTTTCAAATAGAAAAAATATAGTTATTTCAAGAGAAAATCTTATTACAAATAATTTGTTTGAACACTTTTTTTCTATAGAAGAAGCAATTTTATCTTCTAAAAATGATGAAAGTATAGAAAATATTTTTATTATAGGTTGAGCAAGTATTTATAACTACTCGTTTGAAAATAATTTGGTAGATGAAATTTATCTGACTTTTATTCCATGAAGACATGATTGTGATACATTTGTGAAACTTGATTTGGAAAAATATGAGAAATCTTTTGAGGATACTGTGCAAGTGTGAGAAGAAAAATATTTATTTTGTAAATACAAAAAATGAATTTAAAAATTAAAAAAGAATTAAATAGTTTAAATATAACTTTTGAAAATATCTCGCTTATAGAAGCTATTTTAGTGCAAAGCAATATTTCATATTTTACAAAAACAAGTATTTTAGTTAATTCTGAAAATGAGCTTTATAGTAATGAGGAAATTAAAAAATCTAAAAATTTTGAAAGTTTTAATTCACTAAACTGAGAATTAAAAGAATTAATCAAAAATAATTCTTCTCTAAAAGATTATTTAACTCCAATTAGTCAGTTATCTAGTTTAGAAATACTTTTAAATGAAAAAGATTTAGTTAAATTAATAAATATTATATCAGGATTTGATAATTTTGAATCAAAAGAAATTTTAAAAAACTTAGTTTTGGAACTAAAAAATCTTTGATATTCTCTAGAAATAAATTCTAATTATTTACAAAATACAAAAAAGCTAAAAGATTTTATACTTTATAATTATTGAAGTGAAAGTGATGACGAAGAAGTCTGACTTTATCAGTGAATTGAATCAAAAGAAAAAGTAAATATTATTTTTGAATGAGATTTTGACAATCAAATAATTACTTCAATTTTGTATAAAAACCTAGAAAATGAATGACTTTCTTTTGAGGAATGTATTGATATAGTTGAAAATATGGATAATTCTGATAAAGATGTTTTATTTCGTTTAGCTTTGTGAGATAGAAAAAAGTGAGATACTTTGCCAATTGATTTCATAAATTCAACTATTATGATTGATTTGATTTTGGATTTAAAATCGTATTTGGAATTATCAAAAACTACTTGATTTAATTGAATATTTCAAAAATGTATACCGTTTTTATGATATGATTATCCTGAGTTTATTGAGAATAATGAAGATTTAAAAGAAAAGTTTAATGAAACATTAACTCAAATAACTATTTTTTGAAAGGAAAATTTAGATGATAGTGAAATAAGTTTTTACAACTGAACTTTATTACACTTAATCAGAACAACATTTGAATTGAATCCAATAACTTTTGTGGAATTTTTAGAAAAAGATTTTGAAAATAATTCTATAAAAGAGATTCAAGAAGAAATTTACAAAGAGTTCAAGAAACTTTCACCAATTTTTGCTAGATATATAAAAATTATTTTTTAACTACAAATTATGGAATATATTATACAAGATTTTTGGCATATTTTTACTATTGCTTGAGCGCTAGCTTTACTAAATATCATAATTATTGACATAGTTATGAGTTGAGATAATGCAATAGTTATCTGAATGGCTACAAGAAATTTACCTGAAAAACTTAGAAAAAAAGCAATAATGGTTTGAATAGTTTTAGCAACTGTTATGAGAGTTTGATTTGCATTATTTGCTACAATTCTTTTAAACATGACTTGATTAAGATTTGCTTGATGAATTTTACTTTTATATGTAGTTTGGAAATTTTATAAAGAGTTAAGAAGCGGGTGAGAACATCATGAAGAAAATTCAAGTAAAACAAAAGAAGTATGATTTATGTCAGCAATTTGGACTATTGTGATAGCCGATGTTTCTATGAGTTTAGATAATGTTTTAGCTGTTGCTTGAGCGAGTCACTGAAATGTAGTTACACTTTGAATTTGACTTATATTTTCTATTTTGCTTATGGCTTTTGCCTCTAATTATATTGCAAGAAAATTATGAGATTATCCAATTATTTCTTGGATTTGACTTCTTGTTATACTTTTTGTTGCTATAGAAATGCTTATAAAATGAACTCCAGATATAGAAAATACTATTAAAATAGATAATTTATTCCCATTTTTTATATTTATAGCTTCAATGCTTTTTGTGTTTTTACATCAAAAATACGTGAAAGCGATTGAGGAGGTAAAAATAAAATCTTTTATGGAAAGAAATTACTTAAAAATCATAATAAGTTTTTTGTTTATAATTTTCTTATTTGTGAATATTTGAGAAAGTATTGTTGCTTATATAAAAGTACATAATGTGTTTTTATACTTTGTAAATTTTATTTTACTTTTTGTATTTTTAGAAATTATCTCTATTTTTAGAAAAAAATAAATATGAAAAAATTTTATGAATTATGTCTGGAAATTCAAAGAAGTTCATTACCACGTTTAATAAAATCATCTTCTCCGGAAATACAAAATATAATTTCTTGAGTAAAACAACATGTTATATATATATGTTGAAATAATTTTTTTTATTTTCAAAACTGAACATTAAAATTTCAAACTAAATGTGTTACTTCAAAACTTTGATATTGAGAAGATTTTAATAGTAATAAAACTCCTAGATGATTACATATTGTTAGGGATTTTATTTGAGATTGATATCCTGAAAATCAAAAATTTATTGAAAAAAAACCAACTAAAGTAGAAGAAAAACCATCATTTTGAGAATATAATTTTTGAATTTACTCTCGTATAATAACTTTGGATTGATTGGAAACTTTAAATCAAAATACATTACAAAGAAATATTTATATTCATTGAAATATACATAACTGGTTTTGGGAAACTTGAGAACTTGAACAAAGTTTTTGATGTATATGATTAAAAACAGATGAAATGATATTCTTATTTGATTTATTAAAATGATTTAGAGATAGAATTTTTGTTTTTATAGAAGAAAATACATAAAATAATTTGACAAATAAAACTTTTTAAATATAAACTCATTAATTTAATAGTAATTTTTATATTATGTTAAATATTAAAAAATATTCTTATTTTTTCTTTTTCTTTAGAAGTTCTTTACTGAAGGATTAGTTTTTTTGTATTAATTTTATTACAAACAAGTTCTTCAGAAATTGAGGAACTTTTTTATTTTTTAATTTTTATGATTATGTTATTATGACAAAAACCAAATTTAATGAATCTAGCTGAATGAAGATGAACTTGAGCTTGATGATTAAATTCAGATCAAATTGCACAATGTGTAGTAGATGGTGCAAATGCTACAAATAGCGTTTTAGATGAAATTCCAAGACAAGTTTTGGATAAAATTTTAGATTGAACTTATAAACTTTGAGAATATTCACCTATTAGAGATTTAAATAGAAGTGTTGTTTTATCTACTCAAATTTATACTCATAAATTTAAATTAAATAATTGAAAGGTATTAGAAATTAAATTTTTACCAGATATTAATACTGAAATCATTATTGGCTATGATTGAAAAGAGGATAGAATTGTGATTACTGAAGATGAAAGAATTTGATTAGCTAGAAAAATATCTGAAATTCATACCCCTCCAGTATATCATTCAGATTGAAGATGAGCTTGGGTAAATAATTAAAAAATAATTAAAAAATTTTATTTGACTTTAAATAAAAAAATATTATAAATATTTCTTATTTTAAATAATTAACTTAAAAATATGAGTAATAAATTACCAGTTTCTTATGATAGAAATTTAGCTAAATTAGTTGATATTTGTATAAAAACTTGAGTTTCAGAAGATGTAAGAAGGAAAATTCCACAAATTATTGATTGAAAAGAGAAATTACCAGAATGACTTTCTGCAAAAGTAATCTTTGAAATTAATTGGATGAAAAGAAAAGTAAATGAATTATGAATACATATAGAAGATTTTGAAGATGATTTTGAAGTATTATTTTCAAAAACATTACCGAAAGATATGTGATTTATTCCAGAACATTGGGTTGGACTTCCTGATTTAGAAAAAAGATATCATTTATTACTTGAAGTAATAGAATCAAATCCAGAATGGTGGAATAAATACAGAACTAAAATAGATTTATATTCATGACAAATTTATTTTATTGACTTGTGAATTTCTTTGGACCTATATGATGAGAAAGAAAAAGGAAGTTTAAAAAATTTTTTAGACAGTGAATTATTATGAGCTGTTCCAACTATAGCAGAATTATCTTGAATTTGGAGATTTATAACTTCAGCTTGAGAGGAAAATATATCTAAATTAAGAGAATTTTTATGATTAAAATCTGAAAAATATTTATCTAGTTCTAAATGATGATATTTATTAAAATGATTTTCTTACTTTTTTGATTTTGAAACTTGAAATCAAAGTTATTCAAAAGATACAGATGAATACAATGTTCGTTTTATTGAAAGATAATATTTTAAAACTCAAAAGTTAATTTTGAGTTTTTTTATTTTTTCTTACAATATAAAAAATATTTATAAAAATTTTTTTATGCAAAAAGATATCTTTGAAAGAGAATATAATAAATTAAATGGAAATCAAAAAAAAGCAGTGGATAGTATTTATGGACAAGTTATGGTAGTTGCCTGACCAGGAACAGGGAAAACTCAAATTATCTGATTAAGAA
>CAYOIP010000018.1:0-21861 GCA_964404065.1 uncultured Candidatus Peribacteria bacterium
GATCAACATTACTTAAAGATATAACATGATATAATGATTTAACATTTACACTAAAAGGTTCAACTGACCACTTTACATTATTTACTGCTCTAGTAAGTAGTACGGTTTCAAATAGTACAACAACTTCAAGTAGTTCATCTTCATCTTCTTCATCTTCTTCTTCATCTTCTTCTTCTAGTAGTTCAGTTTGAGCATGATGAGCATGAACAACTAAAAGTGTATCTTTAGTTAGTTGAGTATTATCCACATCAAATAAAATAACAACATATTTATGAAATACAACACAATCTATAAAAGTTATAGCTTGAAATAGCATAAATGATGTATTATATGTTGAAAGAAATTGAGTTAAAATTTATATAAAAGATATTTTAGCTGATGCATGACAAAATATAAATAATTTATGAACAAATCTTGTTTCGTTTTGAGTTTGAGATGTTATCTGAACATCAAAAAATTGAAGTTTAAGTATTTCAATTGACTGATATACTCGTTTAGCGTTAAATCCAAGTTCTAAAGTAAAAATTTCTGAAGTTTGAAAAGATTTCTTAACATATGAAAATATATCTGGTAAAACTAAATATGATTTTACTAAAAAAGCTTGATGAAACTTTACATATAAAGTAAAATGAAAAACAGGTTATGCAACAATTAGATGAACAATTTTAGAAGTTGAAAGTGATTCAAAAAAAGATGTATATAATTTGATAGAATGAAAAATAGATGTTTATAATTCTAAACTTAAAAAAACTATTTCAATGGTATCATGAGATAAATATATAGCTTATGCTGATTGAAGTGAAGATTTGAATTGAAATAAATCAACAGTTACTTCTACAAAAGTTGAAGAACCAAAAGTAGTTGTTGATAAATCTTTAATTTGATCAAAAGATGAATTATGAAATGCAATAAAATTTATGTATAATGATGTAAGCGAAAAAAGTTGGTATTTTAAATACGTTAACTCATTAAATGCGAAATGAGTAATTACAAATAATCCAAACTTCTATCCTGAAAATAACATTACAAGAATTGAACTTTTAAAAATGGTTTCAATTGCAGCCTCTATAAATGCAGTTTATGATGAAAATTATGTATTTGATGATGTTGGTGATAAAAATTATTGGTGAACAAAATATGTTTGTAGTGCTAAAAAATTATGATATATTTCTTCAGGAAATAGTTTCTTTAGACCAAGTGATAATATAACAAGAGAAGAAACTATTAAGTTAATTTTAAATTTCAAAAAAGCTAATGCAGTTTATGATAATAAATTTATTTTCTCAGATGTAGCAGAATCTGATTGGTCAGCAAAATATATCTCTACTGCTGCAAAAATGTGAATTATTTCAACTTCAAATAAAAGTTTTAATCCAAAAACTCCAATAACAAGATCTGAGGTAGCAAAAATGGTTTATAATACATTTTATAAATAGTATTTACAAAAACTAGTTACACTAGTTTTTGTTTTATTTTTTTAAATAATTCTATGAAAAAAATACTTTCAATTTTAATTCTAACTTTCTTATTATTTTCATGTTTTAATGATAAGGAAAACAAAGTAGAAGTTCCTAAACAAAAAACTTTACAAGAATACAAACAAGTTTGGAAAGATAGTTTTTTGTATTATCAAAATAACACAAAAGAAATTAAAAAATCTTGAATTTTTGATGCAGAATTTACTGTAATGATTGATGGAAGTGAAGAAGCCTTAATAAATAAATTTTCAAATTTAAACCTAAATTCTGCTTTTAACTCTCTTAGTTTCAAAATAGATTGAGATTATGATTTTTTAGATAAATCAACTCCAAAACTTAACTGAAATATAAAAATTTATTTAAATAAAAGAAATTTTTGACTTTGAGATTTTGATGTTTCATTTAAATTAGAAAACAAAACTACTTTAAAATATAGCGTTAATAATGCTGATAAAAATTTATTAAAATTTCTATTAACTGATAAAGAAAAAGTAGATGCATTATGACTTTATTTTGAAGATAATAAAGGGAAAGAATTAACATATGAAATTCCTAAAGAAGTAATAGATTCTTTATTTGAAGAAGCAAGTAATGTAAATCTTGAAGAAAATTTATATAAAAATTCAAAAGAAGAAGAACAAAAAATTATTAATTCTTTTTTAGAAAATGAGGTAATTGAAGTATTATCATGAGAAACACAAAATAATATTGATAAACTAAATTTTAAATTCAATGGTGATAATTGCGTTAAATTTTTAAATGATGTTGCTAAAATATTATGAAATTGAAATGAAAATAAAAATTTTGATTCTGATAAAGAATTACTAAAAAATATTTGAATATCTTGAATCTTAGAAATAAAAAACAATGAAATACAAAATAGTTTTATAAATTCTGATATAATTTTGGCTTGAAATAATAGTTCTTGAAATAAAATAGAAGATAAAGTTAATTTAAAAACTACTCTAAAAATAGTTGATTATAAAAATCTAAACTTAGATTTTACTACTTTAGTTTCATCAGATTCAACACCTGATAATAAAATTCAAATTAGATTAAAATGACTTATAAAATAAATTTCTCAAATAGAATTTATGAAATATTATTTTTCATATTTTTAACATTTATACTTTATTTTGTTTGAGTAAAATTTGCATATATTGCAAGTAATAATTATTTTTTATTAAATCAAAAATATATTGATAATGATATAATTATTGTTGCTTTAGATGACAAAACAATAAATTCAAACAATTTTAAAAGATTTCAAGATATAAATAGATCTGATTATGCAGATTTACTAAGAATTATTTCTTATGATGAACCAAAAGCAGTTTTTACCGATGTGGTTTTTTCAAATAAAACAACTGATGATAAAAAACTTTTAGATACTATTTCAAGAAATGATAATATGCTTTTTAATATTGAAATAATTAAAAAAGAAAACAAATATGAAACTCTTGAAAATATAATAATTCCTAAAGAAAATCTTGGATATCCAAATATAAATTCATTTAATAGTTTAAATAATTTTTTTGAAATTATATCATGATCTGATATAAAAAATATCATGCCTATTTATCTAGATTTTACTATTTTACCAATTCCATTTGAACTTTATAGAGTAGTTAATGATTTTATATTACCTGAAATTTCACAAAATTATATAAAAATATGAGAGAAAAAGATTGAAATATCTAACAACTGATTTAATATAAATTTTTTTACAAAGAATTATCCTGAAGTAAGTTTTATAGATGTGCTTGATTGAAAAATAGAATCTTGAACTTTTAAAGATAAAGTTGTTTTTGTTTGAGCAACTGCACTTGATATTCATGATTTATTTCTATCCCCTATTTCTCCGACAAGTTTTATCCCTTGAGTTGTAATTTTGGCAAATGCTTACAATACAATTGTATCTGATAAATATTTACATTATCCAAATATTTTTATTTTTTTAATTATAAATTTATTTTTTTTAAGCTTAATTTACGTCTTTTTTGAAAAATTTAAAAGTATTTATTTTTCAATGATTTTTTCAATTTGAGTTTTATTTTGATTCATAATTTTTTGAATTGTTTCTTTTTTAGTTTTCTGACTTTTTATTGAATTATTACCATTCTTTGTTTGTTTTATATTTTTACATATTTATATATTTATTAAAAGATATTTTAAAGAAAAGAAATCAAAAGACGATATTAAAAATATATTTTGAAGATACATATCAAAAGATGTAGTAAATGATCTTGTAAAGACTTGAATTGATAACTTAAAACTAGGTTGAACAAAAAGAGAAATAACAGTATTTTTTTCTGATTTAGCTTGATTTACAGATTTAAGTGAAAATCTTGATCCAACTGATTTATGAAAAATATTAAATATATATTTTGAAGAAATGAGTAATGTAGTTTTAGAAAATAATTGAACTATTGATAAATTTATTTGAGACGCTATAATGGCTTTCTGGAATGCTCCTTTAGATGTTCCAAATCACGCAGATCTTGCTTGCAAAACAGCAATTTTGCAAAGAAAAGCACTATTGAAAGTAAGAGAAGAACTAAAAAATATGTGAAGTAATGTTTATATTGATATGAGAATTTGAATAAATACTTGAGATGCTGTTATTTGAAATTTTTGATGTTCTAAAAGATATGATTATACTGCATTATGAGATACAGTAAATTTATGATCAAGACTTGAAGGAATAAATAAACAATATGGAACAAATGTAATAATTAGTGAAAGTACTTTTAATGCAATATCAAAAGATATATTTGTAACAAGAGAACTTGATATAATAACTGTAAAATGAAAGAAAAAACCTATAAAAATATATGAATTAATTTGATTAACAAAAAACTATAAACAAGAAGATCTAAAAGATTTAGTAATGTATAAAGAAGCTTTGAATTTTTACAAACAAAAAAATTTTAAAAAAGCTATTGAAATATTTAAAAAAATAGATGATGCACCTTCAAAAAGCTTTATAGTTAGATGTGAATATTATATAGCAAATCCACCTCCTGAAGATTGGGATGGAGTTTATAGATTTAAAACCAAATAATATTTTTAATTTAAAACCAAATGAAAACAAATAACATAAAAGAAAAGATTATTAAAGAAATAACAAAAAAAGAATTTCCTGACTTAAAATTTTTGTACTCAAAAGAGTCGCTTGAATTATTCCCTGAAATACTTAAAGAGTTTTTAGCTGAAAGAAAAACAAGATTTAAAAAACTTCTAAAAAAGAAAATAGAGGAAGTAGAATTTGAAGATTTTGAAGATTTTAATAAACTTTCTTATTTATTCTGACTTTTACATCATCTTGATTGAGTAAATAAATCAGAAATTACGCAGAAAATCATTGAAGATTTTGAACCACTTTATACAAAATTTTTAAATGAAGTCACATTTAGTAAAAATTTGTATGAAAAAATTTGTTATGTTTTAAAAAATAAAAAACTTGATAACGAACAAAAAAGGATATTAGAAATTGATAAAAAAGATTTTGAATTATCTTGAATAAATCTACCTATTAAAAAACAAGAAGAAATCAAAAAAATAAACTTAAAATTATCAAAATTATCTACAAAATTTCAAAACAACATCGTTGCTTCAAAAAATCTTTTTTCTTATGTTATTACAGACTTTGAAGTGATAAAAGAACTTCCTGAAGCAACTCTGAAAAATGCAGAAAATAAAGCAAAAGAAAAATGAATTTCTGGGTATTTTTTTGATGCTGATCCAACAAGTTCTTGAGATATTATGGAATATTGTAGTGATGAAAAAATCAGAAAAGATTTTTCGCTAGCAAGAAATCAGTTTGCAACAAAAGCTCCATATAATAACAGAAAAATAGTTTTAGAAATATTGAAACTAAAATATCAAAAAGCACATCTCATGTGATATAAAAATTTTGCAGAAGTTTCACTTTCTACAAAAATGGCAAAAGATCCAAAAGTAGTTTTTGAGTTAATAGAATGAATTACAAAAAAAGCAAAAAGTAAAGCAAAAGTTGAACTAAATGAGCTAAAAAAATATTTTCACCTTTCAGATTTAAAACCTTGGAACGTGGCATATTATGCTAGAAAATACAAAGAAGAAAAATTCTGTTTTGATGAAAAAGAGCTAAAAAAATATTTTGAATATGAAAATGTTTTAAAATATTTATTTGATTTCATAAAAAAGTTTTATTCTATTGAAATGAAAAAAAGTGAAACTGAAAGCTATAACAAAGATGTGTCAGTTTTTGAAGTTTGGAGAAATAAAAAGTTGATTTCTTACTATTTACTTGATCCATTTTATAGAAATGAAAAAAGACCTGGAGCTTGGGCTGATAATCCTAGATCTAGATTTGAAGAAAAGGTTCCTTTTATAGTAAATGTTTGTAATTTTCAAAAACAAGATGGAAAAATATTACTTTCTATGAGAGATGTAGAAACTATTTTTCATGAATTTGGACACGCGCTTCACGAAATGTTATCAGAAAGTAAATATAGTGATTTAAGTGGATTTAATGTTGAATGGGATTTTGTTGAACTTCCAAGTCAAATACATGAAAATTGGGTAAATGATAGAGAAAGTTTAGAAAAATTAGCTAGTCATTTTGAAACTTGAGAT
This sequence comes from uncultured Candidatus Peribacteria bacterium, assembly GCA_964404065.1. Lineage (GTDB taxonomy): Bacteria > Patescibacteriota > Gracilibacteria > BD1-5 > UBA6164 > UBA7396. The sequence continues at coordinate 6,099 of CAYOIP010000018.1, forward strand.
AAAATTCCAGAAAATATGCTTGATACTCTTTATAAACTAAAAACTTATTGAAGTGGGCTTTTTACTCTTAGACAAAATGAATTTGCTCTACTAGATATGAATTTATATTCAAAAAAACCACCAAAAACTGTGGCAGAACTTGACGCGCTGTGTTTAAAAATTGCTAATAAAAATAGTGTTTTTGCAAGGTGAAAAGAATACAAAATGTATGCTTCATTTTGACATATTTTTGGATGATGATATGCGGCTGGTTATTATAGTTATATGCGGGCAGAACTACTAGAAGCTGATGTATTTGAAAAAATAAAAGAAATGTGAATGTTTGAAAGTTTTGTTTGAGAAAGATTTATTGAAACTATTTTGTGACAATGAACAAGAAAAGATGCTGGGGAGTTATTTAAAGATTTTATGTGAAGAGAGCTTTCAAGCGAAGCATTTATGAAAAGAAAAGGGTTTTAAAAAAATAGCAAAAATTGATTTTTGCTATTTTTTTATTTTAAATTTAAAAGTGATAACAAATCATCTCTTTTTATCATATATGCTATTTCTCAAACACATTTTTCTACTATATCTAGAGGAATACCAACTTTTTTTCATATCTTTGAATAGGTATATTTAATAATCTCCATTATAATGGCTCTATTTGATAAACCTCTTATATTTACTCATTTAAATAAATTAGCAATTTTTCTAAAATTTAAAGTAAATGATTGTTCATCTTCTCAATAATTTAATCTAATAAAAAAATTATCTCCGTTTTCTTTTCAAATCTCTAGTTTAAAAGTTCACATAATAGAATTTATATAATTTTCTGTAATTATATATTTTATATCTCTTTCATCCATTCTGTTTGCAAATAATTCTGAATCATCAAATGTTTTTAACTGATTTGATCTAACTATATCATTTTCTCATATTTTAAACCGATCTACAAAAAATGGATTAAATGATTTAATAATTCAATAATGATCAAATCATATTTGTATTTGATCTCAAACACTAACCTTAGTAATAAATCATTTTTCATTAAATAATGGATCTACCATATAATATTCTCAAAATATATTTACAAGTAAAAATGAATGATTTGAAACTGGATTACAATATATAATTGTAGAATCAATTCATAATTGTGAAAAAAAATCTTTAAATATTATACTATAATTATGACAAGAACCTCAAGTGGTTATATCAAGAAATGGCAAATCTTGTCATTTAGGTATAACCATTCTAACTAATTGATCATTACAAGGAGATTTTTGAAATTCACTAAAACTATCTCTTGGAGATGTATTATATATTTTTCTGACATTTAAAAGTAAAAAAAGAAAGTTTAGATATTTTATAAAATTTTCTTTTCAAATATTTCAGTGTTTATCATTTATAATTGCATCATAAAAATCTTTTACTTTTTGGGTAAATTGATCAAAAGAATTAGAAATAATTGATAAGTATGAATTACTTTCAAGAAGTCAAATTATAGAAAAATTAACTGTTTTTATATATGCAGCTAAATCTTGTGCTCAGTTCTCCAAGTTAGCTTCTATATCTCAAGATTGTTCCCCAAGTGCAGGAAACAATAGTAATTCAGATTTTTCTTGTTCTCCCATAAAATATTACTTAAAATACTAATTTCCTTAATTTTACCACATTTACAAAACTTTTGCAAAAAATTTGAATATTAAAAACAAACAATATAATGAAATAAATATTATTAACAAAAATTTTATGTTTATAAATTTTAGAACTGCTTTTGAATTTCTTTTTAAATCTTTTGATGTTGCTTGAGATACAAAAATGATTGAAAAACTTGAAAAAGATTGAGTTAGATTTTTGATGATAGTAAAAAGGCATTGGTTATATGCAATCATCAACTCTTGGAGAGTAATTTTAGTAATAATTATTGCATTTATAAATGCATATTTACTGATTTTTTCTGATCAAACTCATACAATTATTTCTTATATAATCGCAGTTTTACTTTTATGAAATGTTTTGTATTGGATAATTGTTGTTATCATTTATATAAAGCATTTTTATGAAATTCAATGAAGCAAACCTTATATAGAAGATATTTATTCTTGTATAAAAAAATCAAAAATGTCAGATGAAGTTTTTACAAGCTTTTTTAATCAAACAATATTTTTATTATTTTCATTAGTTTGAATTGCTGTTTTTACTGGAATTACTAGCTGAATATCTTTATTAAATTGATGAGATTTAACATTTTGAGTAAATATTACAAATACTGCTTTACTTTTATTTCAAATTTGACTTTTCTATTGATATTTAAATATAATGATAAACACTGAAATGGATTACAAAGTAATTATTCCTGGACAAGTTTTATCTTTCAATCAAAGATGAATTTTTGGTGATACACAAAGTATGAATTCAGAAAAAATAAAAACTATGAATACAAAATATACTTGATTTATAAGCTCTTTTTTAAACTACTGAAACGTATTAATTTTTACAGAATGAGACCAAAAAAATAGTTGAGAAATGATAATTGATTATGTTTGAGATCCAGTAAAATCAGTTAAAGAAATGGAAAAAGTATTAAGAAATGATTTAGTTTTAATGGAAAAAGAAGTAAATGTACTTTTAAAAAAATTAGAAAATGAAATATGAATTTCTAATATTTCAACTCCAGAAAATAAACAAAGATTAAAAAAATATGTAGAAGAAAATGAGGTTAAAATGAAAGAAATTTTTGCAAATGCAGATGAAGAAACAAAAAAAGAATTAAGAGAACTTTATGTATTAATAAACAATTAAAATGCTAAGACTTATAAAATTAATTATTTGGATTTTTATAATTTCTGGAATAATCTTTTATATAAATTATAAAGATTTTATAAATGAAACTTTGACAGAAAATAAAACTATATCTATAAAATCATGAGATAACATAGTTTCATCTTTAACTAGAGAATTATGATATAGTAGTTTCTATCTAAAAGTTTATTTAAAATTGAACCCAGAAAAAGCTATAGAAGTACAATCTTGAAATTATAGATTTTTAGCCGGAGAAAATATTGACTCAATAATAAAGACTATTTCATACTGAGCAATGAATATAGATAAAAAACTAACTTTTTTAGAATGATGGAATATTTTCGATATTGATGAATATTTAACAAAAGAAAAATTAATTAACGCGTGAGAATTTATTTCTGAGAGTAAAAATATTTCTAATTATGCAAATGATTTCCCTTTTTTAAATTGAGCCATAACTTTAGAATGATATCTTTATCCAGACACTTATTTTGTAAATCCAAACAATTTTAGTTTGCAAGATTTAAATAAAAAAATGCTTGAGAATTTTAAAACTAAGGTTTATATTCCTCTTTTATCAACACTATCTGAAAAACAAATTAATGAAGTTATGATTATTGGTTCAATTCTAGAAAAAGAGGAAAGAAATATTTCAGAAAAATCCACTGTTGCTTGAATACTTTTAAAAAGATACAAAGAAAATTGGATGATTGGAGCAGATATTACGGCTTGTTATGCTTATAAACTCACTTCTGAAGAATGTAGGATGCAACTTTCAAATTATATTTACGAGAAAAACGAATATAACACAAGAATGATGACTTGACTTCCAAAAACTCCTATAAATAATCCTAGTTTTGAGTCAGTAAAAGCAACTCTAAACCCAAAATCAACTCCATATTATTATTATTTGCATGATGGAAATGGAAAAGTTTATTATGCTAGAACAAATGAAGAACATGTGGAGAATAAGAAATATATGAAATAAAAAAGAACGGAATTCGTTCTTTTTTATTTTGTTATATCCTTAGTCTTCCCTCTTCCTTTATACTCAATAATAATTGGAGTTCAAGCAAATCAGAAATTGTCTCTTATCTTATTTTCCAGATATCTTTTATATGAAAAATGGAAATGCTCAGGATTATTTACTGTTAATACAAATTTTGGAGGATTTACATCAACTTGACTTCAATAGTAAATTTTTGGTTTATGTGCAACTCTGTTTCAAGTTGGTGGATGTTTAATAACTGCTTGTTCAATAAATCCGTTAAAAATAGAAGTTTTAACTCTTTTATTTTTTCTTTCTTCATTAATTAAAATTGCAGTATCAAGTATTTCTTCAACTCTTTTTTTCTCAACTGCTGAAGTGAAAATTACAGATACCCAAGGTAAAAAGTCAAACTTTTCACTTAAATATCATAAATATCTTCACATGATTTTTTCTTTATCAATTCACTCTTTATTTAAAACTGCATCCCATTTATTGATAACTATTATAAGTCATTTATTTTCTTCTAAAACTCTCCCAATAATTGATAAATCTTGTTGGTGAATTCCATCAACTCCATCAACTATTACAGCAACTATATCAGCTCTTGTTATACTTCTTTCTGTTCTCATAACTGACCAGTTTTCTATATTTCTAGTTCCGATTTTTGATAATCTTCTAATTCAAGCTGTATCAATTAAAACAAAATCTTTTTCGTTATATTTAAATTTTGTATCTATACTATCTCTAGTTGTTCCAGCCATATCTTTAACCATAACTCTGTTTTTTCAAACTATAGCATTAATTAAAGATGATTTTCAAACATTTGGTCTTCAAACTAAAGCTAAATTTATGAAGCTTTCATCGTTTTCTTCAACTAAATAATCTAAATTTCTTGATTTCAAATTTTCCGCAACAAAACTTTTTATTTCAGCAAATCAAGCATGATGACTAACTGAAGCTGTAAAAAAGCCGTCAAATGTATTTACAACTGGAAGCGAAAATGCTTCAAGTTTTGCATTTTCATTGTCTGCTTTATTTGCAACCACAACAACCGGTGGCATATTTTTATCTCTTAAAAGTTTCAAGATTCTTTCATCTAGGTCAGTGAATTTATCATATTCAAGTAACCAAATAAGCATATCACTTTCTTTAATTGCCTCGCGAGTTCTATCAATTATATCAACTGCAATTTCATCATTTTTGCTCGAAAAATCAAGTCATCAACTATCTGCAACTATATAAGTAATATCATTTACTGGATCAGTATATTCATACTCTGAAATATCCCTAGTAGTTCCTGATTCATCTGCAACTATTGCTATTTTATGTCCAGTGAACATATTGAAAAAACTAGATTTTCAAACATTTGGTCTTCAAATTATTGTAATTCTTGCTAACACGTTTTTTAAAATTATGGATTAAATTGAAAAATATTTTAAATTTTTGTAATTATAAGATTTTATTTAAAAAAGCAATTTTTTTGCAATTAGATAAAAAATTCTTATATTCTAAATTGTTTAGTTTATAAAAAATAATTATGTTCAAAGAAAAAGCTATATTTAAAAATGAGGAAAATAAAAGTTTCCTTTCAAAACTTATAATTTTATCACTTTTTTTGATTTGATTATTTTTAGCATATCAAATTTCAAGTATTTTAATAATTTTATGTTTTTCTTTATTTCTAAATATTTTATTTGCTCCTTTCTTAAATAAATTTAATAAATGGAAAATTTGAGATGGAATTTGAGTGGTTTTAATTTATATTTTTATAATTTTATTTTTACTTGTAACAATTTTTTCAATTGTTCCAATTTTTGTAAATCAAATTTCTATTTTGGTAAATTTATGTTATGAATACGTAAATGAGAGTATTTTAGCTTATAATTCAAAATGAATTGACTGACTTTGATTACCAAATTTTATAAAATCACTTTTAGTAAATATAGATTTAAGTCAAATCCTTAAATCCATTCAAGAAAATATTTGAGAAATTTCTTCTTTTGTAAGTGATAATCTAAAAACATTTCTAACTTCTTGAGCTTGAATAATCTCTTCAATTACAAATGTAGTTATGAATTTTGTTTTACTTTTCATATTCACTTTTTTTATAGCTTTAGAAAGACATGATATAAGAGAGTTTTTTTATAAAATTATTCCTGAAAATTACTCAAAATATTTATTATCAAAAGAACAAAAAATAGTTCATACTCTTTATAATTGGTTAAAAAGTCAATTAATTTTATGATTTAGTATTTTTATAGTTACATTTATTTGACTTCTGTTTATCAGAATTTTTTGAATAAAGATTGATGAAATTTGGACTTTAGCTTTAATAGCTTGAATGATGGAGTTTGTTCCTTATATTGGTCCATTTATAGCATTACTTCCTGCACTAGCTATAGCACTTTGAATTTGATGGAAAGCAACTGTTATAATTTTAGTTTTATATATTGCAATTCAACAATTAGAAAATAATGTTTTAGTTCCTTATGTAATGTGAAAAACTTTATCTCTTTCTCCTTTTGCAGTTTTGATTGCTATGGTTATTTGAGCTAGTTTATTTTGAATAGTTTGAATAATTATTTCTATTCCTATCGTTTGAGTAATTCAAATATTTTTAAATGATTTTTTAAAAAGTAGAAAAATAAAATAGTTTAAAAAAATAATTAAGTCTGGACTCTAGCTAATTAATCTTTTCTTAAATGAAATTTAATTATATATTTAAACAACGAGAGTCCGGACTTTTTATTCAAACAAAAAATCTTTTGACTTTAAAATATTTTTTAATAATATATTAACATATTATAATATATTAATATTTAAATTATGAATAATTTTTTAGAAAATGCTACAAAAGTTGCTGAACTAATGAAAAACTTCTCAAATAAAGAAAAGATGATAATTCTGTGTTTTTTATGAGAAGAAGAAAAAAATGTTACTGAAATTATAAACCACTCTGGCATTTCCCAATCTCAAGTTTCACAATATTTATGAAAAATGAAACTTGAATGAATTTTAGAAAGTCATAAATCCGGAAAAGAAGTTTTTTACAAAATTTCTGATACAAAAATATTGGAAATAATCAAATCTCTGAAATTAATATTTAATAAATAAATTACCCTCACCCTAGCCCTCTCCTTTGGAGGAGAGGGAACAAAAGGAAAACATTTCTACTCCCCTCTCCCCCGAGGGAGAGGGGCAGGGGGGTGAGGGTTAATTCTATATAACTAACCAAAAACCATGAAAAAATTACTAATTTTAACAATCATATCTTCCCTACTTTTAACTTCTTGTGGTGAAGAAAAAAAAGAAATTTCAAAAAAATATTATAAAACTGTTTTAGTTCAAACTTGATCTATATCTGATAGTGATAGTTTTGTTGGATATACTGATAGTTTTAATAATGTTACTTTATGAGCAAAAGTTGGATGAAAAATAGTTTCTATCACAAAAAATGTTTGAGATAAAGTCAAAATCTGAGAAGTTGTTGCAACTCTTGACGCTATTGAGGCTAAAACTTGATATAGTTCAAGTCTTGATATAATTTCCAGCTTAGAAGCTCTAAAAATTTCAACTAGCCAAATGTATGATAGTCAAATAGAAGTTTTGAACGGGAAAATAAATTCTGCAAAAACTTGAATAGAAATGGCTAATATCTGAGTTTCTTGAAGTGAAGCATGAACTCAGGATACAAAAAATATTTCCCAAAATCAATTAAAAACTATTGATTCACAAATTTCTCAAGCACAAATCTGACTTGAAAGTATAAAACTTCAACTTGAAAATACAAAAGATAATTTAAACCAGAAAGAAGAAGATATTTATTCTAATTCAAAAAATGCTATTTCAAATGCAAATATTTTAGCTAATAATTTAGTAGATTTTTTAGATAATATTTACTGAGTAACTGATAAAAACAAATACACAAATGATAGTTTTGAGATGTATATTTCTGCTAAAAATACTGCAATTAAAACTCAAGCAGAAAATGCACTAAAAAACTTTATAAATAGTTATTCTACTTTAAAAGATCTTCCTCTTGATTCAAAAGAAAATATAAAAATTGCTTTAGAAAAATATAATAATGTATTTTCAAATGATATTAGAAATATGCTCAAATTAGCATATTCTACAATGGAAAACTCTATTTCCAGCACTAATTTCCCTGAAAGTTCAATTTCTTCTTATAAATCTCAAATTAACTCTTTTCAAAATGGGAATGAACAAGTTATATTAACAGTTTCTGGAAACTACTTTCTAGGTTTAAAGTGAAGTTTAGATAGCATAAATAATTTCACAAAAGAAAAAAAATCTACTTTAGATAACTTAGAAAAACAAGTTCAGTTAGCCGAAAAACAAATTGATACTTTAAATCAAACAAAAGAGCAAATTTCTTCTCAAAGTTCGTGAGCAATAACAGATATAACTACAAAAACTGAAATTGCAAAAAAAACGCGTGATTTAAGTCAAAATGCGCTACAAGAAGCAAAGAGTTCTCTTGAAGCACTAAAAAAACAAAAACAAGCATCTTTAAGTGAAATTGATACTCAAATTTCTCAAGTAAAATCAGGAAAAAATGACGCCAAAGTTATGATAGAAAACGGGAAAGTTATTTCACTAATTGATTGAATAGTTACAAAAAAACTAAGTGAAGTTTGAAATGTAGTTTGAGCTGGAACTCCGATTTTGATAGTTTCATCAGATGATAAAATAAAAATAGAGGTTCAAGTAAATGATGAAATAATAAATAAAATTAACTTACTTAACGAAGTAAAGGTTGAGATAGAATGAGTTTCAGAACAACTTACCTGAATTATTACAAAAATACTTCCTACTCGTGATTTAATTACAAAAAAATCAAGTGTTGAAATAACTATTGATAATCAAAATGAAAATATAAAAATATGAAGTTATTCAAAAATATATTTCAATATTGAAAATAATACTGAAAATTGAATAATTATTCCAAATTCCGCAATAGTTTCTAAATACAATCTTCCTCAAGTTTTTGTTTTAGAAAACTGAGTTGCAAAACTAAAAAATATAAAAACCCTAAAACAAAATGATAATTTTTCTCAAATTGAATGATTATGAGTTTGAGAAATAATTATTACTGACGGAAAAGAAAATGTGTTTGATGGGGAAAGCTTATAATCCCCATCCAATTCCCTATTTTAAATCCCCCTATCATAACCTTTCCCCCCAAGGTGGAAAGGAATAAAAAAGTTTTTCTTTCTATTCCCTCTCCCTTGGGGGGAAGGCTAGGGAGGGGGACAAAAAAATAAAACCATAAATGGTTTTAAGTTTGAAGTTTAGGTTGGACCCCCGGAGGGGTCTTGCTGCCGGTTAGTGCTTGCTCGGAGGCTTGGGATTGGAGTCCCGCGCCTGCTTGCGACGCTTCTGGGCAGAGATGTAGGTGCCGGATCCTTCTTCGTCCATGCTGACAAGGTGCATAATTACTATCCTCCAGAGGTTTGCCGAAAGTGGCGCGAACTTTATACTTATAAAAATTTCTTTGTCAAATATTAATTTTTTATTAATTAATTTTAATGTTAAAAACTTGTTAAAAATTATTTTTATAAACTAACTCCCCCCCTTATGTTCTCAAAATTCGCTGAATTTTTTATAAAAAATTCTAAATTAACTATTGTCTTAATAATTATAACTTTAATTTCTTGAGTTTGAAGTTACTTAATTATCCCAAAACAATATAATCCTACAATTATTGTTCCAGCTTTTAATGTGCTAATAAAAGCTCCTAGTTTAACCTCAGACGAAACAAAAAGACTGATTACAAATGAACTAGAAAACAAAATTATGGAACTAGAATGAATAGATGAAGTATTCTCAGTATCAGCCGATAATTACGTTTGAGTAATGGTAAAATTTAAAGTTTGAGAAGATTTAGAAGATGCAAAAATTAGATTAAATCAAAAATTAGCTCAAAATATGGAGTTAAAACCTATTTGAGTTGAATCACCAATTATAAAAGCTATAAACCCTGATGAACTTCCTCAAATAACTTACGCTATTTATTATGATTCAAAAGACAAATTAAGTGAAAACGAAAAACAAATTTATCTTCGTCAAATAGCAAATATTGTAAAAAATAAATTAAAAGTTATTAAAAATGTAACAACTTTAGACATTGTTTGATGAATTAAAAAAAATATAGTTATTTCTCTTGACCTAGAAAAAATTGAGGCTCTAAACACTGATATAATGCAAGTTTATGAAACACTTAAGAAAAATAACTTATCACTTCCAAACTGAAATTTTCATCTTGAAAATGGTGAAAGAGTTTTTTTGGAAACTTCTGGAAAATTAAATAGTATAGAAGAATTAAAAAAACTTGTTATTTCAAATATTTGATGAAAAATCATATATCTTTGAGATATTGCAGAATTTTCTTATTGAGAAAAAAGATTATCAAATTATACTGTTTATAGTGAAAATAAAACCCCTCACCCTAACCCTCTCCTTTGAAAGGAGAGGGAACAAAAAGAAAATGCTTCTACTCCCCTCTCCTCCGAAGGAGAGGGGTCGGGGGTGAGGTCTGATTCTGCTGTTTTACTTGGTATATGAAAACAAGTTTGAACAAACTGAGTATTTGTTACTGATGAAATAAAATCAGTAATGCAAGAAATTATAAAACAGTTACCAAAAGATATAAAAGTGAAAATCATAGCTGATGAGTGACATGAAGCTCAATTAGCAACTTCAGATTTGATAAAAGACTTGATAGAATCAATTATTATAGTAGTTATAATTTTAGTTTTGTTTCTATGATGGAAAAACGCATTAAACACAGCAACTTCTATTCCACTTATTTTATCACTTGTATTTTTGTACGCACTAATTGTTGGATATAATATAAATAGAATTTCCCTATTTGCTTTAATACTTGTAATATGAATGCTAGTTGATGATTCTATTGTAGTTGTAGAAAATATTCATAGACATCTAGAAGAGAGAGTTCAAACGGGGAAAAGTAAATTACAAGCCATTTTAGAAGCAGTTCAAGAAGTTGGACCGTGAGTAATACTTTCAACAATTACAAAAGTTTTATCTTTTGCCTGAATGTTTGCAGTAACTGGTATGATGTGAGAATATATGTGACCAATTCCAAAATTTGCAATTGTAGCACTATTATTTTCTATAATTATTGCATTTTCTATAAATCCTTGGGTATCTTTTATTACTGCAAAAGAGGTTTTAGAGTGAGAAACTCATCATCATAAGAAAGAGTCAAAATATGATATAAGAAAATTATATCTAAAAGTTATGAAAATATTTATTCACGATGATAAAAAAGCAAAAAGAAACAGAAAAATCTTTAAAACAACTTTTTGGATTTCTCTAGTTTTAGTTATGATTTTACCTATTTGACTTTGAGTTTTTAAAGCTCGTATGCTTCCTAAATCTGATAAAGATCAAGTTTATCTTTGGATTGATGCCCCGAGATGAACTTCTGTGGATAAGATGTTAGAAATTGAGAAAAGTGTAGAAGAGTTTTTTTTAAATACCTCTAACTCTCAAGAAAACCCTCACCCTAGCCCTCTCCTTTGAAAGGAGAGGGAACAAAAGGAAAACATTTCTACTCCCCTCTCCCCCGAGGGAGAGGGGCAGGGGGTGAGGTCTATCGTCCAATCCGTAACATCAACTATCTGAACTCCTTTTATGTGAGACTTTGCAAATCTATTTAGATGATGATTAAATAGATGAGATGAGTATCAAATTTCAACTAGAATAAACCTAATTTCTAAAGAAGATAATCCAGATAGAATCAAATCAGAAAACTGGACTTTTACTATTAGACCAATTTTAAGAGATTATTTATTAGAAAAATATCCAGATGTCAAAATAAGACTTCTTGAAGATCCTCCAGGGCCTCCTGTTAGATCTACTTTCATGATAAAATTGAAAGGTTGAGATGATGGAAAAAACCTAGATAATTTTACTTTAAAAGTTTACAGCGAAGTTAAGAAACTAGAAAATAGCGAAAAATTAGCTGATTTATGAAATTCACTTTCTACTACCTATAGAAAAATAAATATTAAACTTGATAATGAATCAATTAACAGAGCTTGACTAGATAGTTTACAAATTGCTAACACTCTAGCTATTGCAAAAAATTGACTAGATATAAATATCATAAATGACAAAAATTCTCTAGAACCTAATAATATAATTTTATGAGTTAAAAATTCTCAAAGCGAAACTTTTGAACTTCTTGATAAAATAAAATTTACAAACAAAGATTGAATAAAAATTCCACTTTCAAGTATAGCAAGTATAACTCCAGAATTTGTAAATCCTGAAATAAATACAGATAACAGAGAAAAAACAAATTTTATCTATGCTGAAATGTGAGACAATTCTGTTGTTTATCCAGTTGTAAAACTTATGTGAATATTAAAAAGTGATGGATTTTTAGCCGGGAAATACGAAATAATTAAATCCAGTTTTTACTGAATAACTTATAAATGAATTGAAGATGAAAACATTTATAAGTTAGAGTGGGACTGAGAATGGAAACTAACTATGGATACATTTAGAGATCTAGGAACAGCTATGATTATAGCACTTTTAGCAATTTATTTTTTAATTGTTGGACAATTTAGAAGTTTTGCGGTTGCTTGAATAATTATGCTTCCATTTCTACTTGGATTTTTTGGAATATTCCCTTGATTTTCAATATTATATTTATTAAAAAATGAATATTTTAACGCAACTTGAATGATTTGAGTTATATCTTTAGCTTGAATAGTTGTTTGAAATGCAATACTTTTAATAGATTATATTGATATTCAAAAAAGAAAATGATGGACTATTGAAGAATCTATTATTTCAGCCTGATATATCAGATTTATGCCAATAATGCTTACTTCTATCTCAGCAATTTTTTGAGCTATAAAAATAACATCTGACCCTGTTTGGTCTGGGCTGGCTCGGAGTATAGTTTGGTGACTTTCTTCATCAGCAATATTAACTTTAATTGCCATTCCAATATTTTATTATGATAGTCAAAAAAAGATTTGGGATGAATGTATGAAAAAAGATAAAATGGAATGTTAAAAAAAAATGAGTGATTATCACTCATTTTTTTTGTCCCAAAACGCAAACTTCACTAAAACTATAAAAGTTATAATAAAATGAAATACAAAGTATCTTTCTTGAATATTTGGAAATATTGCGAATTTAAAAAGTAAAGTAAATGTTGAAACTATTAAAAGTCACATAAATATATTTGATAACTTTATCTTATTTTTTTGTCACAAAGCAAATGCTACAAAAGATAAAATTATATAAAATGGAAAAAATGTAATTGGTTTATTATCTCTTAATTGTACAAGCAATGCTATTTTATCTTTTAAATGTCAAATATATTCTCATAAAGTAATATCAAATTTAAATACACTTGGATAAGGAATTGCTTCCACAAAAGAGTTATAATACAAAGTTAGGTATCAAAAATTATGAAAATAAGTATTTATTCATTTATAAAAAGCAAGTGCTAAAAATCATCAAATGAAAAATGTTTTATAGTCAATTTTGTATTCTTTTTCAGTAAAAAACTTTAGATAAAACATCAAAACTCAAATAAAAATTATACTATCAGTTCTAACTCAAAGTGATAAGATTAAAACTAAAAGTCATAAAATAATATTTTTTCTAATAATCAAAAAAGTTCAAACTAAAAGCAAAAATCATGCAAACATATCCGGAGTCGTACTTCTTCATGCTATCAATATAGGTGAAGAAAATGTCATCAAATATAGTGGGAAAAACAAAATCGGATATTTTTCTAATTCTTTTCTAAATAAGAAAAATAAAATTATACTAAATCATAAATATGATAAAATTGAAACTGCTAAAATAGCATCAATAATCCCAAATCAAAGCTTTGTGAAAAAATAAGTTGTCCAAATATAAATAAATTTTATATTATAAAAAGGCATTATATCAAAAAACGCCTCAGTATCTTTATAAATAGTTTTTCTATATTTATTTGCCTCTAGAATTATTTTATATCTTCATTCATCCAAATAATTTTTTAACTCTTTATAAGTTTCTGTATGCACTTCTTCTCTATCCTTATTTTCTATATATTTAACATTTCAAATATAAGAAACTATATCCCAATCAAACCAAGGATTTCTAAATATAAAAAAAGAATTTATTAAAAGAAGTATAAAAAAACAAATAAATAATTTTAAAAAATTAGATTTTTTCATTTAGGAAAATTAAAAAATAAAACCAATTTTTCCCTTCCCTTAATTATAAGGGAATGGATTAAGGGATGGGTTATTTATATCAATCAAACCAATAGTTAAATTTTATATATAAAAGTTCATACAAAGTTTTTAAGCTATCTTTTATTGGATTAAGTCTAGATCACTCATCATTTAGCCAAGAAACTGCAACTTCTTTTATAGTATATCCCTTAATTTTTGCTATAAAAAGTATTTCCATATCAAATCAAAATCTATTTATTTTCTGAAATGGGAAAATTTGATTTGCAACATTGTGTTTAAAAAGTTTAAATCAACATTGAGTATCTTTTATTCAATTAAGTAAAACTAATTGTATAAGTTTATTTCATATTCTTCAAACTAATCTTCTATACCAAGGTTGTTTTTTTACAATTTCTGATTCACGCAGGTGTCTAGATCAAATAATTACATCAAAATTATCAATATATTTTTCAAGTTTTTTGAAATTTTCTATTGGAGTTGAATTATCTGCATCTAAAAATAAAATATATTCTCCTAAAGCATTTAAAACTCAATTTTTTATAGAAAATCACTTTCACATATTTCAATTATTTTCAAGAATTTTTATATTTTTATCAAATTCTCAAACTATTTTTATAGTCCTATCTTTACTTCAATCATCAACTACGATTATTTCATAACTTTCTTTTTTTTCTAGAAAAAATTCCTTAACTTCTTTTAAAGTTTTCAAAATTCTTTTCTCTTCATTATATGCTGGAACTATAATTGAATATTTTATATCAAAATTTTCTTTTTTATCTTTTATTTCAATTTCTATATTTTTAGTTGAGAAAGTCCAAAATTTATTTGTAAAATAGTTCCAAAATAAAACAACTATCGAAGTTAAAGCTTTTGAAAATAAATAATAAATCTCTAATACATCAACTAAAATAAACATCAAACATAATGTTAAAATAAGTCAAATAGTTGAAACTATTAAAAATTTTAAAAATTGTCTTTTAAGCTTTTTGCTTTTATCTCAAAAAGTCCAAAATTTATTTAGTAAAAATCCATTTATAACTGAAAGTAAAAAACTACAAACAACTCAAAAATATAAATTAAATGAAAGAATATCTACAAACAAATATAAAGAAAAAATATCTACAAAAGTAGATGAAACTCAAACAACTGCGTATTTCAAAAATACTTGATTTTTTATGATTATTTTTGATATCATTTTTAAAAAATACGATACTAATTTTTCCGCAAAAATATATATTTATTTACTAAAAAGTCAAAAGAAAATATTTTTTTATTCTCAAACCTGAAACAAAGTTCATTTTGAATAAACCTTCTCTCAATCTGACGAAACGACAGTTGGTAAAATTATATCACATTTCCTAAGTTCAGCCAAAAAATCTAGAGAATAATCACACGGACAACTATCACACATTACATTTCAAAAAATACTAGATCAATTATCAACATAATTACATTTTCATACTAAATCACTATTTTCTGCAATTATACAGTATCAATCATCACCACATTCATATCAAGTATCACAATTATCTATCTCACTATTTTTTAAACACTTTTTATCTAAAATTGGACATCAATCATTTTTTTTATCTCCCGCAAAATTTACACATTTATCTTCATTATCAAAAATTCAATCAGAATCAGTATCAATTTTTGATAAATCAACTCATAATCTTTCATGATTTTCATTTATTACAATTTATTTATCTGTACAAATTTATATATCAAATCC
>CAYOIP010000019.1:0-20662 GCA_964404065.1 uncultured Candidatus Peribacteria bacterium
AGAAGTAAATAAAAAAATAGAGAATTGAATCTTAATATTTGAATTTTCATGAGAACTTGATGAAACAAATGCTGATAAAACATTTACAAGTTTATATAGTGAAATCTGAGATTTTTCTGGTAAAAAAATTATTTTTAATTTATCAAAATTAAAATACTTAAATTCAAAATCAATTTGATATATCGCGGATATTTATTCAAATGTTGAAGACAATTGAGGTCAAATGTATATATGTGAATGTGATGAATGAGTAAAAGATGTGTTAGAACTTGTTTGAATTACAACTATTGTTCCAACAGTTGATACTTTAGCAGAAGCTATAAGTGCAATGAGCTAGGAAAAATTATATAAATCAAAAAACTTGCTTTCAGCAAGTTTTTTTGTATTATCTTGGCATATTTAACTCTTAAAAAATAAAAAATGAAAGTTTCTTATAAAATACTAAAAAAATACCTACCTTACTTAGAAAATGCGGGGGAAGTTGCCGAGGACTTAATAATGCATACAGCCGAAGTTGAGGAAATTCATTCTCAAAAAAAAGATTTCGAAAATATCGTAGTTGGAAAAATTACAAAAGTTGATACTCATCCAGATGCAGATAGTTTAAGAGTTTGTCAGGTAAATATTTGAGAAAAAGAAGATACGCAAGTAGTTTGTTGAGGTTCAAATCTAACAGTATGACAATTAGTTGCTGTTGCGAAAATCTGAGCAAGCGTAACTTGGCACTGACAGTGAGAAAAAGTTGTGATGAAAAAAACTGCAATTAGATGAGTAGATAGTTTTGGGATGATTTGTGCAAGTGAAGAAATTTGATTAAAAGAAGAATTTCCATCTAAAGATCCAAAAGAAATTTTAGATTTATCATTTTTAAAAGTAACTTCTTGAACGGATTTATCTAAAGCGCTTTGAAAAGATGATGAAGTTTTAGAAATAGATAACAAAGCTATAAATCATAGACCAGATATGTTTTCATATATGGGAGTTTTAAGAGAAGTTGCAACTATAAATGGGAAAAATATTTGATTAGATTATAAAACTCTAGATTTCTCAAAATTTTCTAAATTAGAAGCAAAAAATGAAATTCCGGATGTTGTCCAAAGATATTCACTTTTAAAAGTTTCTTGAGTTGGTAATAAAGAGTCAAATGATGAAATAAAAACTATTATTGAGGCAGCTGGACACAGTGTAAAATGACTTTTAGTTGATATTTCAAATTACTCACTATACTTTTACGGGCAACCTGCTCATATATTTGACGTAGATAAAATTGAGTGAAATGTGGTAGTTAGATTTGCAAAAGATTGAGAAATTCTGGAAGCACTTGATGATAAAATTTATGAGTTAAATGAAAAAGATATAGTAATTGCTGATGATAAAAAAGTGTTAGCTTTAGGTTGAATTATTTGAGGGAAATCTAGTGCTGTTTCAGCCTCTACAAAAAATATTTTGATAGAAACTGCTCATTTTGATCAGGCAATTCTTAGAATGACTTGAAAAAGACTTTGAGTTAGAACTGATGCTCTGAATGTTTTTGAAAAAGATATTATGACCGATTTAGCTTCATATGCGACAGCTTTGATAGTTGAGGAGCTAAAAAAAGAATATCCAAATTTAAAAATTGAGTGATATTTTGACTCTTATCCAGTTAAACAAAAAGAAGTAAAACAAGTATTTGATCTAAATTTTTATAATAATTTAATTTGAGCAAATTATAGCGAAAAATATGTTTTAGAAATTTTAGAAAATCTTTGAATAAAAAAAGTTTGAAATGAATTATTAATTCCATTTTGGAGAAAAGAGTTAAATACAAAAGCTGATATAGCTGAGGAAATTGCAAGAATTGATGGTTATGATAATATCGTAACGACTGTTCCTAGAATCAATCTTTGAGCAATAGTTCAAGATACAATTTATAATCTAAAAAATGATTCAAAAAAATATTTCACTGATATTTGATTTTTTGATGTGTATAATTATTCGTTTGTAAATGAGGAATTGATGAAAAAATTAAATATGTGAATTTGAGATTTAGTGCCACTAAAAAATTCTCTAAGTGAAGAACAAACTCATATGAGAAATTCACTTATTCCAAATTTGATGAGATGACTTGAAGATAATATAAGAGAAAGAAAAGATATAAAATTATTTGAAATAGAAAAAGTATTTTCTAGAAATTGAAATGAAGTTAGTGAAGATTATAGATTATCTTGAGTAATGACTTCTTGTAAAGACATAGTTTATTATGATATTCAAAATATTGTTTCAGATTTTTTTACATCAGTTTTTGTAGATAATTTCTTTTTTGATACAACTGATAATGCCCCAGAATTTGCTCATAGTGGAAGAGTTGCAAAAATAATGGTAAGGTGAAAAGAAGTTTGAGTTGTTTGAGAAATTCACCCAAGTGTTGCAAAAAGGTTTGATGTAAGTGAAAGAGTTGGATTTTTTGAAATAGAAGTTTCAAAACTTTTACCAAATCTTTATAATAAAGTAAAAGCCAAAGACATATCATCTTTCCAAGAAAATAATTTTGATTTATCTTTTGTTGTTGATAAGTCTATAAAATGAAGAGAAATAGCTCAAATTATTTCTGGAGTAAATAAGACTTTAATCCAAAAAGTAGAACTTTTTGATATTTATGAAAATGAGGAAAAATTACCAGGAAAAAGAAGTTTATCTTTCAAAATATTTATTCAGTCAATGACAGAAACTTTAAAAGATGATGTAAAAGCAAATTTAATAAAAGAAATTGTTGAGAAAGTTTGAAAAAAAGGAGGAAGTTTGAGGTAATAAATATAAATTATGAAAAAATATATTCCACTTGTTCAAAAACCAGAGTGTTGTGCTGTAACTTGTTTTGCTATGATTTTGTATAGAAAAACATGAAAACTATATGATTTACAAGATTTAGCAAAGTTTTTTTGAGTAAAAATATCAAAAGACAGTAAAAAAGCCTTTAATGTAAATTTAAAAGTATTTACGTCACGGAATAATGATGAATGAATTTCTACACTAGAAAGTTTGGTTTTAATAAATAAATTCTTTAAGTTAGAAAAATTAAATTATAAAGCAAAAGCATATAAATGTTCAGACATAAACAACTTTAAAGAATTCATTTATAATAATCTTAATGAATGAAATGATTTATGGGTAGAATATCATAATGATGAAATTCATCTATATGATGAACAAAAAACTATTCATGATAGTTTGATAGAGAGTATAGATTTAAAAAAAGATGAAGTTATTCTTGTTGATCCAGAATATATGCATAAACCAAGAATTGTTGTTAAATTAGAAATTTTACAAAGAGCAATTTCAAATACTTTTTGAAAAGAAACTTGAATAATTGTTATAGAAGAATAAAAAAACGATGAAAACTTTCATCGTTTTTTTATTCTTCTATATTTTTAATAATTTCTCTAAATCTAAAATATTCTGTAATTCTAAGTCATGAAAATCTTCAAATCAAAAAATTTATTGGAACTAAAAATATAAGTAATTCTGGAAATGATAAAATCAAAATTTTTATAGGATTTATATCCAAAATAGCAAAACAAAAAGTTGAAATCAAAATCGTATAAAAAAAACTTTCTTTGTATTCAAGTAAATCTTTTGAAGTAATTATTGTAATCATCTTTTCACTAATTATTATAAAAACAACAAAATACAAAATATCAGATAAATTAAGTGAAATGATATTTAAAGTATAACCAATATTTAATAAAATAATAAAAAATATAAAGTTTATGGAAATAAGAAAAACTATTCTTGGAACATAAAGTAAATTGTATCTATCAGTTATAAGTGATAAAAATAAGTTCAAACAAATAAATGCAAAAATCAAGAATAAAGATAATAAAAATCAAATTTTGAAAAACATCAAAGTTAAAAAAACTGGAATTGCAATTCAAATAGGTGAAAGTCAGATGAAATGTTTAAAAACAATAATTGTAGTTAAAATAATTGGAATAATTAGAAATATATAAATATTGTTTGTTGAGTATCATAAATTTGATAAATTGTTTATAAATTTTGAAATAAAAAAGAAATTATTTACTTCATTATTTTTTAAATTCACATCTATAAAATCATGTTTATTTTCACTTAACTCTTTTTCTAAATCTCAAATTAGATTTTGTTTCAAAATCAAATATTTAGAATTTTCATTTAATAAAACTAGTTTATTTATCCAAAATTTATTTGCTAAGAAATTTCTTAAGTAACTTGATAAAATATCAATATTATAATTTGAAAGGGAAATGATATTATACTTTTGTTCTTGATTTTCTTTGTTTATTAATTCTTTATTTATATTTGATAAAATATTGAAAACAAAGTCACGAGATCACCAAACTATGATAAAATCTGATTTTAATCATCATAATTTTTCATATTTATCTATGTTATTTGTAATACTTGTGAGCTCAATATCAGTTTTATTTAACGGCCCGAGAGTGTTTATAAAAATTCAATCTTTTTTTGAAAAATCTATATAACTATTTATATCATTTTCTTCTATTTCATCAGAATAAACCAAGAAAAAACTTTTTTCATAAACTAAGATTCCATAAGTATTACTAAAAAATAATTTCTTTTCAGAATTTTCATCGTTTTTATTTATTTCAAATATACTTAATTCTAATTCTTTTTCTCATTTTTCACTAAAAGTTCTTTCAAAAATTACTCAATCTTGAGATTTAGCTCATTTTAAATTCCAAGAAAAAGAAAAATCTTTTGAAGGATTTATGATTTTTAGATTTTCATACAATTCACTTAAATCAATTTGATAAGAAGTATTTATACTTACTTCGTTTTTGTGTTTTTTATCAATTTCTTTTGAAATATCTAAAGTATAATTAATTTGAGTATTATTTTCTAAACTTCAAGAGTTTGAGATATTTGTTTCTCAAGTTCAAAATGTAATTAAAGGTAAAAATGAAATTATCAAAATAAGTATTTTTTTCATAAATATTTAATGTAAATAATAATTGTAAATAACAAAAAGATTTACTTGAAAAAATAAAAATTTTAACGAGCAATACAAATTAGTATTGTGAGTGAATTTTTACTTTTTGAAAGTAAAGATTGAAGTTATTTTTATTTTCTGTTAAGAATTATACCAAAGGTTTTAAAAAATATCTTAATATCAAGTAAAAAACTCCAATTTTCTATATAGAATATATCTAAATTTACTTCATCTTCAAATTTATTATTTTCTCTTCAATTTACTTGAGCAAGTCCAGTGATTCAAGGTTTGATTGTTAAAACTCTTTTTTGATGTAGTTTATATTTTTCTACTTCTCTAGGTTGATGAGGTCTTGGTCAAACCATACTCATATTTCATAAAAATACATTAAAAAGTTGTGGAAGTTCGTCAATGGAATATTTTTCAATAAAATTTCAAATCTTAGTTTTTCTTGGGTCATCTTTTATTTTGTAAAGAGGTCCGTGTCTTAGAGATTTTTCTTTAATTAATTTATTTTCAAATTTTAAAGCTTCATCATTTTTGTTATCAATTCAGTAACTTTCTTTTATGCAATATTCCCACTTTAAATATCTAAATTTATATAAATTAAACTTTTTCCCGTTTTGACCAACTCTTAAATTTTTATAAATTATTGGTCAATCTGGATCTTCTATTTTTATCAAAATTCAAACAATTATAAAAATAGGAATTGATAAAATTATTCAAATTATACTTCAAAAAATATCACAAATTCTTTTTATAACTCTTCATCACGCCCCGAGAGAAGTATTATTTATTTCAATAACTGGAATTTTATTTAGGAGGGAAATAGTAGTATTTGTTTTTGTGACATCAAAATTATTTGTAATATATCTGTATCTTATTCCATAAATTCTTGAAAAATCCCAAATATTGTAAAGTTCATTATTATCAAAATCACTATCTATATAAAGTATTTCATCTATATGATTTTTTTGTAAAATATTTAAAATATTTTCTTCATTCCCAAGATACTTTAGTTTTGAAGAAATTTCTTTTTTGTTTATGTATCAAATTATTTTATAAATATTTGCTTCTTTTATATCGTTTAAAATATCTAAAATATCTACATCATTTTTATTATTAATTATCAAAATTTTTCTTTTTTGAATTATTCATTTATCAAGTAAAATATTTTGAAACTTATTTAAAATTATTCTTTCTAAAATAACTCAAATTATTCAAATAATTGTTGTGAAAAGTATTATAAGTCTAGGAATTTCAACTTCATAAAACATTCATTTTCAAAAATAAACAAAAACAGAGAAAAATAAGAAAAAATAAATACTATATAAAATGATATCTAGAGTTTCTTTTACTTTTGATGAAGTGATTTTTAGAGAATAAAGTCAGTGAATAAAAAAAATAAGCAAATATAGTAAAGCTCAAAATAAAGCAAAATTTAGTAAATATTCATTTCCAATTATTTGAATAGGAAGTATTACTCAAGGGACAAAATCGTTTATTTCTCTTAAACTTTTAGCCAAAAAGAAACTTGAAAATATTATTATAAAATCAAGTGGGAGTTTTAAAAGTGAGAAAAATATTTCGTGTTTTTTCATTTTAATAAAGTTACTAACTTTTTAATTTATTTTATGTAATTTTTTATTATTGCAAACTTGAAATATAAAATTTGATTTATGCTAAAAAAAAAGTATATTTTACGGGAAAATTTATATATTAATTTTTTTATTTATGCAAAATTTATTTAAAAATATTTTTTCAGATTTAATTTTACTTTATAAAAATTTCATTCATTGGAATATTTCAAAAATTTTGATTTTAGTTTTTTCTTTATGACTTTGAATTTTATTATCTTTACCTTTTTTTGCATTAACTTTTGTAATTGCATATTTAGATCCTATCGATTGGAAAGATATAATTTATAATTACTACACAACTCAGTCTGTTTGATTATCACTTATGACAGCACTTAGTTCTCACTTATTTTATGTAATTTTAGTTTGAGTTTTATTTTTGGTTGCTGTATGATTTTTCTTTTTTTGATATAGCTATAAAATTATTACATTAACTAAATTAAATATTTCATATTTAGACTGAGAAAAAATTCCATATATGAAAAATATTTATTTTGATGTCCAAAAAATACTTTCATATTTATGAGTTGTAGCTTGGGGATGACTTATTTTACTTATACCATTCATCATATTTATAATAATATTTTTTGTTTTAATTGGAATTTTTTGATGAATTGAAGAAGTTTGAACGATGATAAAATCAAACTGAGTTTCTAATCCTTTTTCTATCACAACTTGAGTATTTTTATTAATTTGAGTTTTAGGTTTTATTTATTTAGCTTACAGATTAACTTTTTCTTATATAATTTTAATTGATGATAAAAATTATAAAGAAGTTCAAAAATCAATTTTTTATATAAAAGAATCTTTTAGAATTTCATCTTGAATAAAAATTTTTAAATTTTTTCTTTTTCTAATTATTTTCACGATTATTATGTTACCTTTTGATTATATTTGAAGAAATTTAGAAGAAACTTGAGCTTATGCATTTTTATATTGAATTTTTGTGTTTTTGATTATTAATTGACTTTTTGAAATGCTTGTTTTAAGTATTTATAAACATATTATGCTTGATAAGAAAGCATCAAAAACCAAAGAAGATATAGGGAAAGAAGATATTAGTTCCGTACTAGAAACTCCAAAAGAAGAAAAACTAAAAAAAGTTGCAAAAAAAGCTACTACTGAAAAAGAAGAAACTACTAAAAAAACTACTAAAAAGAGTGAAAAAGTTTAATATTAATTTAATTTATGAAAATTTTAATTTTTTGAGATATATTTTGAAGAATTTGAAGAAATGCTTTTTTGAAAGAATTACCAAATTTAAAACAAAAATATTCACCTGATTTTGTTTTGGTGAATGTTGATAATATTTCTTCATGAAGATGACCAATAGAAAAACATTTGCTTGAGCTAGAAAAAGCTTGAGTGGATTTGATGACTTCAGGAGATCATATTTTTGATAATATGGAAAAAGTAAAAGATTATTTAGAAAAAAATGATTCAAAACTTATAAGAGCAGCGAATTATTATGAAACTAAAGACTTTAGTGTTTTTTGAAAATGATATAAAATTTTGGAAAAGAATTGAAAGAAAATACTTGTAATTCATCTTCAATCTTCAAGTTGAATGAGAGATATGCTTTATAATCCATTTATTAGATTACAAGAAATCCTAGAAAGTTTTAAAAGTGAAGAATTTGACTGAATTATAGTTGATTTTCATAAAGAATTTACTTCTGAAATTTATGGAATGGCTCTTAGTTTTGATGGTGAAGTTTCATTTGTTTATGGAACTCATACACATATTCAATCAAATGATGAATTGATTTTAGACAACTGAACTTGAGTTATGAATGATGTTTGAATGAGTTGAAGTCTTTATAGTGTGATTTGAGCTGATTTAAGAAGTGTAAAGACAAGATTTTTTACTTGAATAAATAAGTGAAAAATTGAACAATCACTTGATGAAAGATATGTTGTTAATTGAGTTTTTGTAGAAATTGAAAAAGGGAAATGTGTAAATATAGAAAAAATAAGATTGAAGGGAAAAATATAAATTAATTAAAAAAATATGAGAAAAAAATTATTACTTTTAATAACTTTGATAATTTTTATAATAAGTTCTTTGACTTTATTTTTTATAATAAGTTATCTTGATCCATATAGAAATGAACTTGTTTCAGTCGTAACTTTAACAACTTCTTTTGTTTTATGTGTTACATCTTTTTTTACTATTTGAATTTATTTTTTTAAAAAAATTTATTATAGAGGAGAAATATTCCTGGGACACATTTTTTCTAGTTTGAGACAAGCATTTTTTATAAGTATTTTTTTAGTGGGAATAGTTGTGTTTAAAATAATTTGAGTATTATCTTTTATGACAGTTTTTTTATTATCTTTGATACTTATTTTTATAGAAATGTTATTTCAAAACTTTTAATTTCTTTCAAAAAATCTTTTGACAAACCCCACTAAAACTTTAAAATTTTATTACTTAGAAAATAATTTAGTCTAAATGCTACAACAAGCTACAACAAGCTACAACAAGCTACAACGAGCGTAAATGGAATAGTATGTTTGCTAAAAAGCAGAGTATTTTTTGTTTGATAAAACTCAAACAGGAAGTGCTCTGCTTTTTAATGTTCTTTAACATATCTCGTAGGGAACGAATATTTTCGTTCCAATAATAATCCCTCCCCCTGCGGGTACTCCCTTTAAAAAAGGGAGAGCTAATAAAGAAAAATACTTTTTAATCCTCCTTTTCCAAAGGAGGTCCCCGCAATTCTGCGGGGGAGGATTAAAAGCTTAAAAATAATTTATAATTTAATTTTTAATTTTAAAATTATGAAAATAATAGAAAAAACTAACACAACCCCGGGGTTGTCAAAAATCAACTATATTAGTTGAAAAATAAATAAAAACATAAATCAACTTAACCCCGGGGTTAGATGATTTACCTTAGTTGAGTTAATAATCGTAATCACAATACTATCAATACTAGCAACAATAGCCTTTATATCTTTTAGATGATATACAAGCAATTCAAGAGATGGAAACAGATTAGCAACCATAAAAAACCTAGAAAGCGGATTAGAACTATACTCACTAAAAACATCTAAATATCCAACACCAGAAAATATAACTGGAACTTGAACTATATGATGAGAACCTCTAGTATATGTTTGAGAAATAGGAGACAATATCTCAAGAAACATAAATATGAGTAAAACACCAAAAGACCCACTATCAAATAATAATTATGTATATGGAACAGATACAAACTATAGTTATTATCAAATAGCAACAGTATTAGAAAATGGAGTGGCAGGGGGATTAATCCCCACAACATACGCAGACAGTTCATCATACCAAGCACATGTAGTATGAAACTATACATACCCACTAAGAAAATGAACAAAACTATACTCACTACCAAGTTTAATATTTACTTGAACAGGAAATCTAGAACTAAACTCAACATGATTTATAGTAGATAAATGAACAAACACACCATACAAACTAAACACAAATCAAACAGAAAATACACAAACAATAGAAGAAGTCCTAAAAATAATAACTTGAACTTGATGAAGAACACTCACATGAATAACAGTTGATTGGAATACAAATTCTTGAACTTTAGCACAAACTTTTTTTGGAACAAATTCTATAGAAAATATAGATAAAATTTGAATAGCATATTATTGAGTAAATAAATATATAACAGAAATAAAAACTAGCTGAGACGCTGAAACAACACCAGTAACACCACCAGTTTGTCCTACTTGATTTATACATATTCCTGGGTCAGAAGGTTTAGACTCTCAAGCAAAATGATGGTGTGTTATGAAATATGAGGCAAGCTATGTAACTCATACAGCATGACAATCTTGATGTTATTATTGAGAACCTCATACTTGATGCTGAACAGCAAGATGAAATAGTAATATATCATCAAAAGCAAATTCAGCAGTTATAAACTATATTTCAAGAGACGAAGCACAATGATTATGTAGTTGATATCTAAAAGATAGTGATTGAAATACTATTTCAAACTGAAAACTTTTAACAGTACAATTATGGTCTAAAATAGCAAGAGATATAGAACAACAACAAATAAATTGGTCAAGTAATAGTGTAGGAATTTGATATATGTCTAGATGATATGCTGATTATAATAATAGTTCTTGAGTATCAACTAATAATTGTCAAACTTGAACTTCAAGAGCTTGTTCTACACTTTCATCTGATCCAACTTCTAATCCTACAAGTTATTATTCAAATAGAGCTTGGAAACTTTCAAATAATAATTGGATACATGATTTTGCTTGAAATGTATGGGAATGGTATTATGATAAACATAATTGAAATAATGCTTGATGATGTTGGGCTACAGAAAACATAGCATATTCAATCTGAGGATATCCTCTTACTCCAAGTAATACCACTTGGTCTAATACTACATATTGAGTAGGAAGACAATGTTATCCTTGAAATACTTTAAACTCTGATTGATGATCTTATGCCTCTCTTTTCGGTGGTACTTGGATTGATGCCACTAGTGCTGGTGTCTTTACCTCTCGCTTTAGTACTTACTTTCCGACTACTCATCGTAATTACAATATTGGGTTTCGCTGTATTGCTCCAGCTCAATAATAGTATATACTAGAAATATATTTTAAAACTTTATAGCAAGAACTCGTGTCTTGCTTCTTGCTAAAAAAACTTGAAATTTCTAAAAAAATTTGCTTTTTTACTCTTTTTGTATAAAATATTTAAGTCTTC
The DNA here is from genome assembly GCA_964404065.1 of uncultured Candidatus Peribacteria bacterium. Classification (GTDB taxonomy): domain Bacteria; phylum Patescibacteriota; class Gracilibacteria; order BD1-5; family UBA6164; genus UBA7396. The sequence goes on from CAYOIP010000019.1 coordinate 11,331, forward strand.
CATATAGGATGATAAAAATAAAGTGTGCGAAAAAGAGAGGGCCTAACCTCTCTTTTTCTTTTTATTCTTGATAATTTTAATTTCAAGAACAAATCACTTCCATATTGGAAGTTTTAAATGTAACATCATAAAAGATGTGTTAAAAAAATAAAATGTGCACTTTCTAAAAAAGAAAGCTGAAATATTATATACAAGAAATATAAAAGTAAAATAAAAATGATAAAATAGCCAAAAATTAAAAGAAGATTTATCTTCTTTTAATTTTTGCTTAATAAAATTTGTTATGCCTCAGAGGTGTAAAAAATCCTTATGCTTTTTAAAAGCATAACAAAAGCATAAGTAAATTATTAAAAAGCATAATAGACTTTAGTATTTAAGCCAAAAAATATTATGAATAAAAAGAAAGAAACATTATTTACAATTGAAGATATTTTTAGTGCTTATAATGATTGTATAAAACATAAAAAATCATCTCAGGATTATTTAGAATATGAGTTAAGATATGGGAAAGATGATTTATTTTATAAATGATTTTAAAAATACAGATTTTTCAAAAAAGAGTTTTATGAAATTATAGAATATATAATAAATTGGAAAAAAATTATTTCTTAAATATAATGCTTTTGGTTGAAATCAAGTTTGGAATAAATTTGATACCTTATTATAAAAATAATTATATTTGAATTTTAGAAAGTTTAGTTAAAATAAAAAAGATGAAAGAAAATTGGGAGAAAACCATATAATATAAATATTTTAAATAGTCAAGACGATATTATTGATTTTGTATTTTATTTATGCTAAAATTTACTTGGAAATTATTTAATTTTAAAACAGACTGATGAAAATATTAAAACAAATATTAACAATTTTACTACTTATATTGATTTTATCAAATCAATCTTTAGCTTCATGAATGAATTATTCAAAAAAAGTTAGAGGAAAAATAATTGATGATTTTAAAAATGAACAATATAATAATATTTATAATAAAGATAATGCATTTACAGATACAAATGCAAACTTTTTTGATACTCAAAATAGAATAATGATTTTTGAAACTATAAGAGATAAAAATAAACTTTCAAAAGAAGATTTAATTACACAAAAAGAAGTTTTATCAAGTAGAGTTGCAAACTTAGAAGAAACTATAAAAGCTTTGGATGAAGATATAAATACAACTCAAGAACAAATCGTAACTTTAAGTCGTAATATACTTTCTCTAACTACTGAGATTTCTTCTACAAAAGAGGAAATAAATGAGAAAAATAAAGAAATTCTAGAAAATAAAAAGATTTTACTTGAATACATTGCACATATTTATAAAAAACAAAATTTAGTTTATTCGCAGGATGGAAGTGAAATAGATTCTCTAAAAACAGTTTTGATGAGTAATGCAAGTTTATGAGATATATTATCAGAAATTCATTTTTCTTCAGTTATGGAAATGACAGGACAACAACTTTTGGATAAACATAGAAAATTAGTAAAAGAATTATTTGTAAAAAATCTTGATTTACAAAGGAAATCTGAAGAATTAAGGGAATCAAAAAAAGAAGAACTATTAAAAAGAAAATCTCAACTTGAGAAAAAATCTTTTAGAGAAAAAATACTTGCTTATACAAAATGAAAAGAAGAATTATTTCAAGAATATATAAAAGATAAAATTTCAATTGATAATAAATTGAAAATAAAAATCCTGCAAAATAAAATCAAAATCAAAGAACAAAAACAAGAACTTCTTTCAAAATATAATTGTGATTATATTGATGAAAATGCGTTAAATAATATTACAAATACTGATATATATCTTCAAGAAACAAGTTCTTGAAGTGAAAATAATTGTGTTGAGTTAAATAAAATATTAACAGCAGAATCTGGACTTCATCCATTTCCAGTTTGAAAACAAAATATATTTTCACGGCCAGTTCCAGTTGTTTCATGACTTAGTGCATATTTTAGAGATCCAAGTTATTTAGGAGAAGTATGATCTACTCATGATGCAATTGATATAAAAACTCCTCAATGAACTGATATAAAAGCCCCAGCTGACGGATATGTAACTTTTGTGAAAGAGCCAACTGATGAATGATATGCTTATGTTGTATTAAAACATGCTGATTGATTCATAAGTGTTTATGGTCATATAAATGAGATTTTAGTTAAACAATATGATTTTGTAAATGCTTGAGATGTTTTTGCTCGTAGTGGGTGAGAAGCTTGAACAAACTGAGCCGGAGTTATGACAACTTGACCACATCTTCATTTTGAGCTTTATAAAGATAAAGAATATGTTGATCCTCTAAATTATCTTGATTTAACTGATTTAGGAGAAGACAATATACCAAAAGATCAAAAATATGTTTATAAATTTTATGATGATTATAAAGATAAATATTGAGTAGATTATGAATGAAAATTATCCAAAGATGTTTTAGTTTTTAAACTAGAGTGAGATAGTGAAATTGCTAGACAAAAAGATTTACTTGCAAAATACGCGACTCCTGATTTTAATAATTGGTGAATGTGGGTAGAAGAAGCTGTTGATGGAAATATAGATCCAAGTTTTATCATGTGTATATGACTTGCTGAAACTTGACTTTGAAGAAATCTAAAAACACCTTATAATGTTTGAAATATATGAAATACTGATAGTTGATGAACTCGGGATTTTGAAAATGCTAGAAGTTGAATTTATTGGATTGCAAAAACTTTAAATAATAAATTTTTAAAAGATTATAATGATATGAGTAAATTATCTAGATATGGAAATAAATCAGGGTCAATTTATGCATCATCACCACTTAATTGGCATAATAATATGGTAAAATGTTTAACAGCATTAAAAGATAAATCAATTCCAGATAATTATGATTTCAGAACAAGTTTTTAAAAAAAATCTCCAAAAATTTTTTTGGAGATTTTTTCTTACATTAAATTTTTAAATATTTCCACACTATCAAGTTTTTCCCAACTGAATTCATCTCTACCGAAATGTCAGTAAGTTGCAGTATTTTTGTAAATTGGCTTTCTTAAATCTAATTTTTTTATAATTCAAGCAGGAGATAAGTCAAAATTATCTCTAACAGTTTGAATAATTTTTTCAATTGAAACTTTATTTGTTCCAAAACAATCTATAAAAACGCTTATAGGATTTGGCATTCAAATTGCGTAAGAAAGTTGTATCTCACATCTTTTGCATACTCATGAAGCAACAATATTTTTTGCTAAATATCTGGCAATATAAGCTCCAGATCTATCAACTTTTGTAGGATCTTTTCCAGAAAAAGCTCATCATCCGTGTCTTCAAATTCACCCATAAGTATCAACAATTATTTTTCTTCCAGTTAATCCTGCATCTCAAACTGGTCATCCGATGTTGAAAACTCAAGTTGGGTTTGTATAAATATTTTTTACATCGTTCATATCATAACAAAAATCTGCTAAAACAGGAGTGATAACTTTAGAAATCAAATCCTCTCTTAACTTTTTTTGATCTACTCATAAAGCATGTTGAGTAGAGATAAGAACTGTATCTATTCAAACAGCATTAAAGTTTTCGTCATAAACAACAGTAACTTGAGTCTTTCCATCCGGATAAATATATGAGATTTCTCAAGTTTTTCTAACATCTTCAAGTTTTTTTCATAAATCATGAGCTATATCTATAGGAAGAGGCATAAATCTAGCAGTTTCATTCGTAGCATAACCATACATGATTCATTGATCTCAAGCTCAACCAATATCAACTCACTGCGCTATATCTCTTGATTGAGTATGAACAAAATTTAAATAATTTATATTGTCAGCATTATAATACTTTTCATCACTATCATAACCTATTTCTTTAATAGTTTTTTTAGCAATTTCTATATAATCAATTTTTGCTTTTGATGTAATTTCTCAAGCAATTACTAAATTATGGTTTGCTGCTAGACACTCACATCCGACTCTAGAATATGGGTCTTGAGCTAAACATTCATCAAGTATAGCATCACTTATTTGATCACAAATTTTATCAGGATGACCACAAGTTACAGATTCACTTGTAATATATTGGAACATAATTAATTTAAAAAAAATAAAAAACTTCCCAAGTAGGAAAGTTAAATTTTAATTCATTTCTAATTTAAAATATCTTTCCTGAATTTCAGGTAGGAATTAGCACCTTTTGCAAAGCAATGGTTGCTGAACACTTTTTACGAGCCTATTCTCTTTAGTGTTACTCTTGATATATTTGTCTAAAAGACATGCGTGAATTATATATAAAAAAAAATTAAATCAAGTTTTTCATAAAAAAACTTTGACAAAATTTGAAAAATGATTAAAAATGATTTCTTATAATTAAAAATTTATTATATGAAATTAAGAAAAATTTGAGAATTATTAAAAAATAGTTTAAGAGTTTTAACTCGTGATACTAGAGAAGTGCCAACTTTAACTGATGAAGTTTGAAGACAAGTTTGAGGAGTTATAGAGACACAAAGTTTTGCAACCTCGTATCAAGAATTAGAATATTTAAAAAGAGAATTGGGAAGAAAAGAAGTAGAATTAGGTGTTTTAGGAGTAAGAAATAAAAATCTTGAAAAAGAAAAATCAAAAGAAATGTGAATTTCAACTCAAGTAGCAAGAACTACAATTGTTGTGTGAGCCATAATTTGAGCACTATTAACTTGAGCTTTAAATAAATGGCATACTTCTTCAGAGCTTGAAGAAGCAAAAAAAGAAAATGCAGGTTTAGTTGCAAAATCTAAAGCTGATGCAAAAAGAATTGCTGAACTAGAAGAATTAACAGGACAACAAGCAAAAATAATAGATTTAACTCAGGATGCTTATAAAAAAGATTTCTGAAAAGTATGAGAAACAATAGGTTGAATCTTAGATCAAGTATGAGAATTAGGGGATAATGTATCACAAATTTTGCAAAATTCTTGCTGATTAACTCTTGATAAAAATATAAAAGTATGATGAAAAAATAATTGATGAGAAAAAATAAATACTGAATCTAATTTAGTTGATAATTCACAATTATTTTATCAAATAAGTAATTTAATAACAGAATTAAATAAAACACTTAATAATTGACTTTCTTTGAAAGTTGTTATTACACCAGATTGAAATGTAAATGTTAAACCAAGTTATAATTGAAAAACTTTTAAATGATTTTATGCAAACAGTTCATATCATAGTGATAGAATAACAAAAGAATGATTAGAAAGATGGGCTTTAGAATGTTATAATCGTATTTTATTTATGGAAAAAGTAAAAGAAATTGCACATGAAAGATTTAAAAATTCTGGATTCTCAATTAAAGTAGAAGATGCTTATAGTTGAAATGTAACTTTAACTTGATTTGATTGAGTAAAAAAATGAAGCCCTATTGTAATTTCTCCTGTAGCTGATAATACAGATGAATTAATTTTAAAATGAATTGATAAAGCTATGACTTCTTTGTTTGATAATTTACCTAATTAATAATTTTTATAAAAAATTAGAAATTTATAAAAATTTTCATATAATGCCTTAAAATTTAGTTTTTAAGGTATTTTTTATGTTCAATCACAAAGAAATAGAAAAAAAATGGCAAGAGTTTTGGGAAGAAAATAAGATTTATAAATGTGAAAGTCCAAATGTAGAGACATCCATTTATGGTGTCTCAGATCAAGACACGATAAATCGTGTCTCTACAAATAAACCCAAATGCTATACTCTTATAGAGTTTCCTTATCCTTCTTGAGTTTGACTTCATGTATGACATGTAAAATGACAAACAGCAGTTGATATTTATGCTAGATATAAAAGAATGAACGGGTATAATGTGTTAAATTGTATGTGATGGGATGCTTTTTGATTGCCAGCTGAAAATTTTGCTATAAAAAACAAAGCTCATCCATGAGTTTTTACATCTGAAAATATAAAAACATTTAAAAAACAAATAAAATCTTTCGGACCAAGTTTTGATTGGGATAGAGAGATTGATACTACTGATCCAAAATACTACAAATGGACTCAATGGATTTTTTTAGAACTTTTTAAAGCGTGACTTGCTTACGAAAAAAAAGCTCCAATAAATTGGTGTCCAAGTTGTTCAACTGGATTAGCTAACGAAGAAGTAATTGACGGACATTGTGAAAGATGTGATAGCATCGTTGAACAAAAACTTATGAAACAATGGTTTTTAGCAATTACAAAATATGCTGATAGATTAGAAAGTGATTTATCGGATTTAAATTGGCCAGAATATATAAAAACTAGTCAAAAAAATTGGATAGGAAAATCAGAAGGTTGTGAATTTGAGATGAAGGTAGCAGATACCCCTCCCTCAATCCCTCCCCTTCCAGGAGAGGGAAGTAATTCTGAAATTCTTTCTCCTGGAAGGGGAAAGATGTCCGAAGGACAGATAGGGGTAATCAAAGTCTTTACAACTCGTATAGATACAGTTTTTGGTATGACTTATGCTGTTTTGGCTCCTGATCATCCACAAGTATTAGAATTTATCACTGAAAATGAAAAAAAATCTTGTTTAGATTATATTGAAACTGCAAAGAAAAAATCAGCAATGGAAAGAACGGAGCTAAACAAAGATAAAACTTGAGTATTTACAGGTTCTTATGTTATAAATCCATATAACAATGAAAAAGTTCCTCTTTGGATAGCTGATTATGTACTTTGAAACTACTGAACTTGAGCAGTTATGGCTGTCCCAGCACATGACGAAAGAGATTTTGAGTTTGCGAAGAAATATGGATTAGAAATAAAACAAAGTATTGCTACAATTCATCACGTACCTGATGGAAAAGAGGAAGATTGGATATATGATTATAAAAATTTAGATAAATTACATAAAATTTGTACTGATTATAGTGAGAATTGAACTTTGATAAATTCTTGAGATTTTACGTGATTAAATTCAATAGAAGCATTTGAAAAACTTACTGAATTTGCAACTCAAAATTGATTTTGAAAAAAAGTTTCAAATTATAAATTAAGAGATTGGCTATTTTCTCGTCAAAGATATCGGTGAGAACCAATTCCTCTGATTCATTTGCAAATCGAAGATTTAAAAAAACTTCCTCATATTACAGATTTAAGTCAAGCAAAATTTCCAAATTTAGCATATATATTAAAAAGAAATCCAAATTCAGGAGAAAATTGTGACAGAGTAAAATGTGGTTGTGGTCATGTAAGAGAACTTGTTATTTGAGGAAAAGTATTTAGTAAAATTTATGACTCTATAGATTCAAAACTTGTTGTTGATGAGAGATTACCTTTAGAACTTCCTGAAGTTGAAAACTATGAACCATCATGAGACTGACAATCTCCACTTGCAAAAATTGATAGCTTTGTAAATGTAAAATTGGCAGATAATTTAACTTGAAAAAGAGAAACAAACACTATGCCACAATGGGCTTGATCTAGCTGGTACTTCTTAAGATATTTAGATCCGCATAATGACAAAGAATTTGCAAGCAAAGAAAATTTAAAATATTTTATGCCAGTTGATGTGTATTTTGGTTGAGCAGAACATACAACAGTTCATCTTTTATACTCAAGATTTTGGAATAAAGCATTATATGATTTATGAATAGTTCCAGTATCAGAACCATACAAAAGAAGAGTTCAACATGGACTAATTATGTGAGAAGATGGTAGAAAAATGTCAAAAAGATGGGGAAATGTTATAAATCCTGATGATGTAATTGAGAAATATTGAGCAGATACCATGAGAGCTTATATCATGTTTATGGGGCCTTATGGAGACTCAGTTCCTTGGAGTGCAAATGCAATAGCTTGAGTAAATAGATTTATAAACAAAGTTTATACTCTTTGAGAAAAAATTATAGATAAAGATAGTGAGGAAACCCTAAAACTTCTTCATAAAACTATAAAAAAAGTTTGATTTGATATAGAAAATATTTCTTATCATACAGCAATTTCAGCTTTAATGATTTTTGTAAATAGTGTTTGAAATAATGGAATTTCGCGTGAAAGTTTAAAAATATTTTTACAACTTTTAAGCCCATTTGCTCCATTTATAACTGAAGAAATGTGGAATAAAATAAATGTAGAGACGTTGCAATGCAACATCTCTACAAATTCAATTCATCTCTCTTCTTGGCCAAAATATGATGAAAATTTAGTTAAAGATGATGTAGTTGTTATTTGAGTTCAAGTTTTATGAAAACTTAGATGAGAAATAGAAATAAATGTTGCAGAATCAAAAGAAGATATTATTTCAAAAGCAAAAGAAGTTGAATCAGTAAAAAAATGGCTTGATTGAAAAGAGATTGTTAAAGAGATTTATGTGCCGGGAAAAATAGTAAATATAGTTGTAAAATAAAATTATGAAAACACTTGTAATTTGAGTTTGAGCTTTTTGACTTGCGATACTTAATCATTTATCAAAAACTCATAGTGAAAAGACATTTTATGCTTATGAAAAAAATAAAGAAAGTCTTTCTTTTATGAAAGAAAAAAGGGAAAATCCTTACTTTTTTGTTTGAGAAAAACTTTCAGAAAATATTAAATTACTTGATGAAATAACAGAAATTTTACCAAGTATAGATTTGATAATTATTGCAATTCCAAATCAATTTATAAAAAGTCTTATAAAAGAAATTAAACCATTTTTGAAACAAAATGTGATTTTTTTAAATCTTTCAAAATGAATTGATAATTCAAATCTAAAGACTGTAAGTGATAATTTAAAAGAGGAACTTTGAGATTTTAAATATTCATACAATGTTTTATCTGGTGGAATGATTGCAAGTGAAGTTTTTTATTTTAAAGAACTTTGAGCTCAAATTTGATATTCTGATAAAATTGTTTGAGAAAAATTAAAAGACTTTTTTCAAACAAAAAATTTAAAAATAGATTTAACTTGAGACTATAAAAACATAGAGCTTTTTTGAGCATTTAAAAATATTTTGGCAATTTATGTTTGATATTTAGAATGAATGTGACATGAATTTTCAAGTATTTGATATTATTTTTGTGAAATGTTTAAAGATATAGAAAAACTTGTTTTAGAACTTGGTTGAGAAAATGATTTCAATTTTTCACAATTTTCTTTGTGATGAGATATAATTGCAACTTGTTTTTGAAATTCTAGAAATAGGTATCTTTGAAAATTAGTTTGAAGTTGAAAAAGTGTTGAAGATGCTTTAGAAATATTAAGAGTTGAAAATAAACATGCAGAATGATATGAAACTTTAAAATGAATTGCAAATTTTATAAAAGAGAAGGATTGATATAGTGAGATAAATAAATTGATAGATATATTTTTAAAATAAAAAAGATGTTTGAAAAATTTTTCAAACATCTTTTTTATTTTA
>CAYOIP010000020.1:0-19124 GCA_964404065.1 uncultured Candidatus Peribacteria bacterium
AAATAATGATTCTACAGGTACATTTAATAATAGTTATCAATATTTATGACAATATGGTTCATATTTAAATGGTAGTTATTCTACATATGTACCGAGTGCAGTAAATCTACCTGGAACAGGTAGCACATTACTTTCAAAAGGCACATCTGTTAGTTTACATCATAATTGTGCTATAAAAGATTGAAGTGTATATTGTTGATGATATAATAATTATCAACTTTGAGATGGAACAGCTACTTTTAGATCTACTTTTGCAAAAGTAAGAGATTGAGTTATGGTAAATACTTGAGTAAGTCAAATAACTATGTCATATGGTCGTGTTTGTGCTATAAAGGATACTTCAGTATATTGTTGGTGAGAGAATTCACAATATGAATTATGAGATAATACTGCGTCGAGTAGATCTATTCCTATAAAAGTTGCTGATGGTAGTATGACTAATACTTGAGTTACGCAAATAACAGCATGAAGTAATCATACATGTGCTATAAAAAATGGTTCAGTGTATTGTTGGGGATATGATGGTAGTGCTTTTGGTAGTATGTGAAATGGATGAAGTGGTTATAGATCAGTACCAGCTACAGTATCAGATTGAACTATGGTAAATACACTAGTTACACAAATAACAGCTTGACAGTATCATACATGTGCTATAAAAAATGGTTCAGTGTATTGTTGGTGATATAATAATGCATGACAATTATGAGATGGAACAGTTTCAAATAGACTTATACCAGTAACTGTTTTAGATGGAGTTATGACAAATTCATCAGTTACGCAAATAACAGCATGAAATAATCATACATGTGCCATAAAAGATTGAAGTGTTTATTGTTGGGGGGCTAACTGAAATTATGAATTATGAGATGGAACAAATGTAAGTAAATCCTCTCCAGTAAAAGTATCAGATGGAGTTATGACAAACACATTAGTTACTCAGATTTCATCATGAGCCAATCATATGTGTGCTATAAAAGATTGAAGTGTTTATTGTTGGTGATTAAATAATTATTGACAACTATGAGATGGAACAAATGTAAATAAATCATCTCCAATAAAAGTAAAAAATTTTTGAACTTTTACTAATACTTGAATTATTCAAGTTTCAGCTTGAGGACATTATACTTGTGCTGTAAAATCAGATAATTCTACATATTGTTGGTGACGGAATTATTATGGGCAATTATGAAATACGGCTACTCCAAAATATATTATCAAATCAGATGAAACACCATTAACTTGAGTAACTTCTTTTGGAACTGTTGGGTATTATAGAGATCAAAATAATTTGTATAGTTATCCACTTTGATGTGCAGTAAGTAGTATTGATGAAAGCACTTATTGTTGGGGATATAATTATAATAATTGATATGCTTCTTTGATGCCAGATACAGCGTGAAGTATAAAAGTAAAAGTTTCTCCTATATCAACAAGTACTTCTCAAAATACAGCACATATATGTGCATTAACCAGTGCTAGTTATGGTGGAAAAGTAAAATGTTGGTGATGAAATAATTCTGGGCAACTTTGAAATGGAAATACTACAACTAATTTTGCTACACCACAAACAGCTTTAAATATTGATTGAGCAAGTGATATTTATATATGATATGGAAATACATGTGCAATGGTTTGAAGTGATTTAAAATGTTGGGGATTAAATACTTACGGACAACTCGGTATATGAACTACGTGAGATTCTTCTACTCCTACAACAGTAAAAAATCTTCCAGATAATTTTGCTATACTAAATACTGCTGAAGCAGAGAAATCTATGACAGTTACTGGATGAACTCCAACTTTATGTGTAACTACTGGTGTTTATAACTGAAATCTTTGATGAATTGATTGAGCTAATAGTATATGTGCATCAGAGTGTTGAGCTGGATATAAATTTGCAAATATAAATGATATGGCAAATATTCAATCATTTACTAATTTTTGGGGTAATCCATGGATAGATACTAATAGTTCTAATTGTTCTAATTGGTCTTCAAATTCTTCTGGTGTTAATTGATATTATTTATCAACAACAACTTGACCTATTTGGAATGCCCCTAGTTATTATAACTGTAATAATACTGCTAAAGTTGCTTGTGTAAGATGAGTGAGATAAAACTTAAACACTAAAAAACTTCTTGCGTAGAAGTTTTTTAGTGTTATTATTATTATTTAAATTATTTTTTATGAAAATGGAAAAAAAACATATTTATACAGCTTTGGTTATAGTGTGATTGCTTTTATTGTTTATTTTTTTACCTCTAAATAAAAAAACTCAAGAGATAAAAATAGAAGAAAAAAAAGTTATTGATTATTCAAATTCTCCAAATTATGCTATTTTGGTATCAAAAATTGATAAAAGCTATTATGATAATTCTTATTTTCTATCTTGTAATAACGCTTGATTTAAAAAATGTATAAATACTTTTAATTTTCAGGAAATATCTTTAGAGTGAAGTTTTTTAGATCAAATAAATGCACTTTTAAAAAGAGTTGATAATACAGATTTTAACGAGTGTATAAAAGAAACTATTTCAAATTGTTATACAGATATGACTCAAAAGTTGTTACAAAAAACTTCAGATTATAAGTATTGTTATAATTATTTAGATGAAACTGTAAAAAATAACTGTTTAGAACAATATATAACTGAGTTGTCTCAAGATAAAAAAGATATAGATATTTGTGATAAACTACAAGATAAAACTAAAATAAATAATTGTAAAACAAATTATGCAAAAACTATGTCTTTAGACTCAAATGACATATCTTTATGTGATTATATAGAGGAAGATTCTATGAAATCTGAATGCAAAGATAGATATTATAAAAAACTTTCTATTTCAAAAAAAGACATAAGTATTTGTGATAAAATTGCTTTTAAATTATCAAAAGAGGATTGCAAAAAAAACTTTTATTTTAATTTAGCTTTTGCGTCAAATGATATAAAATTATGTAATAACTCAAAAAATATTGAAGATAAAAATTATTGTTTATCTAGATTTGTTTGAGAAAAAGTTTTATTAAATGCAAAATCTATAGAGGATTGTCAAAAATCAATAGATTATAGTGAATATTTTTCTTGAACTACGTTGCTTGATGATATGATGAGTAATTGTGAAAATAGATTTATAAAAACTACTGCTTCTGGAAGTGTTGAAACTGCTATAAGTTCTTGAAATACAACTCCAAATTAAAAAAATATGAAAAAAGTTATTTATTTTGTTATTTGTTTAATTTTTATAATTTTCTCTTTATTTTTTTTAGGTAAAGAGAATTTTTCAAACTATACAGTTTTAGAAAAAGTTATTGAGTGAGATAGTATGAAACCATTACTTAAAAATTGAGAAAAAGTTGATTTAGTTATTTGATATTATAAAGATAATAATCCAAAAGTTTGAGAAATAGTTGCATTTAACTATGGATGATGAAAACATGCTTATATAAAGATGATAAAAGCAACTTCTAGTGATGATGTAGAAATAAAACAAAATAATTTGCTTATAAATGGGGAGGTGATGCAAAATTCTGTTTGAGAAATTTATCAATTTTCTCCCTGAGAAATAAAAATGCTTTGACTTTACACTAAAGACTGAAATATACCCGAGTGAAGTTATTTGATATTTTGAGATAATGTTACTGATAGTGTTGATAGTCGTAAATTTTGAGCTGTTTCAAAAGATGATATGTTTGGGAAATTTTTGATAAAATAAAGTCTAGGAAATTTCCTAGACTTTATTTTATCTTATAAATCATTTAGAAGTTCATTCTATGTCTTCTAGCTCATCAGCTAGTCCTCCTAGCAAATCATCAGTTCATAGCGTTAAATCATTATTTTTTTGAAATTTCTCTATTTCTTTTTTTAAACTTGAAATGATTTCGTTTGCTTTTTTCTTTTTATCTTGTAGAGAATCATTTCTAAGATTTCCATCTAAATCTACATATCTTTCTCAAATTTGATGAGCTACACTAAATAGTTTTTCATAAAAGTCAGCTGTTTTTTCGTGAAATACTACATCAGTTGTTTTTGTATCAATATGTATTTCCAGCATTTCTAAATAAGCCTTTATAGCTTTTAAATATAAATCTTTCATATTTTGATAGTTAGAAATTAAAATGAGAATAATTCTCATTTATAGTTTAATAAAAAAATCTTTTTAGTCAAAAGATTTTTTTACCAATTTCTTTAATTCTTCTATAACTTCAGCTTCAACTTCAAAAAGATTTTTTCATTCAATTACAAATCCTGAAGCTCTAGAGTGTCATCATCATCACCATTTTGCACAAAATTCGTTTAAATTTATGTTGTCAGTTTTTCATCTAAAACTTCATTTTATTTTATTTTTATCAAGTTCATAAAGTAAAAATCAAACTTCTAGTCAATCAATTGTTGTTAAAAATTCATCTATTAAACCTGAAATATCTTTATCAGTGGTTCCAGTTTGTATAAAAAGTGATTTTGGAATGATATTCCAAACTATTTTCCCATTTTTTATATCCTTTAAACTTTCTAGCACTTTTCACCAAAGTTTCAGTCTAGAATAAGGTTTCTTTTTAAATAAATTTATAATTATATCTTGATGTCTTGGTTTATAAGTCATCAGCTGCGAAGCAGAAAGTAGGGAAGAAGATGAACTATTTGTATTGAAAAAACTATTTGTGTCAGTTATGATTCAAGTAAGTAAAAAAGTTGCAATATTTTCATCAACAAATTTTTCAAGCTCAAAGTTTTTAATAATTTTCCAAATCATTTCACAAGTTGAAGACGCAGAAGTATCAACTATATTTATATTTCAAAATAAATCATTTGATATATGATGATCTATATTTACTAAAGTTGTATTTTTAAAAATCTCAACATTGTTTTTATAAATATCTCAAAACTGTTCTAAAGATGCAACATCAAAACTTATAATCAAGTCTGGCTTAAATTCATTTAAATTTAAATCTGGTTTAAATATTTCGTCATTGTTTAGAAATTTGAAACTTTCTGGTGTTTCTTCGTCATTTGTTGCATAAACTATATGATTTCAAATTTTTTGTAAAATATAATAAAAGGCTGATAAACTTCAAAAAGCGTCTCAATCCATTCTTCTATGATTTACAAGAAGTATTTTTTTTGAATTCTTTAGGTAATTTTTTAGTTTTCAGATTTCGCTTTCTAAGCTTATTTCAAACATTTTTTATTTTAGAAAATAAAGTTGATGTGCTAGTATAATGATAAATAAAAATAAATCAAACTTTTTTGACTAACTTTTTTATTGTGTTAATATTACAAATATTTTACTAAAAATAAATTTATGATGAAACAAATAAAAAAACAAGAAAATACAATAATAAGTTCCATTTCAAATCTAAAGTCAAATAGAAATCCCTTGAATGTATTTTTTGTTTTAGGTGATTTAAAAGAGATTTTTATATCGATTTGAGAAACACTTTTAAATTGAATTGAGTTAAATTATTCTTTAAAAGCAAAAAAGCAGTATCTTGATATTTTACAATCTTATAAAAAAGCTTGAATTTTTGAACTTGTATATAATTATTATTTGCATAATGATTGAATTTTACGTTTTAAATCACAAATAGATGATTATTTTAGAAATTCATTTTTTATTGATATTTCTTTTTTTTATTTTACTATTTCAAGAATAGAAAAATATAAAGTTTTAACTTGAATAATAAATTTATTTTATATTGATAAAGAAATTAGAAAAAAATATTTTTTAATTGAAACTTATTTAGAGAAAAAGAGTTTTTTACAAAGTATTTCAAAAGAATTTTATGCTATAAAATATGATAAAGATAGTTTTTTTATAATAAAACTTTTGAATTATTTTGCTGATTTTGATTTTGCTAAAATAAAGATTCATTTTAATAATACTATTTCTAGTGAAATAAAAGTTATGAAAGAAATAACTTTGATGATTTTTGAAAATAGAGAAAAATATAATGATTTAAGTAATTTATTTATTGAAATTTTCATAATAGATTCTGAAATTTATGATGAAATATCAAAAAAAGTTGAAGAAAAGAAACTTTTTGAAATAATTTCTTTTCTAAAAAATGACTTGATTTCATGAATAAATTACGATTTTAGTTTAGATTTTGATGCAAAATCTAATATAAAAAATTTACTTATTTTATCAAGAAATTTTATTTTCAAAAATACTGAAGAAAAAATAAATTTTTTACTTAAAAAAGAAAGTAGTTTTAATTTATTATGAAAAGAAAAATGAGACTTTGCTAGAATAAATTTTAAAAGACAATTTCTAGAAGAAAATTATTGTGATATAATTGATTTAACTTTATGAATTACAGCTTTACCACAAGATGTTTTTTATCTATTTAAACAAAAAAATTTGACTTTAAATTTAGATGAATTAAAGCTTTATGATGAAATAAAAGAACTAATTTTATATATTGATAAATCATATTTTTTAAATCTTTTAAGTCCATTTTTACTAAAAAATATTTCTCATTATTTCAATACTTCTGATCAAAAATATTATATAATAAAATTTATTTTATGTATTATATTGCCAAATAGTTTCTGAGAATATAAAAAAATATATAAGTTTTTTTATAATTTAGAAGCGTTTCATAAAAATAATTTATCAAATTATGTAAAAAGATTTTTTCAATTTTGATGGATCTTTTTGATATTTTTGATAGTTTCTTTTGTTTTTCCATTTTGAGTATTTTTGTCTTTTATGATTTTATTTGTAAGAAAAATTATTATAAAAATTATTTCAAAGTTAAATCCAAGACTTAAATTAAGTTTAAATTTTCAACTTGGAAGCTTTGCTTTAATTATAGCAATTTTTTCAATAGCATTATGATCCACAATTTGATTTAAAGATAATATAAGTTTGACTTATAACAATTTTAGATGAGTTTTTAATGTAATAATTTTACCAACAAAAGAAACATTGAAAATATTTTTTTATAATATAAAATTAAATGCAGATATAAATTGATTTTGAGGTAGGAAAGAAAATATGATTAATTTTTGAGATATAGATTACTTAAACTGAAAATGATTATATGAAATAAAAAATAATAATTAAAAAATATATGGAAGAAACACTTGTAAAACAATACACAAATATAATTGAAAAAGCAAATATAGTTTCAAAAACTGATATTGCTTGAATTATAACTCATGTAAATGATAAATTTTGTGAAGTTTCTTGATATAGTAGGGGAGAACTTATTTGAAAACCACATAATATTATTCGTCATCCAGATACGCCTAAAGAAGTTTTTAAAGATCTTTGGAATACTATAAAAACAAAAAAACAAATTTGGCAGGGGATAATAAAAAATAAGAAAAAAGATTGAAATCCTTATTGGGTACAGAGTTTTATTTCTCCAATATTAGATAATAAATGAAATATAATTGAATTTGTTTCAGTTAGAACTGATATAACAGATTTATATATTACAAAAGACAAGTTGGAAGAATCACTTGTTAAATTACAAGAATTAGATCAGAAAAAAGATGATTTTTTGAATATTGCAAGTCATGAACTGAGAACTCCTATGACGATTATAAAATGATATCTTTCAATGCTTATAGATTGAGATATTTGAAAAATAGATAATGAAGCAAAATCTTATTTAGAAAAAATTTATAATCATGTTGAGTGACTTATATCTTTGATAAACGATATGCTTGATGTTTCAAAAATAGAAGCTTGAAAAATATGACTTTTTTATGAATATTTTAATTTGTCAGAATTTTTAGAAAATTTT
Organism: uncultured Candidatus Peribacteria bacterium; assembly: GCA_964404065.1. Lineage (GTDB taxonomy): Bacteria > Patescibacteriota > Gracilibacteria > BD1-5 > UBA6164 > UBA7396. The sequence continues at coordinate 7,756 of CAYOIP010000020.1, forward strand.
ATACAATATATTCATCCACTTGCTTTGCAAAAAAATATTGAAATAAATATGAAAATAGATTATTCTAATGTAGTTTTATATACTGATAAATCTAAATTATCACAAATTTTAAATAATATATTTTCAAATGCAATAAAATTTACTCCAAATAATTGAAAAATACTTTTTAGTTCGTATGTAAAAGATAATAAAGTTTATTTTAGTGTGAAAGATAATTGAATATGAATTTCAAAAAAAGATTTATCTAAGATATTTGAAAAATTTGTGCAAGTTAGAAATTCTTTAACACGAGAAATATGATGAACTGGGCTTTGACTTCCAATTGTAGTTTGACTTTTAAAAGAAATGAAATGAGAATTAAAAGTAAAAAGCCGTTTAAATAAATGAAGTGAATTTTTATTTTATTTACCTTTATAATTTATTTTTTAATTTTTTAAAAATGAAAACAAAAAAAATAATGATAGTAGAAGATGATGCTTCTATCTATGAAATGTATAAGCTAAAATTTGAAATGGAATGATTTGAAGTTTTAGTTTGTGATAATTGATTAAAGGCTCTATCGAAAATAACTGATTTTAAACCAGATGTTTTGCTTATTGATATCATGATGCCACAAATGGATGGATTTGAAACTCTAAAAGCCATAAAAGAATTGACTTCAACTTTAAGGAAAACAAAAATAATTATTTTATCAAATTTAAATTCGCTAAAAGATGTAGAAAAATGATATGAATTATGAGCTGATGAGTATATATTGAAAGCAGCAGTTACTCCAAAAGAATTAATTGAAAGAATAGAAAAATATTTTTAATTTTTTCACTAAAAAAAAAGGACCAACTTGGTAGCGGCCTTTTCATATGTATAAGGATTTCATCACATCCGAAGACATATAAAAAGGTTTTTGTTGTCTTCGGGGATAATTCCCATATTTTGAAACTTAATCCATAGTTTCAGCTTGAGTTCTAGCTACAACGCTTTCGCGGAGCTTTGAATCTCAAACAGTTTATCACCTCTCTTGGGTGATTTTTTAATTGCTATTCACCGTGCAACTTTATTTTTGTTTTTTATCGCTAATGCGAAAATTTTTTTAGGTTTTTTTGAATCTAACCTCTTTTAATGAAAATTTAAAAATTTTAAATTCTCATTAAAAGAGGTTAGTATTTTTCCGTTTTTGTTTTTATTTTATTTTTTTGTTATGAGGGAACATTCATTGGATTTTATGATTCCCATTCTAGAGAAGTGACACTGTTTTTTAAAGAACGAAGTTGATATGTAGAATTTCTTCTAAATCAACTTTACGAAATAATTATACACTACTATTTAAATTATTTCTAATACTTATTATTGACAATTATATGAAATATTTTAATAAATCAATTTAATTTATATAATAATCTATTTTAAGCCAAGATATTTTAATACAATTTTTTGGTTAAAATTATAACTAATTTAAATTTTTCTTCTAAAAGTCTATTCAAAGCTATAATTTATATAGTTATTTTTATATTTTTGTTCATTATTTTTATACAATTTTTTTAACTATTATTTAATTGTTAAAAAGTTGTTAAAAGTAGTTTTTGTTTGATTTTTAGATGAAAAATAGGAAAATGTTAAAAAAATAAATAGCATTTTTAAATAACTTTTATAAAAATTTTTTTGTTTGCAAAAATTATAAAGTTTATATAATTATTATGTAATTTTTATTATTAAAATAATAACATGCCTTCAATAACTATTGAAAATGTTCCAGATAAAGTTGCTGTTCTTTTTTGAAATAAAATTGCATATGATAAAGTTTGTTTGACTTTATTAGCAAAAGAAGCTAAAAAACAGAGATTTAGTAAATTATTTGAAAAAAAACAAGAAAATAGACTTATATGATTATCAAAAAAAGAAATAGAGGAAAAATTTTATGATAAAAAAGATGAAACTTATTGACCTTTTGTTTGAGCAGATGAATTTATTGCTTTTTTAGATAGAAAATAATATGATAATAAAATCTAAAAAAAGTTTTGATAAATCTTATAGTAAAATGGATACTAAAATTAAAATCAAATTTAAAGAAAAGTTAAAGATTTTTGAAAATAATCCTTTTAATAAAAATTTAAATAATCATTCTCTAAACTGAGAATATGAATGATGTAGAAGTATAGATATAACTTGAGATTTTAGAGCGATTTTTAAAGAACTTTCAAGTTGAAAATATGAATTTATAGAGTTTATTAATATTTGAACACATAGTCAATTATATATATAAAAAATTAGCTTTTTTAAAAGCTAATTTTTTATATCTTCCAATTTGTATATTTTTCTAGCCCAAGCCTTTCGTCATCAAGTAAGAAAAGTTTTCAATTTTTAGATAATAAAGCCAGGACTTCATCTACTATTTTTGTTGAGACATTTTCTCAATACAAATTTTTTCATTTCATTTTTGGATTATTTATAGCTCATGCAATAATTTCAGCAATTAAACATGAATTAACAGGAGGTGCTATAATATTTGTTCAAGCAAGGATAGTTTCAGTTCTATCACTTCAAAATCTCAAAGTTACACACGGAGTTCAAACAATATTTGCTTCTTCTTGCATACTTCAACTATCAGTTACTACTGCTCAAGCTTTTGAAATCATATCAATTACTTCAGCATGATGAGCGAGTGCTGGACCGTAAGCAAAATTATCTGGATAATTTTTAATCATTTCATTTAAATCATCTCTAAGTCAGTATTTATCAATTGCAAATCCTGATGCATAAAGCTCTAAAAAACAAACTGGAATTCAATCTTGAACTAATTTTTTAAGTGCATAATATAAAGTCAAAAATCTTTCTTTTTTTTCACAATTTTCTCTTCTATGAATTGTTACAAATATAAAATCTTTTCCGGCCATATTTGGATATTTTATAAAAGCTTGAGAATTTTTTATCTTTGTTTTTGATATTTCAACAGCATCAACTACAGTATTTCAAACTACTTTTATTTTATCCGGATCATATCATTCTTTTGTTAAAGTTTCTTTATAAAGTTCTACTGGTGCAGCAAAAAATCAAGTTGATCATTCTATACTTCTTGTATCAAATTGTTCTGGAAATGGTTCTATACTTCAAGTTTCATAAATTTCTCTTTTTTGCAAAGAATTATAATACTCATCCCAATCAAAATTTCCAGCTTCATAGTTGGTAAATAAAAATTGATAAAAATATTTATTTGGAGTAAAAGTTCTGATTCAAGCTTCTACATGAACTACAGCAAATTTATTTAAGAATGCTGCTTTATCTGCTGTTGCAGCTGTTAGAGTATCTCAATGAACATAAGGAACTGGGATTTTTTTGTATTTATCATTTAGTTCAACTAAAAAATTTCAAAGTCTTTCAACGATTAGTGAGAATTTTTTATGAATAGGACCAAAAATATTTAGATTTACATCTACATCCATTCCAAACTCTGTTAGGACTCATTTACTTAAGTTATAATCATAGTGTTGTCCTGTATGAACAAGAATTACTAATTCTCATCTTTTTTTTAGTTCAAGATATAGGGGAGCTTGTTTGATGATATCTGGTTTTGTAGCAATCATTATGATGTGAGCGTATTTTTTTGTAGAATCTTCTATTTCTTGCCAAAAATTTGTTCTTACAAATATTTCATTTTCTTCCATAAACTTTATTAAATTTTAATTTTTGTTAATTTAATGATTTTTTGTAAAAGTTCAAATTTAGTTGAAAAAAAGGAGATTTTCTCCTTTTTAATAATTGTTAAGTATATAATGTTTTGCAGTTGATACATCAGATTTTTCTTTTGGTGTTGAAAAAGGTGTAATTAAATTTTCTGCTCATGATATGGCTACTACTGGCATAATAGCTGTTTCATCTTGACTTACTTCAACAGCATATCATAAAATTTCTGATACTTTAATTATACTATTCATTATTTCTTCATATAATTCTTTGTTAAATTCTGGACTATCAGGTCTTAGTTCAGGAATTTTTCATAAAAATCAGTAATTTTTAGTTGGAGATATGCATCTAGATGCCCATCAAATAGGATCAAGTACATGTCTTCACATATTGTGTTGAGAATCTATAACTTGATTCATTTCACTTCAAGGAATTATTATTTGAGTTGCTATTCTAGCAATATTTGTATTTTTCCATCATAAACAACATGCAATTCTTCATTCTGGTGTTTCTATAGTTCTTCAAGCTCAGTATTTTCTTGCTAATCTTTTTTCAATGTTTTCCATAGTTGTTTCTCTATCAGTCAAAGAACTAATAAATGTTTTAAAACGACTTATGTGTCTTTCTAGATTTTCTGGAAAACAAACATCACTTGGTAAAACAATATTATGAGTTCAGTCAATAGTACTTATGATTGGTCATTTTAACCAAGAAGGAATTTCTAGTCAATTACTTGTTTTCATAAAATAATAATAAAATAATAATATATATTTAAGATGTCTTTATAATCTTAATTTTTATAAAATCAAATAAATTTATATTAAAAAGTATGAAAAAAGTATGACTTTTTTGATTTTTTTGAAGAAATGTGTAAAATAGATAAATAAATGTATTATTTTTTTATACAAATATTATGAAAGACAAGATAACAATTAGCTTAAATGAAAATATTTTATCAAAAATTGATGAAGATATTTTGCTTGGTAAATGAAAAAATAGAAGTCAAGTAATTGAAAGTGTATTAAAAGAAAGATATTGAGATTTTGCATGAGTAAGTGTGATAATTTTTTGTCATGATTATAAATGGGATAATAGATTTTATCCTTTTGATAAACCAAAATGATTACTTGAAATAAGCTGAGAAAGTGTAATTTCAAGACAAGTAAATATTTTCAAAAAAGCTTGAATTACAAATATAATTATAACAATTCCTTTAAATACAAAAGAATTATTTTCTAAAGAATTGAAATCAAAATATAAACTTATAAATTTTGAATTTGTTGAACTAGATCCAAAAAAAATGACGTGAGAAGCATTAAGAGAAGCTTTAAAAGTAGAAAATATTTCTAATAACTTAATTATTTCAAATTGAGATATATATTATTGAAATCTGAATTTAGAAGATTATTATAAATATCATCAAGAACAAAAATGAGATTTTTCTTTTTTGTTAAAGTTTGTTTTAAATCCAGAACAATTATGAAATGTACAAATTAATTGAAATAAAGTTATATGATTTGTAGAAAAACCAAAGGCAAGTAGTTTGCTTTTAACAAATTCTTGACTTTATATAACTACAAAAAATTTTTTAGAAAAAAATAATTTTTGAAATTATTTAGAGTATGATTTTTTTCCAAAATTACCAGAATTGTGAAATGCAATTTGATATGTTTATACAGGACAATGGGAACATGTTCAAAATGATAGTGCTTTTGAGAGAGTAAATTGATGGAATATATAAATAAAAGCTTTGCAATTTTGCAAAGCTTTTATTTATAGTAATATCAAACTCAAATCAGTGAAATAACTAAAAACGCCATAATTATTTGTTTTTTATTAGGTTTATCATTTAAAATAATTTTCATAGAAATAATATTAAAAACAATTGCAGAAAATCAAAGCAAAGTAGCAATTATTACTCAAGATTGTTGAATAATAATTAATCATATAATAGAAGAACTCCGTCCTGATATCGAGGCATATAATCTATTTTTATAAAATATTTTTTTTTGCTCTATTAAAGATTTAATGTTGTCTTTTGTAATAATAATTATAATTATAAAAAATATAGTTTCTATAAACCAATTTGATACCATGAAGGTTATGGTTGAATATTTAAATAACACATATCATATCAAAATTATCGAAATTGCTTTTGATATTTTAAGTAATATATATAATCATATCTTTTTTGGAATTTTTAATTTTTTTATATCAATACTAAAATAAATAATAATACTAATTGTTATTAGTGTTATTATTAAAGTAATAATAGAACTTCATTTATCAGTTCAATAAAATAAGAAAAATCATATTATAATAATAAATATTTTATCTAAATTATCATAAGGTAATAATTCAGATAATTTTATTTCTTTCATTAAAAAAGTATTAAAATAACTATTAAGGCTTATTAATAAAGAAATGAAAAATATTATGAATAAATATTTAGTGTTTCAAAAAAGTTGTTTATCTATTCATACAATATAAAATAATAATAAAATAATAAAAAATCAAAAAAAATGACCAATAAGTCTAAACATTGTATTGCTTAAATTTCACTCATTTAATGCTCTTTTCCGAAAAGATAATCATATTGAATCTAATAATGTTGATATAATTCACAAAAAAATTGAATTCATTTTATTTATTTAGAAATAAGTTAGTAAAGAATTTTTTGATTTTTTGTCACAAAGTTAAATTTGAGTTTTTATCTAGTCACTCTAAAGAATTTTTTACATCAATATTGTTTTCTTGAATTATAACTAGATTTTTATCAAGTAATATTAAAAATCAAGAAAATAAATTTAATCACATTGGTGTATCTCAAGTGATTTGATGAGAAATGATAGTTAGGGCAGTATTTATTTTTGTTAAAATTTGAGCTCTAAAAAGTTTATCTTCTAATGCTTTAAAATATTCATCTTTTGTAATTCTAAATTCACGTGGTAAATACTTGTCAATATCATTTACATTTTCAATTTCATCGATTTTTGTAAATATTTCTTCTATTTCATCTGGAGAAATGTTATTTCAACTCATAACAGAATCAATAGTTTCTTGTCTAAGAAGTCATTTTTCAAGCAATTCTCTAAGTTCGTCTAAACTTTTATTTGTTTGTTCTCATAGAGTTATTTGCTCTTTAGTTTTTTGAAATTCTCTTTGTCTTAATTCTTCTTTTGCAAGTAATTTTTTTTCATCTAAAGTTTCTTTTTTCTTTTCAGTTTCTTTTAATTTTCAAGCTTCAACTGACATTTTTTGGAAGTTATAAAATAATTTATATGAATTTAATGATTTTTTGTAAAAGTTCAAATTTTTATAAAAAAAGAAATGCTTATTCAGCATTTCTTTTAGTTTTTTGTTTTTCTAATTCTTTTTTAGCTTTTTTGATAATATTTTCTTGTAATCATAAAAAATATTCATTATTTCATCAAGATATTTTAAAAACAGGTAAATATTTTTTTACTGCTTCTGCTAAAATAACTCTTTTTGGATCATCAGATGCTAAAACACCTAAAATATATTCATAAAATTCTATAAATCCAAAATGTTCAAAAAATAAATTTATTTGAGGAAAAACATTATTTAATCATCTATTTTCTGGTTTTAGTCTTTCAATAAATTCTTTTAATTTATGATTTCTAATTCAAGGATAGCTAATAATTTTTCAAAAACATATTAAATATCTGTTAAATATATCTTCCCAAACATCAAAATCAAAAGTTCAATTTTCAAGTTTTATATATTTACTTATTCTTCTTGGTTTTTTTACTTCTTTTTCTCAATCTAATACCTCTTGAGTTTTAGTTTTTACTCCTTCTTTTAAATTTTCGGTATCTATTTGTTTTTCTAGAATTAAAATTTTTTCATCTAATATTTTTAAAAGTTTTTTTATTTCTTTAGCTATATTTCAATTATTTCACATTCAAACTCACTTTCAAATTTTTGCTTTTAATTCATCTCAAATACTATGTAATAGATTTAAATCTTTTATTGAATTTATATAATGTGTAAAAAATTCAGTAATATCTTCCATTTTTTCATTTTCTATTTTTTCAAATCTTTTTGATAAGCCTTTTGGAATAGACTTTGGTAGAAAATAACAATATAACTTAAATGTCACAAAGTCAGCAAAATCTTCATGATCTACAATATGTTCTGCATTGATTTTATCTAATTTATCCATTTTATAAAATTTAAATTATAAGACAACATAATAATAAAAATTATTTTTTGTCAAAATATTTTTGACATTTAATTTTAAATTAGTATAAATTACTCTTATTTTTTTACTTTTTGGAGTATGGCAAAAGCTTTAGTAAGTTTTTTATGATCAATTGAAGATAAAAGTATTTGAACAAGTATCACAGGTTCAAAAACAGTTGTTGATTTAAAGGTTTGAGATTTAAAAACTCCAAGAATTGTATTTGATTTCTGAGCTGTACAATGAGTAAAAACTGCATTAGAATTAAATAAATACATAGATCCAAGTGTAATAAGTGCTGATTATTTGATAGTTACTCATGCTCACACTGACCACTGTGGTATGATTCCATATCTTGTAAAAAAATGATTTTCTTGAAAAATTTTGATGAGTGAATTGACAAAATTGCAAGCAATAAAAATGTGGGAGGATTATATTAGATTAACTCGTGAGAGAATAACTCAAGTAAAAGATTGAAATGAAAAAATTGCTAATATATTGAAAAAAAATTTTAGAATAAAAGAACTTTATGAATCTCTAAAATGATGAGAATTTTTAAAAGAATTAGAAAGAGAAATTAATAAAATCAAAGTAGAAAATAATAAAATTTCAAGACCTCTAGTAAAAGCACTAACAATAAAAAATGCTTTTGAGGATAAAAATGCATATGAAAAAAAATTAAAAAAAGAAAAAAGAAAAGATAAAAAAGAAGAAATTCAGAAAGATATTGATAGATGTGTTGCTAGATTAGAAAAATTAAGTAAATGAAAAGATATAAAAGAAGTTTATAATGATGCCAATGTTTTACTAAAGTCTAAAAATATATATGAAGAAAAAGATATTGATAAATTATTGAAAGTAGTTCCTGAACTAGATAAGGAAAAAGAAGATGCATTAAAAGAATTAATTTTTTTAGTAGAAGATGGTGATTATAAAAAAGCTTATTCTGAAGCTTTATCAGTTATAAAAGATTATTGAATTGAATCAGTTGATGATATTTCTTCAGTTTTAAGAGATGTTCCAGAGTTACTTTTTGATGAAGATGATATAAAAGCAGCTTTAGAAAAAATCGAAATTATTGATACTAAGCAAGAAATAGAATTAGAAAATTTTCATCCAGTTACTTCAGCAAAAGAAAAAATTGTTGATGATTTGCCAAAACAAGTTAAAGAATGAAGAAAAAAACCTTTAGCTGTTGCCAGTTTTGCAAAATGAACAGTAACTTCAAAATATAAAGCTTTAATAAAAAAACTAAAAAATGAGCAAGAAGAGAATTTGGATATAGAAAATAGAAATAACAAATTAAGGGAAGAGTTAACTTTAGCTTTAAATTTAGTTAATTTTAGTGATGAAAATTGAATAAATAAATCACAATTTGATTGTGAATTTTGAGAACTATTAAAAGAAAATGAAGATGATTTAATTTCTCAGAGAGATACCTTAAATAATGTAAGTTTAAATGGAAAAAATTTTACTATAGAAAGACTTTTGAGATTTTATAGAACATATAGTGATAAATTATGAATTAAAAAAGAGGATTTTGAAAAGTTGAGACAGGAATTAGAAAAATATACTTGAAAGGAATTACCAATATTGCAAACGGAAAGTTATATTATAGAGAATATAAAAAAAACACTTTTAGAAATATGATTTGCAGATGGTGTAATTGATAAAGATGATATATATATTGATGAATTAGAAACCTATTCAACTGAAGAAATAGTTTGATTTATTTTAAATTGAAAAAAAATTATTATTAAATCCTGATTAAAAACTTCTATTATAAGAAAGTTAGTATCAGAAATAGATAATATAAAAAAAGAAGAAATTTTATGATCAATTAAACAAGATATTCTTTCTGAAGACTCTTTAATTCAATTTTTTGAAACTATATTTCTTGCTAAAAATGAGGAAGAATTTATTTATATAGATAGTTTTAAAAGTCATTCTATTGAAGAAATAGTTTGATTTATTTTAGACTGAAAAAAGATTTTAGTAAAAAAATGATTTAGAAAAACTTTTTCAAATAAAATATTAGATTTTATACAAACTCAAAACAAGAATACAAAAAGGTATTTTGAAAAATCAAAAGAACAAATAATAGAGTGAATAAATAATTTATGATGAAATTTGTTTTTTAAATCATTGATTAGTTTACTTGGTAAAGGTTTTGTAGATAAAAAACATTTTAATTCATTTAAATCAGAAATCAAAAAGGAATTTGGTTTTGAACTAATAGAATCAGAATCAGAGTATTATGATGAAAGAGAAGTAAAAGAATCATTTTGAAAAGTTGTTTTGATTTCTGATGAAAATCGTAATGAAATTGATAAAAAAGCAATTTATATTGATGATTTGAAAAAATACTCAGAAAAAGAAATGATTTGATTGCTTTTAAGTTGAAAAAAAGTTTTTTTAGAAAAATGATTGTTTAAATGATTTAAAATTGGGATTTTAAAATTTATCCAATCACAAAATAAAGAAACAAACAAATATTTTGAAAATATAAGAGAACAAATAATAAATAATTTAAATAATACTAAAAATAAATTTCTTTCATTATTTATTAGATTTTTTATTTGAGATGAGATTGATAGTGATGATTTAATTGTTTTTGAAGAAGAATTACAAAAAAGATTTGGTATAAAATTAGAAAAAATATTATCTGAAGAATATATAGAAAAAATACTAAAAAGATTTGGAGTTAGATTGGAAAAAGTATGAACTAAGATGTATGATGAAAATGTTATAACAAGGTTTTTAGAAGAAGTAAATCAGTCAGAAAAATATGAGAAACAAGATGAGCGTGGTTTGATATATATTGATAATTTAGAAAAATTTTCTTTTGAAGAAATATTTTGATTTATTTTAAGTTGAAAGAAAATATTTATAAAAGAGTGATTAAAGGAAATTCTTATAAGTAATATTTCATCATCAATTTCTGATTATAAAAAAGCAGAGATTCAAAATCATATTACAAAATTGAAAGCTAATTGAGTTACTCTAGAATGATATTTACAATCAGTATTTATTATAAATTCTGATAATTTAATCAAATTAGATGATGAAACGATTTATATAAATAATTTAGAAAAATATTCTCTAGAAGAAATAGTATGATTTATTTTGGAATGAAAAAAGATTTTTATAAAAAAGTGACTAAAAAAGTCCATTGAAAAAAAAGTTTTAGATTTTGTAGAAAATAATAATAGAGAGTTTGAAAGAATAAAGCAAGAAATTTATGTTGCTATCTCTAAAAGTTTACCAGAACTTCCAGATTATAACTATGAAGTTAGAGATATAAGAAATGTTTTTAAAAATGCTATTTTGGTCTGAGATGATGAAAATGTGATTTTTGAAGAGAGTTATATTTTTATAGATAGTTTAGATAAATATTCTCCAGAAGAGATTTTTTTGGGTGTTTTAGAGTGAAAAAAGATTTTTATAGCAAAAAAAGTTGAAAATGCTTTAAAAGAAAAACTACAAAAGT